>PHCU01000006.1 GCA_002842345.1 Betaproteobacteria bacterium HGW-Betaproteobacteria-12 | reverse complement strand
GCGAAGCGTTCAGCGCTTCTTGAAAATCACGTCCCAGACGCCGTGGCCGAGCCGCAGGCCGCGGTTCTCGAACTTGGTCAGCGGCCGGTACTCGGGGCGCGGGGCGAAGCCGCCCAGCTGCGCGTCGGCGGTATTGACCAACGTCGGCTCGGCGGACAGCACTTCCAGCATCTGGTGGGCGTACTCTTCCCAGTCGGTGGCGCAGTGGAAATAGCCGCCCGGCTTCAGGCGCGAGGCGAGCAGCGCGACGAACGGCGGCTGGATCAGCCGGCGCTTGTTGTGCCGGGCCTTGTGCCAGGGATCGGGGAAGAAGACGTGGACGCCGTCGAGCGAGGCTTCCGGCAGCATGTCGCGGACCACTTCGACGGCATCGTGCTGGCCGATGCGCAGGTTGTTCAGGCCGCGTTCGGCAATCTGCTTGCACAGCGCGCCGACGCCCGGCACATGCACTTCCAGGCCGAAGTAGTCGTTGTCCGGGTTGGCATCGGCGATCTTCGCCGTCGTCTCGCCCATGCCGCAACCGATCTCGAGTATCTTCGGATTGGCGCGGCCGAACACGGCATTGAGGTCGATGGCCTGCGCCTGATAGGGAATGCCGATCTGCGGCATCATCTCGGCGTAGTAGCGCTGCTGCGCCTCCGACATGCGGCCGGCGCGGCGCACGTAGCTCTTGATGTGGCCGTGGCGGCCGGCGATGTATTCGCCTTCCTCGCCCTCGACGGCCGGGTGGATCAGCGGGGCGCCGCTCATGAGCCGATCAGCCCGGCAGTCGGCGACGACGGATCGGCCGAATACAGTTTGCGCGGCATGCGCCCGGCGAGGAAAGCTTCGCGCCCGGCCTCGACCCCCTTCTTCATGGCGCTGGCCATCAGCACCGGATCCTCGGCATGGGCGATGGCGGTGTTCATCAGCACGCCGTCGCAACCCAGTTCCATGGCGATGGTGGCGTCCGAGGCGGTGCCGACGCCGGCGTCCACAATCACCGGCACCTTGGCGTTGTCGATGATCAGGCGCAGGTTCCACGGATTCAGGATGCCCATGCCGGACCCGATCAACGAGGCCAGCGGCATCACCGCGACGCAGCCGATGTCTTCCAGCATCTTCGCCTGGATCGGGTCGTCCGAGCAGTACACCATCACTTGGAAGCCTTCCTTGACCAGCGTTTCGGCGGCCTTCAGGGTTTCCGGCATGTTCGGGAACAGGCTGCTCGGATCGCCGAGGACTTCGAGCTTGCACAGCGGATGGCCGTCGAGCAGTTCGCGCGCCAGGCGCAGCGTGCGCACCGCATCGTCGGCGCTGTAGCAGCCGGCGGTATTGGGCAGGATGGTGAAGCGCGATGGCGGAATGGCGTCGAGCAGGTTCGGCTGGCTGGCATCCTGGCCGATGTTGGTGCGGCGGATGGCGACGGTGACAATTTCGGCGCCGGAAGCGTCGATCGCCGTGCGCGTTTCGGCGAAATCCTTGTACTTGCCGGTACCGACCAGCAGGCGGGAGCAATATTTCTTACCGGCAATGGTGAGCTGGTGCATTTTTAGTTGCCTAGATGTTAGCTATTAGCTGTTAGTGAGCGCGGCGTGCGGATGGTGGGAGGACTTTACTCGATCCTGACAACTCGATCCCGAATCCTAGCCCCCGCCGACGGCGACGACGATTTCGAGGCGGTCGCCGGCGGCGAGCTGCGTGGTCGCATGCTGACTTTTCGGGACGATTTCGCCGTTGCGTTCGATGGCGATGCGCTTGCCGGCATAGCCGAACTGCTCGATCAGGCCGGCGACGGTCAGCGGTTCGGGAAACTGGCGGGCAGCGCCGTTGATCGTGAGTTCCATGATCGGGCGATTTTACCAAGCTACCGCTTCTTTAACGCGCTCGTGCCGGCCGATTTTCCAAAATCGGCCGGCACGATGCCGGACAAGGCCGGCAGCAGCGCCGCCGGCGAGCGCGCGGAACGGCCGCCACTGACGCTATCGCGTCACCGTTTGGCCGCTCGCGACGGGCCGGCTCAGTCCAGCTTGACCGCCTGGATGTCGGCCTTGGCCCCGAGGCCGAGGGTCCTGACATAGGACACGTAGTGGCCGCGCCCGGTCATGTTGTCATCATGGACGGCAAAGCCGACGTGATAGACGCCCCCGGCCTTGAGCGCCTTGTCGTCGGCGTTGGCCAGACCGAGCGGACGGATGAAGACGACCGTCTGCACGCCATCCTTCCAGCTGCCGATGGCCTTGTTGTCGGCCGCCGAACCTTTGCTGTCTTCGGCACTGAGGACGTACTGCGGCAGGATGTCGCCTTCCTTCCAGCCGGCGTTCGGATCGAAGGGCACGGCATTCATGCCCTTGACCAGGACCATCTCCTTCTTGCCGTAGTCGCCGGCGACCATCGCCTTGCTGCCGAACTTGGCGGCATCGAACATGAACTTCGGCTGTTTCGTCTTGCCGTCCAGATTCGAGGTGAAGGGATTCACGCCCTGGTCGAAGTTGCGATACTCGAGCACATAGCCATCATCGGCGGCGCCGATCTTGTCAGTGCGGTGAGCGCGCCACTGCATCAGTTCGAGGAACTGACCATCGGCCTTGAGGCGGGCGATTTCCTCGACCGACTTGCCGCTGCGCCAGTCATTGGCGTCATTGCGGCTGGCCGGCAGGTACTTGCGCACGTCGGACTTCTTCAGCACGCCGCCGAGCAGCGGGTTGGCCGCCACTTCATCTTTGGTCGGCGCTTTCGGCATGTCGCGCTCGCTGTCGTGGCAGGTTTGCCAGCAGCCCTGGTTGGCGAAGCCCGGCACCTTGCCGTCGTCGAGCATGATCGACATGCGGTTTTCGTAGATCGCCGGCGTCTTGCCGGCCAGCACGTTCGGCGTCAGACGCATGTGGCCGTAGGGCTTCCACTCCTTGCCATCGAAGCGATAGCCCGGATAGTCGTTGCCTGGATGCTTTTGCGCGGTTTTCCATTCGAAGCGCAGGTAGGCGTTCTTGGCGTCGTAGGCGGCCTGCACCTTGACTTCGATATGACCGGCCTTGCCCTTGACGGCCGCCGCCTGCGGCTCGAGCGGATGCTTGCCGCTGATAATCTTGCCGCCCTGGGTTTGCTCTTCCTCGCTGTCGTCGTGGCAGGAGGTGCAGGCGTCGCCGCGCTGCGTTTCCTTGGCCGCCCCCTTGTGCCCGGCACTGCGCAGCCACTGATAGGAGGATTGGCCGGGATAGAACATTGCCACCCGGGTCGCCGGCACCTTGGTCCAGTCGATCGCCTGCGGGCCTGTGGCCACGGTGGCACAGCCGGCAGCGGCCAGCAACGAAGCGCCGATAAACAGGGTTTTGCTTTGCATTTCCTTCACCTCTCGCAGGTTTATAACGGGAGGTAACCTGCAAAGGCCATGCCATAGCGGTAAAGCGCCATTCGCGCGGAAATTCACGGAAAAAACGGGGGCGGGGCCATTCGAGCTGTCACCGCCTGATGACAGGTGTCACTTTTCGGTGACAGCCCGCCAACGCTTCATGCGCACGTAAAAGTTCTGCCGGGGGATGCCGCTCAGGCGGGCGGCTTCGGAAACGTTGCCGCCCGCCTGGGTGAGCAGGCGGCGCAGGTAGTCACGCTCGAATTCGGCGCGCGCCTCTTGATAGCCGCAAATGAACTCGGCTTCGGCGACCTCACCTGCACAGCGCCCGCTCGCCGCCTGGCCATCGGGAAAGAGGTGCAGGCAATCGAGCGGCCCGCCGGCATGCAGGGCAACGGCGCGCTCGATGCAGTGTTGCAACTGGCGGACATTGCCTTCCCATGGACAGCTCTCCAACGCACGCATGGCGGCCGGCGTGAACGGCCCGCAGGTCTTGGCGAAACGGGCGTTGTAGTGGTCGAGGAAATGGGTCGCCAGCGGCACGACGTCGCCGGCGCGTTCGCGCAGCGGCGGAATGCGCACGGCGACGACGGCGATCCGGTAATAGAGATCCTCGCGGAAACGCCCGGCCTTGACTTCGCCGAGCAGCGGCCGGTTGGTCGCGCAAATCAGGCGGAAGTCGGCGGTGCGCGGCTGGGTGCTGCCGATGCGCGTGTAGCTGTGATCCTGCAGGACGCGCAACAGGCTGCTCTGCAGCTTGGGGCTCATGTCGGCAATTTCGTCGAGGAACAGGTCGCCGCCGTGGGCCTTTTCGATATAGCCAGCGGTCGCCTGGCCGGCGCCGGTGAAGGCGCCTTTTTCGTAGCCGAAGAGCAGGCTTTCGAGCAGCGTCTCGGGCAGGCCGCCGCAATTCACTTCGAGGAAAGGTTTGGCCGCACGCGGACTGGAGGCGTGCAGCAAGTGAGCCGCCAGATCCTTGCCGGTGCCGCTCTCGCCTTCGAGCAGGACGGTGGTATCGAGGCCGGCGACCTGACGGATCTGGGCCAGCGCCCGCTCCATGGCCGGCGATTGACCGACCACCAGCGGCAGATCCGGCTCGCTGGCCAGGCGCTGGCGCAGGCCGTCGATCTCGCGATAGGCGCGATCGAGTTCGAGCGCCTTGCCGATCACTGCCTCGATCGCCTCGAGATCGTCGAACGGCTTGGTCTGGTAGTCGAACAGCCCTTCGCGCACTGCCGCCACGGCATCGCGGACATCGGCGAAGCCGGTCATCAGGATGCTGACCAGATGCGGCCGGCGGGCGCGGAACTCGCGCAGCAGTTCGATGCCGTTGGCGTCGGGCAAGCGCTGATCCATCAGCACCAGGTTGAAGTCGTCGGCGGCGAAGCACTGCCGCGCCTCGGCCCCGCTCAGCGCGAGCGTGACCTGCGCCGACTTGGCGAGCAGGCGCTCGAACAGTACGCGGGTGTGGCGGTCATCATCGACGACCAGGATTTTCGGTGGCATGTCAGGCGTTTTCGCGCTCCGTTGACGGCGTGGCGGGCAAGGTCCCCGGTAGCCAGATAGCAATTCTGGTGCCACGGCCCGGCTCGCTGTGCGCCGTGATCTGGCCATTGTGCAGCAGCACGACATGCTGGACCACCGGCAGGCCAAGCCCGGTGCCATCGCTGCGCGTCGTGAAGAAGGGCACGAATACCTTCTCCAGCACGGCCGGCGCCATGCCGCGCCCGTGGTCGGTCACGGCCAGCGTCCAGCCGGGCAGCCCGCGCTCCGGATCGTCCTCGCGGCGCAGCGTGATGCGGATTTCGCCATCGCCGTCGGTCGCCTGCGCGGCATTGAGCAGCAGGTTGAACAGGGCGTGGCGGATCAGCACCGGATCGACCGTGATCACCGCCGCCACCTCCTCAAGGTCGATGGTCACCGGCAGATGCCGGCTTTCCGCCTGGCGGAACAGCAGCACCGTCTCCTCGATCAGCGCCGCCATCTCCGTCGGCTTGCCCTCGAACGACGAGACCTTGGAAAAGACCAGCATGCGCTTGACGAACGCCCGGCAGTCGGCGCCGGCGCTGCGGATTTCGCCGAGCAGTTCGCGCACGCGGACCGGCACGTCGGCCTCGCGTTCGGCCAGCTGCGCCAGATTGACGACGCCGACCAGCGGATTGTTGAGCTGGTGCGCGATGCCGCCGACCATGGTGCCGAGGGCCGAGAGTTTCTCGATCTGCAGGATGCGCCGGTGCTCGGTGTCGAGGTGCAACAACTGGTGCTCGAGGTCGTGCTGACGACGGTAATCGCGCTCGACCCGCTCAAGCGCCAGGTAGAACACGCCGAGCACGCCGGCGGCAGCAAGCAGACTGACCCCGAGCACAGCCAGCAGCGACCAGCGCACCGTAGACGCCAGGGCGCTGATGTCGCGCATCACCACCAGGTGGCCGATGCGCCGGCCGGCAATGTCGTCGAGCGGCACCAGCGCCAGATGCAGCGCCCGCTCGCCATCGCGGATCTCGGTCGTGCCACCGGCCAGCAGCCCGGCCAGCCGGCGCTCGTCGAGTGCCGCCGGCAACGCCGCGGTGGTTTGCGCCAGCGCGGCGTGGCTGGTGAACCGCGCCCAGTCGCCCTGCCGCTGCATCAGCGTCTGTCCGCGCTGCCACTGCGCTTCCTGCAGGTAGTGCTTGTCCACCAGAACGACCAGGTCGACCGCCAGGCTCTGGCTGATTTCGTCGATCAGATGCTCGATCTCTTCGCCAATCTCGACATAGCCGGCCAGCCCGCCGGCGCCTTGCCAGGGCATCACCAGGCGCAGCGTCAGCGTGCCCATGGAACCCAGTTCCAGGCCGTGCACGGCCAACTGCCGGGCCTGCGCCCGGTCGAGCGTGACGCGCGCGATGTGGTCGCCATGTTTGTCCGGACTGTGCAGACGGAGGATATTGATCAGCGCCGGCGAGGTCAGGTAGAAATGCGTGATCCGGTGCTCGCGGCGCAAGCGCTGGAACAGATCCCCGGCCTGCGCCGCCAGTTGCTGCCGGTCACCGGCGCGCAGGGCGCCTTCCATGGCCTGGTTGGTCATCAGCGCGCGCATCGCCGCGAGCATCAGGTTGGTGTCCTTGTCCAGCTTCTGGGCGAACAGCTTGGCCACTGCCGCTGAACGTTCGGCCAGGTCCTGGTCGCGCACCCGCCGCTCGACGCTGTAGATGGCGACGGCGAAAACCAGCAGGATGAACAGCAGGGCGATGGCAAACGGCACGAAGAACTTGGCCTTGACGCGCTGCGGACGGCGTGGGGCGGATACGGTACTCATGCCGCCTATGGTAGGGCGAATGCCGGCGCTTGGGGCGCCGGCCGTGCCGTCAGGGACGCTCGGCCAGGAGGCCGCGCGGCTTGCGCGGGGCGCCGGTGAACAGGCGGTCGTACAGCCAGTTGGGCAGCAGGCGCAGCAGCTTGGCGACGATGCCCATTTGCCACGGAATCACCGTGTAGCTGCTGCCGCGGGCGATGGCCGCGGCGAAGCGGGCCGCCGCCTGATCAGCCGGTAGCAGGAAGGGCATGCGATAGGGGTTGATCTCGGTCATCGGGGTGTCGATGTAGCCCGGGGCGATGGTCACCACCTTGATGCCGCAAGGCCGCATCTCCAGACGCAGGCTTTCCAGATAGGCAATGGCTGCTGCCTTCGAGGCCGAATAGGCTTCCGCCCCCGGCAGGCCGCGGATGCCGGCAACCGAGGCGATGCCGACCAGCCGCCGCTCGCCGCCGGCCGCCTGCATGGCCGGGATGAACGGCGCGAAGGTGGCGGCCATGCCATACACATTGACGTCCATGATGCGGCGAAAGACCGCCAGGTCTTCCTCGTGCTCGGTCAGCGTGCCAGCCGAAACGCCGGCATTGGCGATGACGATGTCCGGGGCGCCGAAGCGGGCGATGAAATCGGCCGCTGCCTCATGCAGCGCCGGCGCATCGGCGACGTCGAGCGCATAGCAGGCATGCTGCCCGCCGAGACGTTCGTTCAGCGCCGCCAATATTTCGCCGCGCCGGGCCACCAGGCCCAGCCTTGCACTTTTTGCCGCGTAGCAAACGGCGAGCGCCTCGCCGAGTCCCGACGAGGCGCCCGTGATGAAGACTTTCAGCGTCAATTACTTCTTGCCGGACTTCTCGCCCCGCGCCTTGCCGATGAGCTTGTCGGCATTGCCCAGCATCTCGTCGAAGTTCTGCCCGCCGACCAGGTACTTGCCATCGATAGCCAGGGCCGGCACGCCCTGGATCTTGTAGGCCTGCGCCATCTGGTCGCCACGACGGACCTTGCTGTTGACGCCGAAGGAATTGAAGGTCTCGGCGAATTTTTTCTGGTCGACGCCATTCTGCGCCACCCACTGCATGATGGCCCGTTCCTCGAACAGGTTCACGCGCTGGGCGTGAATGGCCTGGAAGACGGCGCCGTCGAGGCGGGCCAGGTCGCCGGTGATTTCCAGCGTGTAATAGAGCTTGGCGATATTGGCCCAGGCGGCGCGGCCGAAGGTGATCGGCACCTTCTTGACGACGACGTCGGGGGCCTGCTTGGCGACCCACGGGGAGAGCACCGGATGCAACTCAGCGCAGTGCGGACAGCCATAGCTGAAGAACTCGAGGACCTCGACCTTGGCCGGGTTCTCGGTCGCCTGGACCGGCGAAATCGGCGTGTAGTCCTTGCCGGCCGTCTGGGCCAGGGTCGGTGTAGACAGGGCAAAAGCCGCGCCGATCCCGACGAGGGTGCCGACGAAACCGCGACGATCAAATCTCATTCGCTACTCCTTATTTTGCAAGCTGGGCTTCGATGCCGGATTTGGCAAGCTCGGCCCGGACTTTGTTCAATTCATCGATCTTGCTGAACGGGCCGATCCGCACCCGGTACAAGGTCCGCTCCTGGATCATCACCTGCTGGACGACGGCCTCGATGCCCATGAAGGCCAGCTTGGCCTTCTGGTTGTCGGCGTCCTGGGCCGTGCTGAAGGAACCGGCCTGGAGGAACAGCGGTCCCTTGCTTTCCTTGCCCTCGTCCTTCTTGCTGTCGTCCTTCTTGTCCTCTTTCTTTTCTTCCTTCTTGACCTCGGCCGGCCGGCCGGCCGGATCGGGCACGGCGTCGGCCTTGCCGGGCAGGATGTCGTAGAACTGGAAGCGTTTCTCCGGCACCGGGTCGCCCGGCTTGCCCGGCAGCGCCAGCGGCTCGCCCTTGCCAGCGGCGACCGGCGGCAGGTCGGCACGGCCGTTGTCGGCCTGTACCTGCTTATTGAACGGCAGCGGCGAACTGTTCAGGTACCAGACGACGCCGGCGGCGATGGCAACGCCGAGGACGAGGCCGATGAACATGCCGATCAGCGTGCCGCCGCCGGATTTCTTGCGGGCCGGCTGACTCTTGCGGGGCTTCATGTCGCGACTCATGGTCTTTCCTTACATCGATTCCGGGCAGCTGACGCCGAGGATGGCCAGGCCGTTGCGGATCACCTGGCGGACGGCCAGGGCCAGGGCGACGCGGGCATCGCGCAGGGCCGACTCGTCGACCAGCATGCGCTCGGCGTTGTACCAGCCGTGGAATTCGCCGGCCAGATCCTTCAGGTAGAAGGCGATCATGTGCGGCGCCAGGTCGCGGGCGGCGTTCTCGATGACTTCGCGGAACAGCGCCAGCTGGTTGGCGATGGCCAGTTCGCGCGGATTGTCGAGCCGGGTCAGGTCGGCCTCGGCCAGCGCCGCCGGATCGCCCGACCACTGACTCAGCACCGAGCAGATGCGGGCGTGGGCGTACTGGATGTAGTAGACCGGGTTCTCGTTGGTCTGGCTCTTGGCCAGGTCGAGGTCGAAGTCGAGGTGCTGGTCGGACTTGCGCAGCGCGTAGAAGAAGCGGCAGGCGTCGTTGCCGACTTCGCCGCGCAATTCGCGCAGCGTGACGAACTCGCCGGAGCGCGTCGACATCGAGGCCTTCTGGCCGTTGCGGTAGAGCACGGCGAACTGGACCAGCGCCACCTGCAGCTTGTCGGCGTCGAGCTCGAGCGCCTTGACGGCGCCGGTGACGCGCGGAATGTAGCCGTGGTGGTCGGCACCCCAGATGTTGATGACCTTGTCGAAACCGCGCTCGAACTTGTTCAGGTGGTAGGCGATGTCGGAGGCGAAGTAGGTGTACAGGCCGTTCTCGCGCTGCACGACGCGGTCCTTCTCGTCGCCGAAGGTGGTGGACTTGAACCAGCGCGCACCGTTCTGCACGTACAGGTGGCCCTTCTGTTCCAGCAGCTCGACGCAGCGGGCGACCAGGCCGGTGTCGTAGAGCGCCTTCTCGGAGAACCAGACGTCGAAGGCGACGCCGAACTGTTCGAGATCGTCACGGCAGTCGGCCAGCTGTTCGTTGAGCGCATGCTGGTGCACGTACTCCCAGTCGGCGCCGAGCAGTTCCTTGGCCTTGGCGATCAGCGCGTCGAGATGCAATTCGCGCTGCTGCTTGGCCTCGTCGTCGGCGCGGCCGGCTTCCGGCAGGCCCGGCGTGCCGGCCTGCACCGCTTCGGCGCTGCGCAGGTATTTGTCGCCATGGGCGTGCTTCAGCTGCTCGGCCATGTCGCGCACGTAGCCGCCCTGGTAGGCATTGGGCGGGAAAGGCACGACGACGCCGTGCTGTTCGAGATAGCGCAGCCAGGTCGACAGGCCGAGGATGTCCATCTGCCGGCCGGCGTCATTGACGTAATACTCGCGGGTGACGTCCCAGCCAGCAAAAGTCAGCAGGCTGGACAGCGAGGCGCCATAGGCGGCGCCGCGGCCGTGGCCGACGTGCAGCGGGCCGGTCGGGTTGGCCGAAACGAACTCGACCTGCACCTTCTGCCAGCCGCCCAGTGTCGAGCGGCCGTAGTTCTCGCCCTCGGTCAGCACGGCGCGGACGACGCTGGTCTTGGCGCGCGGATCGAGGGTGAAGTTGATGAAGCCGGCGCCAGCGACCTCGGCCTTGCTGACCAGGATCGACGCCGGCAATTCGGCCAGCAGCTGCTTGGCGATGTCGCGCGGATTCTTCTTCAGCGCCTTGGCCAGCTGCATCGCCAGGTTGGTGGCGAAGTCGCCGTGCGTCGGGTCGCGTGGGCGCTCGAGATGAATCGGCAGGTCGGCGGAATCCGGGGCGACGCTGGCGAGCGCCTGGCGAATGAGGGTGGTCAGCTGTGATTTGACGTCGTGGGCCATTGATTTGCAGCGAAAAATTCAAAGAGGGCGATTATACGCTGCCGCTGCCGCCTTATCCGGCGCAACGAGCACCGACCAGGCGCTCAGCTTCTCGGCATAGCCGCGCGCGGCATGCGCCGGACTGGTCGAGGGCAGACGCCACTGCGGCGGCAGGCGGTCGCCGAATTCGGGCAGCACATGGCGACGGAAGGCGGCCTCGGCCGCCGTGCCGTTGAAGTAGATCCGCGTGATGCCCGGATGGGCGGCGAAGAAAGTGGCGAAGTCGTTGGCCTGCACCGAGCCGGTGACAATATCGGCATCCAGGCTGCCGTAGCGCTCGCAGGCGGCGATCACGTCCCACAGCGCAATGCCGGCGGCGGTCAGCTTTTGCAGGCGCAGTTCGTAGGGCAGCTCAGGCCCGGCACCGAGCAGGTCGCCCATGATCCGCCAGAAGGCGTTGCGCGGATGGGCGTAGTAGCGAACCACATCGAGCGAGGCGCGCCCAGGCATGCTGCCGAGAATCAGGATCCGCGCATCGGCCGCGGCCACCGGCGGAAAACCGTACTCCAGGGGCATCGGAACCGGGACGGCCTCAGCCGCCCATGACGCGATTCTTGCCGGCGCGCTTGGCCAGATACATGGCGCGGTCGGCGCGGCGGATGGCGTCGGCGCCGGATTCCTCGGCGGTCAACTGGGCGACGCCGGCGCTGAAGGTGATCAGGATCTTCTCCTTGCCGGAGAGGAAGAAGGCCTTGGTCAGCTCGCGCTGCAGGCGGACCATGGCATCGACGCCGTCGTCGAGGCCGGTATCCGGCATCAGGATGACGAATTCCTCGCCGCCGTAACGGGCCAGCGTATCGGTCGGCCGCATGTTGGCGCGGGCGACGTTAGCCAGGTGGATCAGGGCGCTGTCGCCGACGTCGTGGCCGAGGCGGTCGTTCAACTTCTTGAAGTTGTCGATGTCGAGCAGGCACACCGACAGCGGCGCATCCTTGCGCCGCATGCCGGCGATCTCGCGCGCCAGGGCCTCGTCCAGGCCCTTGCGGTTGAGCGCGTCGGTCAGCGGATCGTGGCGGGCCAGGGCGCTGGCGCTGTCCAGCTCAAGGTGCAGTTGCACCAACTCGGCCTCGGTCGCCTGCACCTTCTCCTGCAGGCTCTGCAGCTGCTGGCGGGAGATCGCCGTCTCCTCGGCCATCGACCGGGTGGCGCCGATGACGTCCTTGAGCAGCGGCGCCAGATCCTCGATGCGCTTGACCTGCTCGATCTCGCGGGCGCTCTGCTCGATCTTGCCCTGGAAGACGGCGCTCGACTCGTTCATCGTCGCCAGGCGCTCTATGAAGGCCGACAGCATCTGGCGCATTTCCTCCTGCGCCTCGAGCGAGCGGTGCTTGGCTTCGCTCTGCTTCTCCATGACGTCGCGCAGGCGCCGCTCCATCTCGTCGAGGTGGCGCAGCGTCAGCGGCGGCGCGACGACGGTCAGCAGGCCGTCGATCTGGCCCTTCAGCCAGCTGTCGTCGAGGCTCAACTCGCCGATGTTCTCGATGATCAGGTGCAGCAATTTGAGCAACGAGCCCTTGATCTCGACCTGTTCCTCGGCGGCAAACTGGATCTGGCGATTGAAGCTGGCCAGCATCGCCTGCAGTTTCGGCACATCGACCGGCACCTCGCGCAATGCCCCGAGCAAGGTTGACAGCATCTCGGCGACCTGCGGATTCTCGTCACCCAGGGCCGGCAGCACGCTTTCGACGAAGTGCGCCAGACGCACCGAAAATTCCGGCGACAGGGCGGGCTCGTCGACCGGCGGGCGGGCCCCGCCGCCATTGCCGGCGTTGTAGAAGCCGACCAGCGCCTCCTGGATGCCATGCCAGCTGCGTCGGCCGATCGCCTGGTCGAGGCGTTCAAGCACCTTGGCCTGTTCCTTGTCGCGCGTCGTCAGGGCCAGGGCGATCTGGCGCAGCGGTTGCTCGGGAAAGGGGGCCGCATTGGGCAGCTTGGCAATCTCGTTGTAGCAGGCCTGGTAGTTCGCCGGCGTCGGCGGCACATGGCCGGCCGCCAGCCGCTTGAGGGCTTCGCGGGCGATCACGGAGGGATTCTTGGGTTCGTTCATCGACGCAGTCAGGTAGCTCGGCAGCGGCGGCGCAGCAGGCAGGCGCAGCCGGATTGGGGCCTATCGTATCCCACGGGGAGCATGGCAACAATGCCGGCGGCGCATGCTGCGTCAATGAACCGGCCGGCGCTCGCCAGCAATGCGAGCTCAAAAGGCCGGACCGGCAGCACCGTCGGCGTGTTAACATGCCCGTTTCCCGTTCACCCGATATTTCGTCACCGCCCCGCCTCATGCGCCTTTTCCGCCTGCTCAAGATCGCCGCCGTCGCCAGCCGCTTCGGGCTGGACGAAATGGTGCTCGAACACGAGCCGTCGGGCCGCCTGGTGCGCCTGGCCAATGCCCTGCAGTTCTGGCGCGACCTGTCGACGCCGCGGGCCGAACGACTGCGCCTGGCGCTGGAAGCGCTCGGGCCGATCTTCGTCAAGTTCGGCCAGGTGCTGTCGACGCGCCGCGATCTGATGCCGACCGACATCGCCGACGAACTGGCCAAGCTGCAGGACCGCGTGCCGCCCTTCGACTCGGCGCTGGCCCTGAAAGAAGTCGAGAAGGCCTACGGCCGGCCGGCCAGCGCGGTGTTCGCCGAATTCGATCCGGTGCCGGTGGCTTCGGCCTCGATCGCCCAGGTGCATTTCGCCCGCCTCAAGGACGAGGATGGCAGCCATGAGGTGGCGGTCAAGATACTGCGCCCGAACATGCTTTCGGTCATCGAGCACGATCTGGCACTGATGGACAATTTCGCCCTGCTGCTGGAAAAGCTGTGGCCGGACGGCAAGCGGCTGAAGCCGCGGGAAGTGGTCGCCGAGTTCGCCAAGTACCTGCGCGACGAGCTGGACCTGATGCGTGAAGCAGCCAACGCCTCGCAGCTGCGGCGCAACTTCGCCGACTCGCAGTTGCTGATCGTGCCGGAAGTGCACTGGGACTGGTGCACCTCGACGGTGATGGTCATGGAGCGCATGCACGGCACGCCGATCTCGCAGACCGAGCGCCTGCGCACCGAGGGCATCGATCTCTCCAAGCTCTCCGAAGCCGGCGTCGAGATCTTCTTCACCCAGGTCTTCCGCGATGGTTTCTTCCATGCCGACATGCACCCCGGCAACATCTTCGTCCATGCCGACGGCCGCTACATCGCGCTCGATTTCGGCATCGTCGGCACGCTGACCGATTCCGACAAGAACTACCTGGCGCAGAACTTCCTGGCCTTCTTCCGCCGCGACTACAAGCGCGTCGCCGAAGCTCACATCGAATCCGGCTGGGCGCCCAAGGACACCCGCGTCGACGAATTCGAAGCCGCCATCCGCGCCGTCTGCGAACCGATCTTCGACCGGCCGCTGAAGGACATTTCCTTCGGCAAGGTGCTGCTGCGCCTGTTCCAGACCTCGCGCCGCTTCAATGTCGAGATCCAGCCGCAGTTGGTGATGCTGCAGAAGACCCTGCTCAACATCGAAGGCCTCGGCCGCCAGCTCGATCCCGAGCTCGACCTGTGGAAGACCGCCAAGCCCTTCCTCGAGCGCTGGATGAGCGAACAGGTCGGCTGGCGCGGCCTGGTCCGTACCTTCAAGCAGGAAGCACCCTACCTGGCGCGCAGCCTGCCGCAGATGCCACGCCTCATTCATCAAGCCCTGGCCCAGCCGCCGAAGACCGACCTGCAGCCGCAGATCGACCGGCTGATCGCCGCCCAGCGCCAGCAAAACCGCTGGCTCGCCATCATCGCCGTGCTGCTCGCCCTGCTCGTCAGCGCCCAGTTCGCCTGACCGGCCATGGCAGCCGTCACACTCGAAACCTATACCGAGGCGGATATCGCCGAATGGTTCGCCACGCGCGACATCACCAAGGCGCGCCCCTACGTCGACCTGGTCCGCGACCTGGAAATCGCCAACGGCCAAATCCGGGCGACGATCCCCGGCTCGGCCAAGCTGCCCTACGTCGCCCAGGCCTACCTGAGCCAGTCGCAGAGCGGCGAGATGATGGTGGTCAGCCGCTGCACCTGCCCGGTCGGCCGCCATTGCAAGCACGTCGCGGCGATGCTGCTGAAGGGCATCCCGGAGCACAACCCGAAGGAGCGGGTGAGCAGCAGCGTGCTGTCCTGGGTCGAGGATCTGCGCCGGGTCTCGGTCGCCGTCGCCAAGAAGAAGGCCCGCCCGGCCGGCGCCCGCCAGCAGCTGTTCTATATCCTGAAATGGACCGCCGACCGGCGCCATTTCGGCGTCGAGATCCGCAAGGGCAAGTACCCGGAAAGTGCCGATGAATGGTGGAAGGTCGACCGTGCCCTGATCACCCCGCCGCAATTCGTCGGCGAGGAAGACCTCGGCATCCTGCGCCTGATCTGGGCTGAGCGCAGCCATGAGACCGGGCTGCGCGCCTTCGGCCTGGGCCCCAAGCATGGCGCCGAAATCCTGCAGCGCATGGCGGCCAGCCATCGCCTCTACCCCGAGGACGATCTCGGCCTGCCGCTCGCCGCTGGCGCCACGCGGCCGGCCAGCATCGGCTGGCAGATCGACGCCCAGGGTTTCCAGCGCCCCTATCTGAAGCCGGAACCCTCGGCGACGATGATCATCGGCGTCGCCCCGCCCTGGTATCTCGACCTCAATGAAGGCGAAACCGGACCGCTCGACGTCGCCGGCAATCCGGCGGTGATCAACCGCCTGTTCTCGCTGCCGCCGCTGTCGGCCAAGGAGGCGGCGCTGGTCGCCGAAGCGCTGTCCGAACTGGCGCCCGATCTGCCGTTGCCGGCCGAGGATGCCAGCGCCCGGCTGCGCTTGGTCGATACCCCGCTGCAGGCCATCCTCCAGCTGGAAACCCTGCACACGCACGGTCAGCGCGCCTGGCGCAACTATTCGCCGAGCTTTACCGGCGGCCCCTTCGATGTCGCCCGGGTGATCTTCCGTTATGCCGACGTCGACATCCGCCCCGAGGAAAAGAGCGAGTTCATCACCCTGCCGGAAGGCGAGACGATCCGCCTGAAGCGCCGCCCGGAAGCCGAGACCCGGGCCCTGGAAGCGCTGCTGGCGAGCGGCATGCAGAAGGTACCGGGGCACACCCTGCACACTTTCGGCAGCCCGCCGGAAGGCCTTTACGGCCTGGCCGAGGAAGCCGCCTGGACGCCGTTCATGCAGGATGGTGCCGAGCAGTTGAAGCTGGCCGGCTGGCAGGTCGAATTCCCCGAGGACTTCCGCCACCACGTGATCGAGGTCGACGGCTGGGAAGCCGAGCTGCACGAAGCCGACAACGGCTGGTTCGATCTCGACATGGGCATCATCGTCGAGGGCGAACGCCTGCCGCTGGCCCCGCTGCTCGCCGGGCTGTTCCGCCGCGACGCGCGCTGGCTGGAGGCCGGCGAACTGGCGCGCGTGCCGGACGACGAGGGCATCGAGCTGCACACGCCGAGCGGCAAGCGCCTGCGCGTGCCGGCCGGCCGCATCAAGCCGCTGGCGGCGACGCTGATCGACCTGTTCGACGGCTTCACCGGTGGCGAAACGCTGCGCCTGTCGCGCTTCGACGCGCCGCGCCTGGTCGAGCTGAACGACATCAGCCGCTGGCAGTTCCGCGGTCAGGGCGACGTCCTGGCCCTGGCCGAGCGCCTGCAGGCAGCGCAGGGCATCGTCGATATCGAACCGCCGGCCGGCCTGCGCCTGGCCCTGCGACCGTACCAAAAGGAAGGCCTGGCCTGGCTGCAATTCCTCCGCGCCCAGAACCTGTCCGGTATCCTGGCCGACGACATGGGCCTCGGCAAGACCGCCCAGACCCTGGCCCACCTGCTGCTCGAACAGGAAGGCGGGCGGCTGGACCGGCCGGCGCTGATCGTCCTGCCGACCTCGCTGATCTTCAACTGGAAGAACGAGGCCGAGCGTTTCGCCCCCGGCTTGAAGGTGCTCTCCCTGCACGGCCCGGAACGCAAGAGCCGCTTTGCCGAGATCGACACCCACGACGTCGTGCTGACCACCTATCCGCTGCTCTGGCGCGACGCCGAGGAGCTGATGCAGCACCGCTACCACCTGCTCATCCTCGACGAGGCGCAGACGGTCAAGAATGCCCAGAGCCGCAGCGCCGAGGCCGTGCGCAAGATCGACACGCGGCACCGCCTGTGCCTGACCGGCACGCCGCTGGAAAACCACCTGGGCGAGCTGTGGAGCCAGTTCGACTTCCTGCTGCCCGGTTTTCTCGGCACCGCCAAGCAATTCACCCGCCACTGGCGGACGCCGATCGAGAAGCTCGGCGACAGCCAGCGCGCCCGCCTGCTCGCCCGCCGCATCCGCCCCTTCATCCTGCGCCGGAAGAAGGAAGACGTCGCCCAGGAACTGCCGCCGAAGACCATCATCGTCCGCAGTGTCGAACTCGAAGGCAGCCAGCGCGACCTCTACGAAACGGTACGGGCGGCGATGGACGCCAAGGTGCGCGACGAAATCGCCCAGCGCGGCTTCGCGCGCAGCCAGATCGTCATCCTCGACGCCCTGTTGAAGCTGCGTCAGGTCTGCTGCGACCCGCGCCTGGTCAAGGCGCTGGCGGCCAAGAAGGTCAAGGAACGGGCCAAGCTCGACCTGTTGATGGCGATGCTGCCGGAACTGGTCGACGAAGGCCGCAAGATCCTCGTCTTCTCGCAATTCACCAGCATGCTGGCGCTGATCCAGCAGGAACTCGACGAAGCCGGCATCGCCTACGCGACGCTGACCGGCGACACGGTCAACCGCGAAACGCCGATCCGCCGCTTCCAGGACGGCGAGGTGCCGATCTTCCTGATCAGCCTGAAGGCCGGCGGCGTCGGCCTCAACCTGACCGCCGCCGACACCGTGATCCACTACGACCCGTGGTGGAACCCGGCGGTCGAGAACCAGGCCACCGACCGCGCCCACCGCCTCGGCCAGGACAAGCCGGTGTTCGTCTACAAGCTGATCGTGCGCGGCAGCATCGAGGAAAAGATCCTCGCCCTGCAGGAACGCAAGGCCGAGCTGGCCGCCGGCATCCTCTCGGAGGACCGCGGTATCGAAGTCAAGTTCGGCAATGACGACCTCGCCGCACTGTTCGAGCCGCTGCCCGAGTAAGCGCGGGCGGCTGGCGCCGGGCGCCATGCTGTCTTATGCTCGCGTCACTCCGCCCCCTGCCAAGGAATGCCGATGCTCCGCCTGTTGATGTTGTTCGCCCTGCTGCTCGGCAGCGCCGCCGCCCCGGCCGGGGACTGGCAGGTCCGCGAGAAATTCGCCACCCCCTTCGCCGACGCCCGCGACGCCATCGTCATGGGCATCGAGAGTCGCGGCCTGGTGATCAACTACACCTCGCACATCGGCGAGATGCTACAGCGCACCGGCGCCGACCTCGGTGCCAGCAAACGGATCTTCGTCCAGGCGGAAATCGTCGAATTCTGCTCGGCCAAGCTGTCGCGGCAGATGATGGAGGCCGATCCGCACAACATCGTCCTCTGCCCGTTCGCCATTTCCATCTACACCCTGCCCGGCGAACCCGGCGTCACCTGGGTCGCCTATCGCCGGCCGCCGCCCGCCGTCGCCGCCATTGTCGGGCCGCTGCTCGCCGACATCGCCGCCGAGGCCGGACGCTAGTCGCCAGCTCAGGCCAGCAGGGGCGTCGCCTCGAGGCGCTGCAGCAGGCCCAGCAAGGCGTGGCGCACCGACTGCTGGCGCACCGCCGCGCGGTCGCCGGAAAAATGGCAGGTCTGCGCTTCGCAGCCGCCCTCCTTTGAAGCCCAGGCAAAGCAGACGGTACCGACCGGCTTGTCCGGCGAACCGCCACTCGGCCCGGCGATGCCGGTGATGGCCACGGCCCAGTCGGCCCGACTGTGCGCCAGCGCCCCCTGGGCCATGGCCCGGGCGGTGGCTTCCGAGACCGCGCCGTGGCGCTCCAGGGTGTTTTCCGGCACGCCCAACATGTCCATCTTGGCTTCGTTGGAATAGGTGACGAAACCGCGGTCGAACCAGGCGGAACTGCCGGCGATGGCCGTCACGCTCTGCGCCAGCCAGCCGCCGGTGCAGGATTCGGCGGCGGCCAGCCATTCACCGCGGGCGAGCAGCGCGGCGCCGAGGTCGGCAGCGAGGGTTTCGAGTTCATCGTTCATGCGGCCCATATTACACCGGCCGCACGGCTGCCGACTCCGGGCGCGAAACGGTTAAACTCGCCCCTTTCCCGCTTCCCTTTGCCGCCATGACTTTCGCTTCACTCGGCCTCGTTCCGCCGCTGCTCCAGGCGCTCGACGCCCTCGGCTACCAGACGCCGACGCCGATCCAGACGCAGGCCATCCCGGCCGTGCTGGCCGGGCGCGACCTGATGGCGGCGGCGCAGACCGGCACCGGCAAGACCGCCGGCTTCGCCCTGCCGGTATTGCAGCGCCTGAGCGCGGGCGAGAAAGCCGGCAGCAACTCGATCCGCGCCCTGGTCCTGGTGCCGACGCGCGAACTGGCCGAGCAGGTGCATGCCAGCTGCCGCCAGTACGGCGAGCATCTGCCGGTCAGCACCTATGCGGCCTATGGCGGGGTCAGCATCAACCCGCAGATGATGCGGCTGCGCCGCGGCGTCGATCTGCTGGTGGCGACCCCGGGCCGTCTGCTCGACCTGTTCCGGCAGAACGCGCTGAAGTTGAAGCACGTCGAGATACTGGTGCTCGACGAGGCCGACCGCATGCTCGACCTCGGCTTCGCCCAGGAACTGGCCACCGTCTTCGCCGCCCTGCCCAAGCAGCGGCAGACGCTGCTGTTCTCGGCCACCTTCTCCGACGAGATCCGCAGCCTGGCCAAGGGCCGCCTGCGCGAGCCGCTGTCCATAGAAGTCGCGCCGCGCAACAGCACGGTCAAGGCGATCAAGCAGTGGGCGGTGCCGGTGGACAAGAAGCGCAAGAGCGAGCTGTTCCTGTTCATGCTGAAGGACCGGAAGTGGGGCCAGGTGCTGGTCTTCGTCAAGACCAAGAAGGGTGCCGACGAACTGGTGGCCCGCCTGCAGGCGAAGAAGATCGCCGCCGATGCGATCCACGGCGACCGCCCGCAAGCGGCGCGCCAGCGGGCGCTGGACAGCTTCAAGGCGGGCGAGGTGCAGATCCTCGTCGCCACCGACGTCGCCGCCCGCGGCATCGATATCGACGACCTACCGCAGGTGGTCAATTTCGACCTGCCGATCGTCGCCGAGGACTACATCCACCGCATCGGCCGCACCGGCCGGGCCGGCGCCAGCGGCGAGGCGATCTCGCTGGTCTGCGCCGACGAGGCGCCGCTGCTGCTGGCCATCGAAACCCTGCTCAAGCAGACGCTGGAGCGCGAGGAGGAACCCGGTTTCGAGCCGGATCACCGGGTGCCGGTCACCGCTCCCGGCACCCCGGCCAAGCCGAAAAAGCCGAAGGCAGCCAGCGGCCGCAGCGGCAAGGGCGTGCCCGGCAACTGGGTCGGCTTCGCTGCGCCGGCCGCCGGCAAGAGCCGCAGTAGTAGCGCCCCGGCCCGCAGCGGCGGCAAGCCGCGCGGGCGCTGAGGCCGACGACGATGCGACGCGCCCGCGAGCAGATTCGCGACTTTCCCGGCAAACGCTGGCTCAATCTGGCCCTGCGCACGGCCCACCTGGCCGGTCTGGTGCTGCTCGGCGCCGCCCTGCTCGGGGCCGGCGACCTGCGCAGCGGCGCCCTGCTCACCTTCGGGTCCGGCCTGGCCATGTTCGCCATCGACCTCTGGGCCAACCCGGCCCACCTCGGCGAAACGGCCGGCGCCGGCATCCTCGTCAAGCTGGCCTTGGTCGGTCTGATGGCGCTGCTGCCCGAGCATGCGCTGAGCCTGTTCTGGCTCGTCCTCGCCCTTTCCGCGCTTCTCTCGCACGCCCCCGGCGCCTTCCGCCACCGGCGCCTGTGGCCGCCTGCCGGCCGCGGCTGAGCTCCCGGGGCCACGGCGGATGCCCTACAATGGCCGGGCGCCGCCGCACCAATTCCGGATTCATACGATGACCTCGCCGACGAACTCGATCGACATCTTTCCCTGGGATGAGCACTTCAATACCGGACTGGCGACGGTCGACGAACAGCATCGCCAGTTGGTCCGGCTGATCAACCAGCTGGCCAGCCACGTCGCCTACGGCGCGGCACGCGCCGAGCTGACGCGCGTCTTCGACGAACTGGCGGCCTACACGGTCTATCACTTCAGCACCGAAGAAAGCATCTGGCAGCGCTACCTGCCCGGTGATGCCGGCGAGGCCGCCCATCGCGCGGTCCACGCCGAGTTCGTGAACAAAATCAGCCAGTTCCGCAGTACCGAGGACGACCGGCCGACCCGCGAAGTCGCCGAGGAAGCCCTGGCCTTCCTCGCCCGCTGGCTGGCCTCGCACATCCTGGAGAGCGACCGCCACCTGGCCTACACGGTGCTCGCCCTGCAGGCCGGTCTGTCGCCCGAGGCGGCGCGCCAACGTGCCGACCAGCAGATGAGCGGCGCGACACGAACGCTGATCGACATCATTCTGGCCATCTACGGCACGCTGTCGACCAACACCCTGCACCTGATGCGCGAGATCGCCGAGCGGCGCCAGGCCGATGCCGCGCTGCGGCGCGAAAGCGAGACAAACCGGGCGCTGCTGCAAAACGCCAGCGACGGCGTGCACATCCTCGATGCCAACGCCCGCGTCGTCGAAGCCAGCGAATCCTTCTGCACCATGCTCGGCTACAGCCGCGACGAAGTCATCGGCATGCACGTCAGCCAGTGGGAGGCCAGCTTCGACGCCACCAAGATCGAGCAGATGCTGCACCAGCAACTCAAAGGCAGCGGCCGCACGGTGTTCGAGACGCGCCACCGCTGCAAGGACGGCCGCATCATCGACGTCGAGGTCAGCGGTTACGCCTTGCAGATCGATGGCCAGCCGCTGATCTTCAATTCCTCGCGCGACATCACCGAACGCAAGGCGGCAATCGCCGAACTGCAGGCCGAACGCGACCTGTTCATCGACGGCCCGGTCGGCGTGCTGGTCTGGCAGACGACGGCCGGCTGGCCGGTGACCTATGCCTCGCCGAATATCCACAACGTCTTCGGCCACCGCCGCGAAACCATGCTCGCCCCGGGCTTCAGCTATGCCGACTGCCTGCATCCGGAAGATCGCCAGCGGGTCATCGCCGAAACCCGCGCCTGCCTGGCCGACCCTCAGCGGCGCAGCTGGGAATGCCGCTATCGCATCGTCTGGCCGGACGGCAACGTGCATTGGCTGTACGACTTCACCGTCGCCGAACGCGATGCCAACGGCCAGGCCCTGCGCCTGCGCGGCTACCTGACCGACGAGTCCGAGCGCCTGGCCATCGCCCACAGCCTGCTCAACACGCACGAACGCCTGAAATTCGCCCTGCAGGGCGCCAACGACGGCCTCTGGGACTGGAACCTGGAAAGCAACGCGGTCTACTACTCGCCGCGCTGGCTGGAGATGCTCGGCTACAGCCCCGGCGATTTCCCCGAGACGCTCGATACCTGGGCGCAGCTGATCCACCCGGAGGACAAGACGGCGGCGCTGGCCATGGTCAGCGACTACTTGGAAGGGCGCCGGCCGGTCTACGAAGTCGAGTTCCGCATGCGCCACCGCCAGGGCCACTGGCGCGACATCCTGTCGCGCGCCCGGCTGGCCTGCACCGATGATGGCCGGCCGCTGCAGCCGCGCCGCTTGATCGGCACCCACGTCGACATCACCGAGCAGAAGCGCCTGCAGCGCGAACTGGAGGAGCACAAGCGGCACCTCGAGCAGCAGGTCGAACAACGCACCAACGACCTGTGCCTGGCCAAGGAAGCGGCGGAAGCGGCCAACCGGGCGAAGAGCGCTTTCCTGGCCAACATGAGCCACGAGTTGCGTACGCCGATGAACGCCATCATGGGCATGAGCGGCCTGGCCCTGCGCCGCGCCGAAGATCCCCGGCTGCGCGACCAGCTGGCCAAGATCGAGCAGGCGGCCCAGCACCTGCTGGCGGTGATCAACGACGTTCTCGACATCTCCAAGATCGAGGCCGAGCGGCTGACGCTGGAAGTCGCCGACTTCCGCCTGGCCGAAGTGCTCGAGCACCTGGCCAATCTGGTCGGCCACAAGATGGCCGAGAAGGATCTGCGCCTGGTCATCGACACCGCCCCCGAGCTAGCCGGCCTGGAATTGCGCGGCGATCCGCTGCGCCTGCGGCAGATCCTGTTCAATCTGGCCGGCAACGCGATCAAGTTCACCGCCACCGGCGGCATCACCGTGCGCACCCGTCTGGCCGGGCGCGACGCCCGGGGCACGACGCTACGCTTCGCCGTCGAGGATACCGGCATCGGCATCGCCGCGGCCGACCAGGCGCGCCTGTTCCAGGCTTTCGAACAGGCCGACGGCTCGACCACCCGGCAGTACGGCGGCACCGGCCTCGGCCTGGCGATCAGCAAGCGGCTGGTGCGCATGATGGGCGGCGACATCGGCGTCGTCAGCACGCCCGGCGCCGGCAGCACCTTCTGGTTTACCGTGCATTTCCCGGCCGCCGACGGCAGCCTCGCCCAGCCGCCGCTGGCCCGCGCCGAGTCGCCGGAAAGCCGCTTGCTGGAAGAATGTTCCGGCATGTGCATCCTGCTGGTCGAGGACGAGCCGATCAATCAGGAAGTCTCGCACGGCCTGCTCGAGGAGGTCGGCCTCGCCGTCGAGGTCGCCGACGATGGCGTGGCCGCCGTGGCCAGTTGCCGCCGCCGGCCCTACGACCTGATCCTGATGGACATCCAGATGCCGCAGCTGAACGGCATCGACGCGACGCAGCAGATCCGCGCCCTGCCCGGCCACGAGCACACGCCGATCCTGGCGATGACCGCCAACGCCTTCGAACAGGATCGCCAGGCCTGCCTGGCAGCCGGCATGAACGACCACATCGCCAAGCCGGTCGATCCCGACCTGCTGTTCGGCACGCTGCTCTACTGGCTGACCCGCCCCCGTCTCTGACGACGGCTGCCGCGGCGACATTTGCCGACGCGCGGGCACCCCGCCGGGGCCTTCCCGGACTAAGATTGAACGTCATTTTTCCGGAGCAATAATCATGGGCATCATCTGGACCATCGTCCTCGGCTTGGTCATCGGCGTCATCGCCAAGCTGCTGCACCCGGGCAAGGAGAACATGGGCTTCATCGCCACCATCCTGCTCGGCATCGCCGGCTCCTTCCTGGCCGGCGTCATCGGCCAGTTCCTCGGCTGGTACCGGGCCGGAGAAGGCGCTGGTTTCATCGCCTCGGTGATCGTCGCCATCCTGCTGCTGGCCATCTATGGCCGCATCCGCCAACGCTAAGCCCCGCGAAAGGAATTCACCATGCGCCTTTCCCCCATCGCCGCCGCGCTGTTTGCCGGCAGCCTGCTGGCCACCACCGCCCAGGCCGGCCCGCTGATCGAACTGAGCGCCGAAGCCAGCCGCCCGGCGGCCAACGACCTGCTGCGCGCCAGCGTCTATGGCGAAGCCAGCGGCAGCAACCCGGCCGAACTGGCGCGCAAGATCAACCAGGACATCGCCGAAGCGCTGAAGCTGATCCGCAGCCACCCCACGGTCACGGTCAAGACCGGCCAGCAGAGCACCTACCCGGTCTACGGCCAGAGCCAGAAGGTGGACAGCTGGCGCCTGCGCTCCGAACTGCTGCTCGAAGCGAAGGATCAGGCGACGATGTCGGAACTGCTCGGCAAGCTGCAGGCGATGCGCCTGGCCCTCGGCCACCTGACGCAGCTACCGTCGCCGGCGACGCGGGCGGTTGCCGAAGACGAGGCGACGCGCGACGCCATCCGCGCCTTTCGCGCCCGCGCCGGGCTGATCGCCGAGCAGTTCGGCAAGCCCTACAAGATCAAGCAGTTGAACGTCCAGCAGCAGGGCAGCCAGCCGCCGCCGGTGCCGATGTTCCGCGCCGCCAAGACGATGATGGCGGAAGCCGCGCCGATGCCGATCGAGGCTGGCGACAGCCTGGTGACGACCAGCGTCAGCGGGCAGATCGAACTGGCCGACTGAGCCGCGCTCAGCCGCCGAGTTCGGCGCGCAGGCCGGCGAGCAGCGTGCGCAGTTCGCCGACCTCGGCTTCCAGCGCCGCGACGCGGCCTTTCAGTTCCTCGATTTCCTGATGGCCGGCGCGGCCACCCGCCGCCGGCATCTCCACCGCCGGCTGGCCGCTCAGCAGATGGCTCCAGCGGTTCTCGCGGGCACCGGGCAGGCGCGGCAGTTCGACGACTAGGCCGCGGCCGGCCAGTTCTTCGAGAAAGGCCTCGACCGAGGAAATGTCGACAAAGCGGTGCAGACGCTCGCAGTTCAGGCGCAGTTCGCCGGCCGTCTGCGGGCCGCGCAGCAGCAGCACGGTGAGCAGGGCCGAGGCCTGGGTCGGCACGGCGAGCCCCTTTTCCAGCCGATGGTCGAAGCGCACCACGCGGCTGCCGCTGACCTCGACCACCAGCCCGACGTCCTTCAGGCCGTCGATGGCTTGCAGGATCTCCGCCTCGCTCAGTTCGAGCACCGGCTGGCGGCTGGTCTTCTGATTGCAGCCGGCAGCCAGGGCGTTGAGCGACAGCGGGTAGGTATCGGGCACGGTGCGCTGCTTTTCGACCAGCGTGCCGAGGACACGGGTTTCGGCCAGGCTGAGGACGGGAACGGGTGAGGACATGAGGAGGGCTTTCTGCGGAAAGGGCTGGAAAAACGGTCAGGCCTGGGCGGTCTGGCTGCGCAGCCAGGCCCGGTAGAGCCTGAGGGCGACATGGGCGTCGTTGGCGGCATAGAGCAGCTGGCGCTCGCTCAAGCTGCGGTTGGCCCAGTTGGAAGTGCCTGTCTTTTTCGACTTCTGCAGCCGCTGACCGAAGAAATGGGCGACCGCCACCTTGGCCCCGACGGTGCCGCGATGGCCCGGACCGCGCAGCTTTTCGCCGAGGTCGATGACATTGTTCAGGCTGATGCCGAGCCGCGCCTGCAGCGCGCTGCGGTCGTTACCCAGGCCGAGGCCGACCTTGAGCACGGCCGGTGACTCGAGGATGGCGCGCAGCGCCGCATGGTCGCCGCCGCGGGCGATCGGGAACAGCCAGCAATGCTCGTCGGTGGCCAGCTGCACCAGATGCGGTCCGGTCGATACCTCGCCCTTGAGGAAGGTCGGCTTCGACTCGGTATCGAACCCGACGGCATCCGTCGCCATGAGCGCCGCCTGCGCCACGACGGCCAGTTCCGGCGAAGTGACCAGCGTCACCTGGGCCAGCGCGATACCGGGATAGTCCGGCAGTTCGGCTTCGGCCAACGCCGCGCGGGTCATTTCGACACCGCTCATGCCAGGCGCTCGCGCAGCCAGGCGCCGATGTCGGCGACTTCCTCGAGGCAGACCGAATGCGGCATCGGGTATTCCTGCCAGACGACGGCATGGCCGTGCGCCTGAACGAAATCGCGGGCGCGCCGGCCAAGGCTCGGGGAGACCACGTCGTCCTGGCTGCCGTGCGCGGCGAACACCGGCAGCGCCAGGTTGGCCGGGCTCACCTCGCGCTCGACCAGCGTCTCGACCGGCAAGTAGGTGGACAGCGCGATGATGCCGGCCAGCGTTTCCGGATGCGTCAGCGCCGTCGTGTAGGCGACCGCCCCGCCCTGCGAGAAACCGGCCAGGAAGATGCGGGCGCAGGGAATGCCGCGCGCGTTCTCGCGTTCGATCAGCCGGCGGATGGCGGCGCGCGAGGCGACGATGCCGGCCTCGTCGATGCGCCGGCTGTGCGGCTCAAGCGAAATGATGTCGTACCAGGCCGGCATCACGTAGCCGCCGTTGCAGGTGACCGGCATTTCCGGCGCATGGGGGAAGACGAAGCGCACACCGGGGCTCGCCGCCAGGCCAAGTTCCGGCACCACCGGCACGAAGTCGGAGCCGTCGGCGCCGAGGCCGTGCAGCCAGATCACCGTGTATTGCGGCTCGGCGCCGTGGACCAGTTCGATGGCATCCAGTAGTGGTTCCATGCTCATTCCTTTTCCGCCAAGCCGGGAAACAGTACATCGGTGAAACCGAAGCGCGTCAGATCGTGCATCCGGGTCGGGTACAGGCGGCCGATCAGGTGGTCGCATTCGTGCTGGACGACGCGGGCATGGAAGCCCTCGACCGTGCGGTCGATCGGCGCGCCCCGTTCGTCCACTCCCTGGTAGCGGATGCGGGCAAAGCGCGGCACTTCGCCGCGTAGGCCGGGCACCGACAGGCAGCCTTCCCAGCCCAACTCCTCGTCGGTCGTCAGCGGCGTGATCTGCGGGTTGATCAGGATGGTCTGCGGTATCGCCTCGGCTGCCGGATAGCGCTCGCTGGCCTCGAAGCCGAAAATCACCAGCTGCAGCCCGACGCCGATCTGCGGTGCAGCCAGGCCGACGCCGCCGGCAGCGGCCATGGTGTCGAACATGTCCTGGATCAGTCCGGCCAGTGCCGGCGTGGCGAAATCCCCGACCGGCCGGGCGACTTCCAGCAGGCGCGGATCGCCCATGCGCAAAATGCTTCTGACAGCCATCGATGTATCCTCGGGGTTTTGGGCAGGATGCAAGTTTATGGGATCAGGCGCGCGGAAAGGAATTTTCGGCTGGCTGAAAGGGCTGTTCACGCCACCGCTGCAGCCGGTTTCCGACATCGAACAGGCGCGCCGGCTGATCGCCGCCATCGACCGCGGCGGCATTCCGTTGAACCCGGCGCGGGTCAATGCCGTGGCCCGCAACCTCGGGCTGGAAGTCTCAAGGCAGGCCGCCATCGAAGACACCATCGAGCGCCTGCGCGCCGCCGTCAAACGCGCTACCTGAAACGACAGCTTCAATATTTTCAATGCCTTAGGCCGATCATGGCGTACACTGTCGGCCTCACGCCACACTCCTGACCTGCCGGGCCGCCCCCTTTTCTTTCCCGCGCCGCCCGCCCCCATTCCCCCGAAAGCCCCGCATGCACCCGATTCACGATGTAGATGCCCTCCTGTTGCTGGCCGTTGCCATGTCCTCCAAGCGCCGCCCGGCGGAACTGGTGGAAATCATGGCCGCCATCGATCTGGTCAATGGCAACATTCCCGCCGAGGCCAAGCTGGCCGAAGCCATTTCCCGCCTCGCCGCGCATGGCCTGATCTGCGCCCCCGCCGGCGGCCTGGCGCTGACCCCGGCGGCCCAGCAGATCATCGAAGCGCAACCGCGCAAGGCCACCAACGAAGAACGCCTGTTCGGCATCAAGGATTTGCTGTCGATGCACCAGAGCAAGGGCGAATGCCCGCCAGTGATCATCGCCGTCGAGGACCTGCGCGCCGCCATGCTGGCCCACCGCGCCGCCGCCGCCACCACGGCCAAGAACCTGCTGGTGCCGAAACCCAAACCGGTCGAGCCGACGACCCGCCCCGGCCAGCGCCAGCGCAAGCCGATGCCGGCGCGCAAGCGCAAGGGCTGAGCCGCCCGTGAAAGAGACCGACACCCAAGCCGCCAGCATCAGCTTCGCCGACCTGCCGCTGACGCCGGCCATGCTGGCCAATCTGGACCAGCTCGAATACCGGAGCATGACGCCGATCCAGGCGGCCAGCCTGCCGCTGGCCCTGGCCGGGCACGACCTGATCGCCCAGGCCAAGACCGGCAGCGGCAAGACCGCCGCCTTCACGCTGCCGCTGCTGGCCCGCCTCGACCCGAGCCGCCTCGCCGTGCAGGCCATGGTGCTGTGCCCGACGCGCGAACTGGCCGACCAGGTGACGCAGGAAATCCGCCGCCTGGCGCGTTGCATCGACAATCTGCGCGTGCTGACGCTGGTCGGTGGCTCGACGCTGCGCAACCAGGCGAACAGCCTGGAAAACGGCGTGCACGTCGTGGTCGGCACCCCCGGCCGGATCATGGATCACATGGAACGCGGCTATCTGAAGCTCGATGCCCTGCAGACGCTGGTCCTCGACGAAGCCGACCGCATGCTCGACATGGGTTTCCACGACGACATCGCCTACGTCGCCAAGCGCTGCCCAGCCCAGCGCCAGACGCTGCTGTTCTCGGCCACCTATCCGGAAGGCATCGCCCAACTGGCACGGCAGTTCCTGCGCCAGCCGCAGGAAGTGAAGCTGGCCGAGCAGCACGCCGCCAGCAAGATCCGCCAGCGCGTCTATGAAATCGCCAACGACGAACGCCTGGAAGCCGTCGCCAAGCTACTCAAGCACTACCGGCCGCTGAGCACGCTGGCCTTCTGCAATACCAAGCAGCAGTGCCGCGATCTGTTGAACGTGCTGCGCCACGCCGGCATCCACGCGCTGACGCTGAACGGCGATCTGGAACAGCGCGAACGCGACCAGGTGCTGATCCAGTTCGCCAACAACAGCGTCTCGGTGCTGGTCGCCACCGACGTCGCCGCCCGCGGCCTGGACATCGCCGATCTGGAAGCGGTGATCAACGTCGATGTCACGCCCGATCCGGAAATCCATGTGCACCGCATCGGCCGGACCGGCCGCGCCGACCGCGAAGGCTGGGCGTTCAGCCTCTGCGGCCCGGGCGACAAGCGCCGCCTGGCGGCCATCGCCGAACTGGGCGGCGGCACGCCGGAAGTGCACAAACTGGCCGAACTGCCGGCCGCCGACGAAGCGCCGCTGGTGCCGCCGATGGTCACGCTGCTGATGCTCGGCGGGCGCAAGGACAAGATCCGCCCGGGCGACGTCATGGGCGCGCTGGCCGGCGAGGCCGGGCTGAGCCGCGAACAGGTCGGCAAGATCACCGTCACCGACCAGAACACCTACATCGCCGTCGCCCGCAGCGTCGCCCGCGACACCGTACGCAAGCTGACGGCCGGCAAGGTCAAGGGCAAGACGGTCAAGATTCGGGCGTTGTAACAGCGCCAGGCCGCGCGGTCAGCGTTTCGCTGCCGCCTCGATGGCGGCCAGCGTTTCGCGCAGGGCGGCCTGCCAGGAACCGGGATGGCGCAGGCCGCGTTCGACGGCCTGCCGGGCTTCCGCCACCTGCCCCAGTTCCAGCAGGACGCGCGCATGGTTGTTGTGCGCTGCCGGCAGATCGTGCTCGGCGCCGACCCTGGCGAAAACCACCGCCGCCTCCACCTTGTCGCCCGCCGCATGCAGCGTATTGCCCAAGCCCATGGCCAGCGTCGCATTGCCCGGCCAGCGTTGCCGGCCGCTGCGGTAGGCCAGGACGGCAGCCGCCGGCGACGCGCTGCGCTCGAAGGCAACCAGAGCGCGCGTCGCCTCCGTCTCGTCAACCGTCGCCGGCAGGCGGCCGGGCGGCAGGGCGACGAAGGCCCAGCGCTGGCTGCGCGCCCAGGTGTTTTCGAAGGTGCGCCAGGGCAATACCTGGCGTCGCTCCGGCCCGGAACGCAGCAGCAGTTGGCCGGCCTCCAGGTCGTAGCCAACCGCCACCGCGTAATGCCAGGCCGGCACCCAGTCGAGGCCGAGGTTCTGCAGCACGACCACCGGATGACCGGCGGCGATTTCCCGCAACAAGGCCTCCAGCCGGCCGGGAATCAGCATCGCCACGGCGCCCTGACGGCGGGCGCCGGCCAGCATCTCGACCTGCAGCGAGCCGCCCCGGCCGGGCAGGAAGACTTGGTCGACCAGGGTGGCCGGCGGCACCGCCAGCCCGGCAGCGCCAAGGCTGGTCGCCAGTGCCGCCGGGCCGCAATAGTAGCTGTCGTCAGGAAAGAACGGGGTAGCGACAAGTTCGGCCCGCGGCGGCAGCCCGGTTATTTCATGGGCCGGCAATTGCCCGCCGCTACCGGCACAACCGCCCAGCAGCAACGCCACCAGCAACAGCCAGACGCCCGCCGGCATGACCGGTCGTCCACCTGTCCGCTGGGGCGCGTGGATCAAGGTTGCTTCAGCGGATCGTACGGGTAAACGGAAAGACCTTGGTCCAGCCAAGAAGATCGGTGAACAGCAGGACGAAGAACACCAGCAACAGGGCACCGACGATGCCGCTACCAGCCGGGGCGCTATCGATCTGATCGGCCAGGCGGGCGGCCTCTTCATCGGTCAGGGCGGCCACGCGGTCGACGGCAAGGGCCTGGTCGACACCCAGGCGGACCATCTCGCTGCGGACTTCGTCACGGGCCAGGGCGGCGACCAGGCGGGCATGTCCCGGACCGGACTGACCGGCGGCCAAGACGCCAGCCACCTCTTCGGTCGAAATCAGGCCGGCATGAGCCGACTGGAGCATCCCCACGTTGACGAGGCTGAGACTGAGAACAAAAGCCAGAAGGCGCTGCAAGCGTTTCATGTTTGTCTCCTTGGAAAAGCTCGCGAACCCCACACTGTCATACGCGGCCCGCAAGGCGTGTCACGACATTGGCAACACACCCATAAGGCCGTTATTGCCGGGCGAAAGTTCCACAACTTTCCCCCATCGATGCCGTCGGGTTGCCGCCCTGATCGCGCTCCTCCGGCGCCCACAGCGCCGCGCCACCGGCGGCCAGATGGCTGAGATAGACGCGCACGTCGAATTCGAGCTGGTGATAGGCCGGCTCCATGTGCCGGCACAGCTGGTAGAAATGCCGGTCATGGCCACTTTCCTTCAGGTGCGCCAGCTCATGCACGACGATCATTCGCAGAAACTCCGGCGGCATCTCGCGGAACACCGAGGCGACGCAAATCTCGCGCTTGGCCTTGAGCTTGCCGCCCTGCACCCGGGCGATGGTGGTGTGCGTGCCGAGCGCATTGCGCAGCACGTGCATCTTGCTGTCGAAGGCCACCTTGCTGACCTGGGCGCCATTGCGCAGGTATTGCCCGCGCAGGTCCTGGACGTAGTCGTAAAGCGCCCGGTCGGTGCGCACCTCATGCGCCGCCGGATACTTGCGCCGCAACACGTCGCCCAGGCGCTGCTCGGCAATCAGCCGGCGCACCGGGGCGACCAGCTCCTCGGGATAGCCGGCCAGGTAGTCGGGCGGCGGGCTCGGCTTCATGGCCGCGCTAGTCGCCGGTCGAGCGCCGGCCGGCCTTGATCGCCGCCCGCCGGCCCTTGCTTTCCAGGCGCCGCTTGACCGAGCCATGCGTCGGCTTGGTCGGCCGCCGGGCCTTGGCCACGACGGCGACGCTGGCCACCAGTTGCTCCAGCCGGCGCAGCGCCTCGCCCCGGTTCTTCTCCAGGCTGCGAAACTCCTGTGCCTTGATGATCACTACGCCGTCCTTGCTGATCCGCTGGTCGCGCAGTTGCAGCAGGCGCTGGCGGATGTCCTCGGGCAGCGACGAGGCGGCGATGTCGAAGCGCAGATGCACGGCATTCGACACCTTGTTAACGTTCTGCCCGCCTGCCCCCTGGGCGCGGATCGCGGTGATCTCGATTTCTTCGGCGGGAATGGCGATAACGGGGCGCATGGTGGGGAAAGCCGGTAGCAGGACGCCGCAGTCTACGGCAGGCCCGCCCATTTGTATTGCCGACAGCGAAAGCGGTGAATCGCATTTGCCCCCGTCTGCGCTTACCATGTGTCAACCAGGCAGCCCCGCCACCCGGTGACGGGCTGCCGACACTGTGACGGACACGGATAGCAGACTATGAACAGCAGAGAAGCGATTCGCAGACTTGCCGCCGCGGCAGAAGGCGGCGAACTGGTATTTTCGACCCATGCCCATGTCGCCCTGCAGGTACGCATGGCGCTGGACGATCCGGAAATCCACATGGACAAGGCGGCCAAACTGGTCCAGGCCGAACCGATGCTCGCCGCCAAGGTCGTCGGACTGGCCAACTCGGTCGCCTACAACCGCACCGGCAAACCCGTCTCGGACGTGCGCACGGCGGTCCTGCGCCTCGGCCTGCCGCTGATCCGCGGCCTGTCGACGGCCCTGATCATGCGCCAGTTCGCCACCGCCCAGTCGCCCGAGCAGGCCAGCCTGTCGGCCCGACTGTGGGAGCACAGCACGCACGTCGCCGCGCTCAGTCACGTGCTGGCCCGCCGCGTCAGCCGGCAGAACCCGGAGATGGCCCTGTTCGCCGGCATTGTTCACGAAGTCGGCAGTTTCTATCTGATCTCCCGCGCCGGCGATTGCCCGGATCTGCTCGGCGAGGGGGTCGAGGAAGCCTGGCGGAGCGGCGGCGAAGCCCAGGTCGGTCAGGCGGTGCTGCGCGGCTTGTCGGTTCCCGACGAAATCGCCGCGGCCGTCCGCGCGCAATGGGAAGGAAACTTCACCCTGCCGCCGAAAAACCTCGCCGATACGCTGTACCTGGCCAACTGCCTGACGCCGATCGCCAATCCGCTGCAGCAACCGTCGGCGGACATGGAGCGCAACGCCATGCTGGCCCTGTCAACGCAGGTCATGGCCGACCGGACCCTGGGCGAAATACTCGAAGAATCGGGTGAGGAACTAAACACGCTGGCCGCCTCTCTGAGTTTTTGATTTTTGTTCTGTGAATCTTTTTTCTTTGTTCTAGAATGGGTTGGTGGCCTAACTGCATCAAGGCAAACCCATCGAAAGGTGGGGACGCAAAGTCACCGGTCTAAGGGGTTGAATTTATTGATCAACCCTAAGATAGCGGGACTGCCAGGCTAGGCGGGATCGGTCGTCTCCCCTCGGGACGGCAGTTCGCGCTGTCCGTGGCGCGTCCTCATTGCTTCAACCGCTTTCATTGGTTAGCCGACAGGCCCGATTTAATCGGTGTGCGACAGCTCAGTAACGTGTCAGCAGCAAGAGAGGCAGATCATGGCAGCGACGACGACCTACAACAATGTAATCAACCTCCAGCCGGGCGGCCCCCGGGTGACGGTGGCGGCCAATCGCATTCTGCTCGAATGCCGTGATCTGGCGGCCCGTCGCCTGCGTGAGGCCTTGCGCGAAATGCTGCAGCGCACCAGCGAGGATCTCGCCCGCCGCGCCGACAACACGACCGATGGCGAAGAACGCCGCTTCCTCTACGGCCTCAAGGACAGATTTACGGAGAACGGTGGCCGCCTCGAAGGTCAGCTGGCGGCGCACTGGGGCCGCGAGTTCGATAGCGCACTGAAGGGGTCGCCGAATCATGCGCCCGGCGAACTCCTGCTGGAGGAGTTGCAGATCGTCGATTTCGGCGAAATGGACGAGGATCTGGCCCTCAAGGCCCTGGCCAACCGGCTCAAGGACAAGTGCGAGTCGGAGCTGTATGCGCTGGGCCGCCGGTTCAATTTCCTGGTCGGCCGGGAGAATTCCGCCGAGGATGCCAATCCGTCATCGCCCGAAGTCTTCACCCGGTCCCTGAAGGACGCCTTGCGGGATACCGAGTTCGACAGCCGCGCCCGCCTGGAGCTGTTCCGTTTCCTGGAGAGCGGCATCGACGCCGACGTCGGCCCGGTCTACCACGCGCTCAACGCCCATCTGCTGCAGCATGGCATCCTGCCCAACCTGCGCCGCGACTATGGCCGGGCAGCGAGCCAGCCATCGAAGACCGGCAGCGCCAGCAGCATCGAGTCGAAAGCGAATACCGCTCCGGCCGACATGTTCGACATGCTGCAACGCCTGGTCTCCGGCGGCGTTCCGGCCGCTGCGCCGCAGGGGCCCGCCGGTGCCCTGGCGGCACTGGCCGGAACGGGCGAGCGCCCGGCAGCGCCAGCGCATGTCTGGGCCTCGCTGGAAACCCTCCAGCACACGTTCCCGGTCGCCATCACCCCACAACCGACGGCCAGCGACCTGGCCAATGTCCTGCACCAGTTCCGCGCCAGCGATGTCGGGCAGGGGCTCGGCCAGCTCGATGCGATCACGGTCGATATTGTCGCCATGCTGTTCGACATGATTTTCGACGACCGCGAAATCGCCGATCCGATCAAGGCCCTGGTCGGCAAGCTGCAGATCCCGGTGCTCAAGGTGGCGATGCTCGACCGCAGCTTCTTCTCCAGCAAGGCCCACCCGACCCGCCGTCTGCTCGAAGTCATCTCGCGGGCCGCCTTGCGCTGGGGCCGCGAGATCAGTCATGACGATCCGCTCTATCGCAAGATTGCCGAGGTCATCGAACGCATCCACAGCGATTTCAAGCAGGACACCAGCCTGTTCGAGGCACTGGCCCACGACCTGGAGGCGTTCCTGAAGACCCACGAGGCGGCGGCCGAGGGCAACGTCACCCGGGCCGCCAAGCTCGTCGTCCAGCGCGAACTGGAAGAACTGGCCACCATGGCGGCTGACTGCGAATTGCAGCTCTGGCTGGGCAGCGACCTGCCGACGGCAGTCAGCGAACTGCTCGACCATGAATGGCGGGCGCTGTTGAAGCGCATCCATCTGAAGGAAGGCCCCGACAGCGAGGTCTGGCAGACCGCCCTGAGCACCGCCGGCGACCTGGTGGACAGCGTGCGGGCCAAGCACGACGTCAAGGAACGGCAGGCCCTGGCCCGCCAACTGCCGATCCTGATCAAGCAGCTGACCGCCGGCTTCGATCGCGTCGGCGTTCCGGCCGACCGTCGGCACCGCCTGCTCGACGCGCTGTTCTCCCTGCACGCCGCCTCACTGCGTGGCAACGAACCGCCGGCCACGGCCTATGAAACGCCCGCGCCGGAACCGGTTGCCGACGAGCCGGACATCGCCAGCCAGGCGCTGGACGATGGCGAGGTGAAGGTGCAGAGTATTTCAGTCACCGCCCCGCTGCTGGCCGCCCAGCCACTGCAGGATGTCGCGGCGCTGCAACGCGGCGACTGGGTCGAGTACCTCCAGGCCGACGGCAGCGCCATCCGCTACCGCCTGTCCTGGATCAGCCCGCAACGCGGCATCTTCCTGTTCACCAATCCCGAATCGCCGAACGCCCTGGCCGTCTCGCCGGAGGCCATGAGCCTGCAGATCGAGCGCGGCGAAGCGCGGATCCTGTCCACCGAACCGATCTTCGATCGCGCCCTGTCGCGCACCATCGACGTCCTGCAAGCGGCCTGAGCCAGCCGGAAGACAAAAAGACGGCACGCCGGCCTCGCCGAGCGTTCGGTCGGGAACGGAGCGGGCGATAATCGCCCCTCCCGTTCCCTTGCCCTTCCCCCATGGCCCGCTATCAGCACATCCTGTTCGACCTCGACGGCACCCTGATCGATTCCGCCCCGGCCATCCTGGCCAGCTTCCGCGAAGCCTTCGCCCAGGCGGGCATCGCCCCGGCCTGCGCCATCGACGACAGCATCATCGGCCCGCCGCTGACCGAAACCCTGCAACACCTCGCCGGCAGCCGTGACCCCGCCCTGATCGCCCGCCTGGCCGAGGCCTTCAAGGCCAGCTACGACACCGGCGGCTACCAGGCCACCTCCGCCTACGAAGGCGTCGGCGCCATGCTGGCCGGCCTGGCCGCTGCCGGCCTGACCCTCTCCATCGCCACCAACAAGCGCATCCACCCCACCCGCCTGATCCTCGACCACCTGGGCTGGCGTGAGCACTTCGCCCACGTTTACGCCCTCGACCTGTTCCCCACCCGCCTGCCCGACAAAGCCGCGATGATCGGCCGCCTGCTGGCCGACCAGGCGATCCCGCGGGACGCCGCCATCTACATCGGCGACCGCAGCGAAGACGGCGAATCCGCCGACGCCAACGGCCTGCCCTTCATCGCCGTCACCTGGGGTTATGGCAGCCTGACGCCGGCGGAAATGCGCGAGGAATGGCAAACGGCCCCGCGGCCGGAACGGCTCAGCGAGTTACTGTTGGCGGGCTGAACGGGGGTTATGGATTTGGGGGCTGAGGGTGAGCAACGCTCAGGGTTCAACGCCTTGCTTCCTCAAGCCGTGCCATGTTTTCTTCAGGCAGAAAACTCCATATGCAAACAGCAAAATGAGGTTGATAGGCCAGAAAAGCATTAGCCAGCCTAACCAAAGATATGCATGTGTATGAACAGTTTTTGGATTTACTGGCGGCTCGACGTATAGCGTTACCAATTCCCCTGTGGTTATCGGACCCGTTTCGAGCACAGTGATTGTTACTTTCGAAAATCCTATAGGGAGAACAGGTCTCAGATTGTTGACCGGCGGCCAGGGAAATACAGCAGGGGTGCCGTCATCTAAAAATGGTCTGAAATCTCGCCTTGCCTTGTCGTTTTTTTCTTCGAAAGCAAGATTTCCTCCCGGAAACATTTCGAACACTGTAGTTGCGCCATCACAGCTAACCTCAAACTTAATAGCCTCACCGGGGTTGTCGAATCGGAATCCCCCATCGACTTCTGTGCGCCGCTGCCCCCCCAGTTCAGAACGCTTTACTCCGCTTGGCTTTTTGAAAACCACTTGGAGGTGGAGGGGATCAGGAAGAGGTCTAATAACCGAAATTTCGACTGAATTTCCTTTGTTTAGTCGAAGAGGCAGTGTTGTCCCGTTTAAGGACAAAAAACCGAGGAGATGGATAATGGACAAACAAAACCAGATAGCCCAGTGCATCAACATTTCAGCACGTATCGTCTTGTAACCAATAAGAACTCTGATAGTTTCACAACACTATTGTCATATCAACTGCAATGTCTGGTTATGGCCGGCAGCTGCCGAACGAAGCTCCATCCACACTGAGCCCCTTCCCCCAGGCACAAAAAAGCCGGCACGCGGCCGGCTTCCGGGCTGCAGGCAAAACGCCTACTTGGCAGCGTCGGCTTCACACTTCTTGATGAAGGAGGCCTTGGCGGCACCGGCCAGCGGCTTGCCGTTCTTGTCGATGGCCTTGGCTTCGCAATTGCCTTCGCACTTCTTGAGGAAGGAAGTCTTGGCGGCGCCGGCCAGGGGCTTGCCGTTCTTGTCGATGGCCCGTGCCTCGCAGCTGGTGGCGGCGGCCGGTGCGGCTGGCGCCTGGGCATGGGCGAGGTTGGCGGCCAGGAAGGCCAGTAGTACGGTGGACAGGATCTTGTTCATTTGATTTAACTCCTCTGTAGAAGGCACGGCGCCTTGACCATTCAACGCCTGCCAGGCGCAAGCGTTGACGGCGGAATATACCCCCGGAATCGCGGGCGGGCTATCGCCGGCACGGAACTTCCGGCAAGGTGCCCACTCCTATCAGCGGATCCCTTGTGAGCGCCCTCATGATCAAGCTTTCGTTCGGTCGTTCGTGCCTGGCGATGCTGTTCGTCGGCGCCAGCCTGTCCGTCGCCGCGCTGACCGGCAGCCGGCTGGCCGACGGTCCGGCCGCCCGCCTGTGCAACGAGACCAGCCGCTGGCTCGCCTTTGATGGCCAGAAGGCCCGGCCGCAAGCGGCCAGCGGGGTGATTGCCGCGGCCGCCGCCAAGGAGGTAGTGCTGCTCGGCGAACAGCACGACAGCGAGGATCACCACCGCTGGCAGCTGCAGGTGCTGGCCGCCCTGCACGCCCAGCGTCCGGACCTGGTGATCGGCTTCGAGATGTTTCCGCGGCGCCTGCAGCCGGTGCTCGACCGGTGGGTGAAGGGCGAGTTGACCACCCCGGAATTCCTCGCCCGAACGGAATGGGAAAAGGTGTGGAATTTCCCGCCGCACATCTACCTGCCGCTATTCGAGTTCGCCCGCATCAACCGCATCCCGATGCTGGCGCTGAATGTCGAGCAGACGCTGACGCGCGCCATCTCGGACAAGGGCTGGGATGGCGTGCCGGTCGCCGAGCGCGAGGGCGTCGGCAAGGCGGCGCCGCCGTCGCCGGCCTATCGCGAATTTCTCCGCGAGCAGCACCAGATGCATGTCGAGATGCGCCGCCATCCGCACGGCGACAAGCCGCCGCCGCCCGAGGTGCCCTTGACCCATTTCATCGATACCCAGCTGACCTGGGACCGGGCGATGGCCGAAGCGCTGGCCGGCCGCCTCGGCGGCACCGACGCGGCGGCACGCCCCCTGGTGGTCGGCATCATGGGCAGCGGCCACCTCCGTTTCGGCCACGGCGTGCCGCATCAATTGCGTGCTCTCGGCATCCAGCGCATCGCCACGCTGCTGCCCGTCTCGCCCGACGGCGAATGCCGTGAACTGCGTCCGGGCCTGGCCGATGCCCTGTTCCTGCTGCCCGACAAGCCGCTGCCGCCGGTCGAGCCACCGCGCCTCGGCGTGACGCTGGAAGACGGCCGCGACGGCTTGCGCATCAGCCAGGTGATGGCCGGCAGCCTGGCCGAGAAATCGGGTCTGCAGGCCGGCGACCACATTGCCGAGATGGCCGGGCGACCGGTCAGCAAGAGCGCCGAGGCGATCGCCATGATCCGCCGCCAGCCGCCGGGCACCTGGCTGCCGCTGCGCATCCTGCGCCGGGAAGAGGCGCTGGAAATCGTCGTCCGCTTCCCGGCGCGTTCCTGAGACTATGCCGACGCTCATCCGCCGGCTCGTCGGTCTCGGCCTGCTGCTCGTCGCCGGCCTGGCCGGCGCCGCCCTGCCGCACCTCGAGCTCGATGTCCGCCTGGAACCGGCCAGCGGCGAGTTCGCCGCGACCGCCGAGCTGACCCCGGCCGGCCGCGAGTTCCGCTTCGTCCTGCACGAGACACTGAGCGTTTCGGCCCTCAGCATCAACGGGCGGCCGCAGGCCATCGAACGCCTGGGCAGCCACGCCGGCTACCGCCAGTGGCGCATCGTTCTGCCCAAGCCCGGCGCCAAGCTGCGCCTCAGCTATGGCGGCCGCCTGCCGGGGCTCGAGACGCAGCGCGACCATCGCCAGGTGCTGGGCGCCCTGCCGCCGATGAGTTCGCCGGCAGGCAGCTTCCTGCCGTCCGGCAGCGCCTGGTATCCGCTACCGGCCGGCCTCTTTTCCTATCGTCTGACGCTGTCGCTGCCGGCCGAGCAGCGCGGCCTGGTCGCCGGCCGGCGCCTCGCCGAACAGCTGCCGACCAGCGCCGGCGAGCGCTATCGCGCCACCTTCGCCTTCACCCGGCCGACCGACGGCATCGACCTGATGGCCGGCCCCTGGCGGGTACGCGAGCACAGCGTGGCGCGTCCGGGCGGCGAAACGCTGAGACTGCGCACCTATTTCCCGGCCGAGCTCGACGCCGTGCCCGGCCTGGCCGACGCCTACCTGGCCGACAGCGCCCGCTTTATCGAACGCTTCAGCAACGAGATCGGCGCCTACCCGTACAGCGAATTCTCCGTCGTCGCCAGCCCGCTGCCCACCGGCTTCGGCATGCCGACGCTGACCTACCTGGGCGAAAGCGTGCTGCGCCTGCCCTTCATCCGGCAAACCTCGCTCGGCCACGAAATCCTGCACAACTGGTGGGGCAACGGCGTCTATGTCGACTACCCGCGCGGCAACTGGTCGGAAGGACTGACTACCTTGATGGCCGACTACGCCTTCAAGGCGGCCGAGTCGCCAGCCGCCGCGGCGGCCATGCGCCAGGGCTGGCTGCGCGATGCGGCGGCGCTGCCGGCAGCAGAACAACCCGCCCTGCGCCAGTTCCGCGGTCGGACGCACGGCGCCGATGCCGCTGTCGGCTACGGCAAGGCAGCGATGCTCTTCGTCATGCTGCGCGACCGCCTGGGCGAAGCCGCGTTCCAGCGCGGCATCCGCGATTTCTGGACGCGCCAGCAGTTCCGCGTCGCCGGCTGGGCCGACCTGCAGACGGCCTTCGAGGCGGCCGCTGGCCAGCCGCTCGGCCCCTTCTTCGCCACCTGGCTCGACCAGCCATCGCTACCGGCCATCCGCCTGGAGGATGCCGAACTGCGAACACCAGGCGGGCGCTACCGACTGCAGCTGACGCTCAGCCAGGACGGCCCGCCGCTGACCCTGCGCCTGCCGCTGGAAGTCGCCGCCGGCGAACGACGGGCGACGCACTGGCTGGAGATCGCCGGGAAGCGCACGCAGGCGACGCTGGAGCTCGACTTCCCGGCGGAAACCGTCCGCCTCGACCCGGAATTTCGCGTCTGGCGACGCCTGGAGCCGGCCCAGTTGCCGCCGATCCTGCGTCGCTGGATCGGTAGCGACGCACCGCAACTGGTGAATCTCGGGCGCAGCCCGGAAAGCCGCGCCGCCGTCGAACAACTGGCCAGTCGCTTCTACGAACGACCACCGCGCGCGCTGGCCTTGCATGAACTGACGGCAGCCCTCAACGCCGCCGCGCCCGTGCTGATCGCCGGGCTGCAAGCCGACGTCGATGCGGCGCTGGTGGCCGCCGGCCTGCCCGGCCGGCCGACGGAAGTCCGCGGCCAGGGTAGCGCCCAGGTGTGGACGCTGCCGCCCGGCGCGACGACGGCGGCGCCACCGCTGGCCGTTATCGCCGCCGACGACGTGGCCTCGCTGAATGCGCTGCAACGCGGCCTGCCGCATTACGGCAGCCAGAGCTGGCTGGTCTTCACCGGCAGCCGGATGACCGCCCGCGGCGTCTGGCCGGCGGAAATGCCGGCCCTGCCGATCCGCGTCACCGGCGAGGCCGGCGCCGCGAAGCCTCGGCGCTAGCCCAGGCGGGCCTGCGCCGCCGCTTCCTCGCGGACGCGCTTGGCTTCGTCGAGCAGGTAACGCTGGTAGTCCTCGAGGTCGCCGTCGAAGGGCGCGACGCCGCCCTTGGAGACCAGCCAGAACTCATCGCAGACCGAGCGCAGCAGGGCGCGGTCGTGGCTGACCAGCATGACGGTGCCTTCGAATTCGTTGAGCGCCACGGCCAGCGCCTCGCGGGTGTTCAGGTCGAGGTGGTTGGTCGGCTCGTCCAACAGCAGCAGGTTGGGCCGCTGCCAGACCAGCATGCATAGCACCAGCCGGGCCTTTTCGCCGCCGCTCATGGTGCCGACCGCCTGCTTGACCATCTCGCCGCCGAAATTGAAGGTGCCGAGGAAGTTGCGCAACTCCTGCTCGCGGCCCGGCACGTTGCTGCGGCCGTTGGCGATGGCTTCCTTGGCCAGGCGGACCATGTGTTCGAGCGGCGTGTCCTGCGGGCGCAGCACGTCGAGTTCCTGCTGGGCGAAGTAGCCGATGTTCAGGCCCTTGCCTTCGGTAACTTCGCCGCTGATCGCCTGCAGGTCGCGGGCGATGGTCTTGACCAGCGTGGATTTGCCCTGGCCGTTGGCGCCGAGGATGCCGATGCGCTGGCCGGCCATCACCGAGCGGTTGATGCCGCGGACGATGACGGTTGGCGGCGTGCCGGCCGGGGCGTCGTCGGGCGGTGGGTAGCCGATGGCGGTGTCGACCATCGACAGCATCGGGTTGGGCAGGTTCTGCGGCTCGGCGAATTCGAAGCTGAATTCGGCATCGGCCAGCACCGGCGCGATCTTCTCCATGCGGTCCAGCGCCTTGACCCGGCTCTGCGCCTGCTTGGCCTTGCTGGCCTTGGCCTTGAAGCGGTTGATGAAGGACTGCAGGTGGGCGATCTTCTCCGCCTGTTTGGCCATCGTCGCCTGCTGCAGCAGCATCTGTTCGGCGCGCATATCCTCGAACTTGCTGTAGTTGCCGCCGTAACGGACCAGCTTGGTATTGTCGATGTGCAGCGTCACTTGTGTGATGGCGTCGAGGAATTCGCGGTCGTGACTGATCATCACCAGCGTGCCCGGGTAGCGCTTGAGCCAGGCTTCCAGCCAGACCAGCGCGTCGAGGTCGAGGTGGTTGGTCGGTTCGTCGAGCAGCAGGATGTCAGACGGGCACATCAGCGCACGGGCCAGCTGCAGGCGCATGCGCCAGCCGCCGGAAAAGCTGTCGACCGGGTTATGCAGCTCCGAAACCTTGAAGCCGAGGCCGAGGATCAGCGCCTGGGCACGCGCCTCGGCATCGTGCTCGCCGGCATCGTGCAACGCCATGTAGGCTTCGGCCATGCGCATGCCGTCGTCGCTGGCCTCGGCTTCGAACACCTCGTTGCGCGCGGCGAGCAGCGGCGTGTCGCCATCGATGACGAAATCGGTCGCGCTCTGCGCGGTTTCCGGCATGTCCTGCGCCACCTGGCCCATCCGCCACTGGCTCGGGATCGAATAATCGCCGCCGTCTTCGTGCAGCGTGCCGTTGAGCAGGCCAAACAGCGTCGATTTGCCGGCGCCGTTGCGGCCGACCAGACCCACCTTTTCGCCGGGATTGATGGTGACCGAGGTCTTGTCGAGCAGGGTCTTGGTACCGCGGCGCAGGGTGACGTTCTTCAGGATGATCATGGCTGGACTTTCGGGGAAGCCGAGCATGATAGCCAGCCCGCCGCCGCCGACCTACCGATTTTTCACCGCGAGCCTCCGGAAAAAGCCCCAAGATGCACGCTGGCAGCAGGATCGCCGCCGTTCGCCGCACACAACGGCACGTTCTGTTGCAATCGGTTACTTGAATTGCCGGGGGTCGACCCTTATCTTCTACCCATGCGCTGACCAGACATCAGCCTGACGGTAACCCCCCTCCCACCGTCCCGAAGGCCCGCACTCCCCCCCCTGGTGCGGGCCTTCACCTTTTCCGGCCAGGCAATTGCAGGCAGCTGACCTTTCAACGCAGAGATGCAGAGAAAAGAGCGGCAAGTTGACGAATCCCAAATTGGGACCAAACTCTGCCAATGCATATCGTTGCCGTCGAATTCTTGAGAGCATTCTGGGAAAAACACCCGGATGCGGAACAAGCCCTCAAATCCTGGGCCGATGAAGCCAAGAAATCATGTTGGGCGCAACCCGCCGAAATCAAGGAGCAATACCGTAACGCAAGCATCCTCAAAAATCGCCGGGTGGTGTTCAACATCAAGGGCAACGATTACCGGCTGGTGGTATCTGTTGCCTACCAATATCAAGCGGTCTATGTGAAATTTATCGGCACCCACAAGGAATACGATGCCATTGACGCCGAAACCGTAGAAATGGAGATCTGACATGGAAATTCGCCCGATCCACACCGAAGAAGACTACAAGGCAGCACTACGCGAAGTCTCCGCGTACTTCGACAGCGAACCAGCCCCAGGCAGCCCGGACGGCGACCGTTTTGAAATCCTGCTGACGCTTGTGGAAGCCTACGAGGCCAAGCACTACCCGATTGATCTGCCCGATCCGGTCGAAGCCATCAAGTTCCGTATGGATCAGGGCGGGCTGACGCCCAAGGACCTGGTGCCCGCCATCGGGCGGCTCAATCGTGTCTACGAGATTCTGAACCGCAAACGGCCACTGACCTTGAACATGATCTGGAAACTGCATCAGCAATTCGGCATTCCCGCTGAATGCCTGATCCAGCCGCCCAAACTGCCGTTGGCCGCATAAGCCTACCGCCCTGGGCTATGCTGCCGGCGATGCCGCGAAAGCACCCGAAGAAGATCGTCCGCCGCTACACCCCGTCGCCCGCTCCGCTGCCGGCCCGGCTGGCCCCGGCTTTTGCCGGACTGCTGCAGGTGTTCAGCGACGCCAGCCAGCGCCGTCATGGCGGGTTGGCCGCGGTGTTGTTTGCCGATGCCGATGGCGAACCGCTGGTGGTGACGCGCACGGTTGCCGTGCACGGCAGCAACGAACTGGAACTGCAGGCGGCGCTGTTCGCCCTGGCGCAAGCCCGGCTTCACTTTCCCGGCCGGCCGCTGGCGCTGTTTTCCGACAACCGCGACGCCATCGACCGCCTCGACCGGGCCTGCCGGCTCGGCCTGGCCGTCGATCCGCAACTGGCCGCCCTGCTCGCCCCCGAGGATCTCGCCGGGATGCTGGCGCTGAGCACCTTCCACTGGGTCCGCGCGCATGCCAGCTGTCGCGGCAACCTGCTGGCCGACCGCCATGCGGCGCTGGCCGCGGCTTAGCCCTGGCGGCGCTTCATGTAGAGGTAGAGCGACTCGACCCGTTCGCGCGCCCACGGCGTGCGGCGGAGGAATTTCAGGCTGGAGGCGGTGCTCGGGTCATGGGTGAAGCAGCGGATCTCGATTTCGCGACCGAGGGCCTCCCAGCCGTAATGGGCGACCAGTTCGTCGAGCATCGTCGCCAGCGTGACGCCGTGCAGCGGGTTTTTCGGTTGTTCGGTGGTCATGGCGATTCCGCTTGCCGGGTGACGAGTTGTAGGCGTTGTTCGAGACAGTCGTAGTCGCCGGCCTGGTATTCGCGGCAGATGAAGGGCCGCTGTTCGTAGATGGTACACAGCATGGTCTGACGGTCGAGCGCCACGCACCAGCCGTCTTCCAGCCGGCGCATGACCCAGCCGCCCCAGCGGTCGCGCAGGGTCATTTGCCGCGGCGGTTCATCGTCGCCCATCAGCATGACTTCCAGCCGGCAGCAGCAGGCGCGGCAGGTGTCGCAGCCGACGGCCGTTTCGCCGGCGCTCAGAGCAGGCCCTCGAACAACTGCACGGCAACACTCTCGCCGGCCGCCACGCCAGCGCAGTCTTCCGGCAGGACGACGAAGCAGTTGGCTTCCGACATCGAGCGCAGCACGCCGGAGCCTTGGTTGCCGACGGTCTGCACCTGCCAGCGCCCGTCGATCACCGCCACCGTGCCGCGCAGGTATTCGCGCCGGCCGGGCTGTTTCTTGATGGCATTGGCGGCGACGACGGTGAGCAGCGGCCGCTCGGGAACCGGATCGAGGCCGGCGAGGCGGAGCAGCGCATCGAGCGCGAACTGCGTGTAGCTGACCATCACCGCCACCGGGTTGCCGGGCAGGCCGAACAGCCAGGCGTCGCCGATCTTGCCGAAGGCCATCGGCCGGCCGGGCTTGATCGCCAGCTTCCAGAACTTCACTTCGCCGAGGCGGGCCAGCACCTCCTTGATGAAATCGGCCTCGCCGACCGAGACGCCGCCGGTGGTGATGATCGCGTCGGCCACCTGGGAGGCTTCGCGCAGCGTCGCCTCCAGCGCTTCCGGCCGGTCGGGGACAACGCCCATGTCGATGATCTCGGCGCCCAGGCGGGCGAGCAGGCCGTGCAGGGTGTAGCGGTTGCTGTCGTAGATCTGGCCCGGCGCCAGCGGCTGGCCGAGCGAGGCCAGTTCGTCGCCGGTGGAGAAGAAGGCGACGCGCAGGCGGCGCTTGACGGCGACCTCGACGATGCCGAGCGAGGCGATCAGGCCGAGTTCGGCCGGGCCGAGGCGCTGGCCGGCGGCCAGGGCGACGGCGCCGCGCGCCAAATCCTCGCCGGCGCGCCGGGTGTTCTGGCCAAGGCGCTGGCCGTCGGGAACGACGACGACACCGTCCTCGACACGCGTCACTTCCTGGACGATCACCGTATCGGCCCCGGCCGGCAGCACGGCGCCAGTCATGATGCGCACCGCCTGGCCCTTGCCGACCAGGCCAGAGAAGGCGTTGCCGGCGAAGGCGGTGCCGACCACGGCCAGGCGCGTCTCGCCGCTGCCGGCGAGGCTGGCGAAATTGACCGCATAGCCATCCATCGCCGAGTTGTCATGGGCCGGCACGTCGTGCGGGGCGATGATGTCGGCGGCCAGGATGCGGCCGAGGGCGCTGCGCAGCGGCAGGAATTCGTGGCCGGCGATCGGCGCCACTTCGGCCAGCATGCGGGCGCGGGCATCAAAGGCGGTCAGGGAACGGTGGGCGTGATCGGACATGGTGGATTCTCTTGTTTCGTTAGCGTTCGAAGGCGATGCGCCAGGGTAGTTCCCCCTGCAGGAAGGCGCGTGCCGCCGGCGATTGCGGCTGGGCGAAAAAGCGTGTGGCAGCGGCATGCTCCTGCACGCGGCCGTCGGCGAGGAAAATGATGTCATCGGCCAGGCGCGTCGCCTGCCCGAGGTTGTGCGTGGTCATCAGCACCTTGGCGCCCTCGGTGCGGATTTCGCGGATGATCCGCTCGACCTGCTCGGTGGCCGACGGATCGAGGCTGGCGGTCGGCTCGTCGAGCAGCAGCAGGCGCGGCCGCACCGCCCAGGCGCGGGCCAGGGCCAAGCGCTGGCGCTCGCCGCCGGAGAGCAGGCGGGCGCCATCCCTTTGCCGGTGGGCCAGGCCCACCCGCTCCAGCACTTCGGCCGTGCGCGCGCGGCGCTCGGCCGCCGTCAGCGCCTGCGGGCGCAAGGCGAACTCGACGTTGGTGAACACCGACAGACGCAGCAGCATTGGCTGCTGGAAGACCATCGCCAGGCGGTCCGCGGGCTGCGCCGCGCCGCCCCAGCGGATGCTCCCGCCATCGGCCGGCAGCAGGCCAGCGAGCAGGCGCAGCAGCAGCGTCTTGCCGGTACCGTTGGGGCCGAGCACGACGCTGATGCCCTCGCCGGAAATTTCCAGGTCAAGGCCGTCGAGGATGGCCCGGCCGTTGGGCTGGAAGCGCAGGCCGGCGATCTGCAGCGGAAACATCAGCCGACCCGCCGGGCGGCCCAGCCGCGGACGCCATGGGCGACGACATTGATGCCGAGGATCAGGCTCATCAGCACCAGGCCCAGCGCCACCGACAGCGCCAGGTCGCCCTTGCTGGTCTCCAGCGCGATGGCCGTGGTCATCACCCGGGTGTAGCCGTCGATATTGCCGCCGACGATCATCACCGCGCCGACTTCCGACATCGCCCGGCCGAGGCCGGCCAGCGTCGCCACCGACAGCGAGAAGCGGCAGTCGGCGAGCAGCAGCGCCACCGCCTGCGGCCGGCCGATGCCGAGCAATGAAAACTCCGGTGCGTAGTCCTTCCAGGCGTCCTCGACGATCTGCCGGCTGACCGCGGCGATCAACGGCAGCACCAGCAGCGTCTGGGCGACGACCATCGCCGCCGGCGAAAAGAGCAGCCCCAGGCTGCCGAACGGCCCGCTGCGCGACAGCGCCAGATAGACGAGCACGCCGACCACCACCGAGGGCAGGCCCATCAGTGCATTGAGGCCGACGACCAGCGCGGTACGGCCGGGAAACCGCGACACCGCCAGCCAGGCGCCGAACGGCAGGCCGAGCAGGGCGCCGATCAGCAGCGCCGTCAGGCTGACGCGCAGCGACAGGCCGACGATCTCCAGCAGGCGCTGGTCGAAGTGGCCAAGCAGGGACAGGGCGTCGGCAAGGGTGGCAAACATGGGGCTGGCAGGATAACACCGGCCGGCAAGGGCTGGCCATGCGCCCCCCGTATGCCATCCGGCAACTGCTCCAAGGTTGACCAGGATCAGCATCGACCTAGGCGAAAGGTCATAGAATTTTCAGGTTTGGCCCGATGCCCTATTCCCGGTGGCGCCAAACGCGTCCTGCCCTCATTGCCATCTGAATCCGCCGCGCCGAAGACCCCAGTGAACCACATCGACAACCCGTTTTATCACCTTGCCGAAAGCTTCCCGGACGGCATTTATGTTTGTACTGGCGGCGATTTCCGCTACGCCAATCCGGCGGCCTTGCGCCTGTTCGGCGCCGGTGTGCCGGACGAACTGCTCGGCCGACCGGTCATCGACCGTATCCATCCAGCCGACCGGGCCGCCGCCGCCCGGATCGGACGCCACGGCGCCGCCAGCGAACCCACCCCGGCACATGAACAGACCTACCTGCGACTGGACGACACGCCGGTCGCCGTCGAGGTTTCCGCCGTGCCGTTCCGCCTCGGCGACGAGGACGGCCACCTGGTCTTTGTCCGCGACATCAGCCGGCACCAGCAGACCGCCGAAGCCTGGCGCCGCGAACGCCTGTTCCTGCGCCACGTCATCGACAGCAGCCCCAACCTGATTTTCGTCAAGGATCGCAGCGGCCGCTTCCTGCTCGCCAACGAGGCGCTGGCCCACGCCTATGGCACCACGGTCGACAATCTGCAAGGCCGGACCGACGCCGATTTCAACCCCAACGCCGAGGAAGTCGCCGCCTTTCTCGCCGCCGACCGGCAGGTCATGGACAGCCGGCAGGGCAAGCTGGTCGTCGAGGAACGCGTCACTTTCGCCGACGACAGCCAACCCTGGTACAGCACCACCAAGACTCCGCTGCTCGACGCCGACGGCGGCTGCGACAAGATCCTCGGCGTCGCCACCCAGATCGGCGAATTGAAGCGCGCCGAGGAGGAATTGCGGCAGAACCAGCAACTGCTCCGGGCGATCATCGACAACTCGCGCGCGGTGGTTTTCGTCAAGGACCTGCACGGGCGCTACCTGTTGATCAACCGGCGCTACGGCGAGCTGTTCGGCGTCAGCGAACAGGAGATGGCCGGGCGCACCGACTACGACGTGCTGCCGCCGGCGGTGGCCGAGGCGCTCCGGGCCGCCGACCAGCAGGTGCTGGCCAGCGGCGCGCCGCGGCAGTTCGAGGAAATCATCCCGCAGGACGACGGCCCGCACACCTGGCTGGCGCTCAAGTTCCCGCTGCACGACGCGGCCGGGCAGATCTATGCCGTCTGCGGCATCGCCTCGGACATTACCCGGCGCAAACAGGCCGAGGCGGAAATCCAGGCCCTTAACCAGAACCTCGAGCAGCGGGTCGAGGAACGCACCCGCGAATTGCATGCCAAGGAAGCGCAACTGCGCGAAAGCCTGGTCCTCAACGAGAGCATCCTGATGAACTCGCCGACCGGGATCCTCGCCTACCGGCAGGATGGCCAGTGCCTGCTGGCCAATCCGGCAGTCGCCGAACTGGTCGGCGGCTCGCGGCAACAACTGCTGGCCCAGAACTTCCGCCAGATCGCCTCGTGGCAGACCTCCGGCCTGTGCGCCGCGGCCGAGCGGGTGCTCGCCAGCGGCCTGCGCGAGGAACTCGAAAGCCGCTTCACCTCGACCTTCGGCCGCGAACTGTGGGTGCATGTCCAGCTGTCGCAGTTCACCAGCCACGGCGAAGCGCATCTGCTGCTGATGCTCGACGACATCACCGAACAACGCCGGGCAGCGGAGGCCCTGGCCGAGCGCGAGCGCGAATTCCGCAGCCTGGCCGACAACGTGCCGGACAACGTCATCCGCTACGATCTGGCGGGCCGCGCCCTCTACCTCAATCGCACGCTGGAGCGCACGCTCGGGCGCAGTGCCGGCGAATTGATCGGCAAGACGGCGCGCGAAGCCGCGCCCGACGGCCGTTACGATGCGCTGGCCGCGGCCGTGCTGCAGGTCGGCGCCAGCGGCGACAGCATCGATCTCGAGCAGATCGTCCCCGGCCCCGACGGCCAACCGCGCTATCACGCCATTCGCATCGTCGCCGAACTGGGGCCGGACGGCCGGCCGGTCAGCGTCCTCGCCGTCGGCCGCGACCTGACGGCGCAGAAGGTCGCCGAGGAGGAATTGCGCCTCGCCGCCAGCGTCTTCCACAGTTCGGCCGAAGGCGTCCTGGTTACCGACGCGGCCTGCACCATCGTCTCGGTAAACCCGGCGTTCAGCGAGATTACCGGCTATGGCGAAGGCGATGCGCTGGGCCAGACGCCGCGCCTGCTGCGCTCCGATCGCCACGCGCCGGAGTTCTATCAGGCGATGTGGGACGCCCTGGCCCGGACCGGGCGCTGGCAGGGCGAGATCTGGAACCGCCGGAAGAGCGGCGAGGCCTATCTCGAATGGCTGACCATCAACCGCATCGACGACCATAACGGCCTGCCGGTGCGTTACGTCTCGGTCTTCCACGACATCACCGAACTGCGCCGCAAGGACGAGCGCATCCACCACCTGGCCTTTCACGATGCGCTGACCGGCCTGCCCAACCGGACGCTGATGCTCGAACGCCTGCAGCATGCGATCAAGCGTTCGCAGCGCGAGTACACCCGGCTGGCGGTGACCTTTATCGATCTCGACCGCTTCAAGGGGGTTAACGACGCGCTCGGCCACGATGTTGGCGACCTGCTGCTGCAGGAAGTGGCGCGGCGCATCAAGCACCGGCTGCGGGCGATGGATACGGTGGCCCGCCTGGGCGGCGACGAATTCGTCGTGCTCATGGAAGACCTGCGGGAAGTCGGCGATTGCGCCTGTCTGGCGCAGGAACTGATCGCCGAAGTGGCACGGCCGATGCAATTGCTCGGCCACCGCGTCGAAATCGGCGCCTCGATGGGCATGGCCTTTTTCCCCGAAGACGGCAGCGATCCGCTCGAGCTGATGAAATGTGCCGATATGGCGATGTATGCCGCCAAATCGGCCGGCCGCAACACCTACCGGTTTTTCCAGCCGCAGATGCTGGAACGGACCAGCCAGCGCCTGACGCTGGAAATGGAGCTGCGCCATGCCATCGCCCACGACGAACTGGAACTGCACTACCAGCCGCAGGTGGACATGGCGAGCGGCCGGCCGACCGGCGTCGAGGCCCTGGTTCGCTGGCGGCATCCGGTGCGCGGCCTGCTGCCGCCGGACGACTTCATCCCGCTCGCCGAGGAAAGCGGCCTGATCGTCGAGCTCGGCGCCTGGGTACTCGCCACCGCCTGCCGTCAGGCCGGTGCCTGGCGAACGGCCGGCCGCCCGCTCAAGGTGGCGGTCAATGTGTCGGCGCGCGAACTGGAGAGCGGCGATCTGGTCGAGCGCATCAGCCAGCTGATCGCCGAGCACGACGTTGCCCCGAGCGACCTGGAAATCGAATTGACCGAGAGTTCGGTGATGGCCAATCCGGAGAAGGTCAGCGGCATCTTCGCCCGTTTGCGCCAACTCGGCGTCAGCGTCGCCGTGGACGACTTCGGCACCGGCTACTCCAGCCTGGCCTACCTGCGCCGCCTGCCGATCGACATCCTGAAAATCGACCGCTCCTTCGTCATGGATGCCGAGCGCAACGAGGAGGACGCGCAGATCGTCAAGACCATTCTGGCCCTGGGCCAGGCCCTGAAACTGCAGGTAGTGGCCGAAGGCATCGAAACGCGCGGCCAGGCTGAGCTGCTGCAATCGCTGGGTTGCCACAGCGCCCAGGGCTACCTGTTTTCCCGGGCGCAGCCGCTGAGCGCCATCGAAGCCTGGTTGGATACCGCCGCCGGCAGCTGACGGCGCCGCTCCGCTCGCCCGTTGCCGAGGCGCTGCGGCAGCTTGCCGCAGCCGGGCGGCTATAATCTCGCCCGCGGTCTGCGTACCGCACTGGACGGGTGGCACTTCGGTGCCTTGTAAGCTGCCGTGACATCCGCACGGCGGCGGTTGCTGTAAAAATCGGAGTCACAAGAATGATGCATTCCCCCATGCGCCGTCTGGCGCTGCAGGGGGCGCTCGCCTGCGCCCTCGCTACCGCCGTTTCCCTGCCGGCCCTGGCCGACGATGCCGTACTGCGCGTTTCGGCCATCCCCGACGAAGCGCCGACCGAACTGCAACGCAAGTTCGCGCCGCTCGGCAAATACCTCGAAGCGCAGACCGGCATGAAGGTCGTCTTCACCCCGGTCACCGACTACGCCGCCGTCGTCGAATCGCTGGCCACCCGCAAGATCGACCTCGCCTGGCTCGGCGGCTTCACTTTCGTCCAGGCCAGGATCCGCACCAACGGCACGGCCATCCCGATCGCCCAACGCGAGGAGGATGCCAAATTCACCTCCAAGTTCATCACCGCCGACCCGGCAATCAAGTCGCTGACCGACCTCAAGGGCAAGACCTTCGCCTTCGGCTCGCCGTCGTCGACCTCGGGCAGCCTGATGCCGCGCTTCTTCCTGCAGCAGGCCGGCCTGAATCCGGAAAAAGACTTCAGGAATGTCGCCTTTTCCGGCGCCCATGATGCGACGGTGGCCTTCGTCGCCGCCGGCAAGGCCGAAGCCGGCGTGCTCAACGCCTCGGTCTGGGACAAGCTGGTCGAGCAAAAGAAGGTCGATCCCGAGAAGGTCCGCGTCTTCGCCACGACGCCGCCCTATTTCGACTACAACTGGACGGTACGCGGCGACCTCGACCCGGCCCTGGTCAAGAAACTGACCGACGCCTTCCTCAAGCTCGACCCGGCCAACCCGGAGCACAAGGAAATTCTAGCCCTGCAACGCGCCGCCAAGTTCATTCCGACCCGGAAGGAAAACTACGACGGCATCGAAAAGGCAGCCCACTCGGCCGGCCTGTTGAAGTGAGTTTTGCCCTCGATGGCGTGGGCCTGACCCACGCCAATGGCTTTGCTGCGCTTGCCGAGATCACGCTGCAGGCGAAGCGCGGCGAGCGCATCGCCCTGATCGGCCCGTCCGGGGCCGGCAAGACCTCGCTGATCTCGCTGCTCGGCACGGCGCTGGCACCGAGCGCCGGGCGGGCGACGGTGCTCGACACCCCGCTGGGCGGACTTTCTGCTGCCGCGCTGCAGGCCTTGCGCACCCGCATCGGCACGGTGCATCAGGCACCGCCGATTCCGCCGCAGCAACGCGTGGTCACCGCCGTACTCGCCGGCAAACTGGGGCAATGGCCGGCCTGGAAGGCACTCGTCTCGCTGCTCTATCCGCTCGACGCGCCCGGCGCCCGCGCCGCGCTCGCGCGTCTCGACCTCGCCGACAAGCTGTTCGCCCGTTGCGACCAGCTCTCCGGCGGACAGCTGCAGCGCGTCGGCATCGCCCGCGTGCTCTACCACCAGGCCGACTTGATGCTCGCCGACGAGCCGGTCTCCGCCCTCGACCCGGCCCTAGCCATGGCCACCGTCCAGCTGCTGGTCGACGATGCCGAACGGCGCGGCGCCACACTGGTCGCCAGCCTGCACGCCGTCGACCTGGCGCTCGGCTGCTTCCCGCGCATTGTCGGCATCAAGGCCGGGCGCATCGCCTTCGACATGCCGGCCAGCGAAGTCACGGTGCCCCTGTTGCAGGAGCTGTACGCCAGCGAGGGCGGCGAATTGCCGGTGCAGGCGCACGAAGCGCATACCCTGCCGCCGCTCGCCCCGCCGGCCCCGGCCAACCGCATCGCATGCTGAAGGCCGCCGAGCGCGACCCGGCCGCCCGCGGCCGGCTGACCGGCGCCATCCTGGCGCTGCTCGTTCTCTGGCCGCTGTTCCAGACGGCCGAAGTCAAACCCGGCGCCCTGTTCGACCCGGGCAACCTCAAGGTCATCGGCAACTTCCTCGGCGCCTTCCTGCCGCCGGAAAGCGGCGCCGAGTTTCTCGGCTATCTCGCCAAGGCAACGCTGGAAACCCTGGCCATCGCTACCGCCGGCATGGCGCTGGCGATCCTCGTCGCCGTGCCCCTGGCCTATCTGGCCAGCGCCGCGGGGCGCGAAAAGGCGACGCTCAATCCCCTGAGCCGCGGCCTGTTGACGATCCTGCGCGGCATCCCGGAACTGGTCTGGGCCCTGCTTTTCGTCCGCGTCTTCGGCCTCGGCCCGGCCGCCGGCGTGCTGGCGCTCGGCCTGACCTACGGCGGCATGCTGGCCAAGGTCTATGGCGAAATCCTCGAATCGGTGGCGACGACACCGGCGCGCGCCCTGCGCCAGAGCGGGGCCAGCCGGCCCCTGGCCATTGTTTACGGACTGCTGCCCCTAGCCGCCCGGGAACTCTCGTCATACACCGTCTACCGCTGGGAGTGCGCCATCCGCGCCTCGGTGGTGATGGGCTTCGTCGGTGCCGGCGGCCTCGGCCAGTTGATGGACCAGGCGATGAAGATGCTCAATGGCGGCGAAGCCGCGACCATCCTGCTCACCTTCATGCTCCTGGTTTTTGCCGCCGACGGGCTTTCCGGCTGGCTGCGCCGCTCGCTCGAACGGCCCCCGGCCGACCGGCCGTCACCCTTCGGCCGGCGCAGCCTGGCTTGCCTGGTCGCCCTGCTGCTGGCCATCGGCGCCAGTTTCCGCTGGCTCGACCTCGGCTTCGGCGCGCTGTTCTCGCTGGAGTCGGCGACCTCGATCGGCCAATTCGTTGCCAGCTTTTTCCCGCCCGATCTCTCGCCGGAATGGCTGGGCAAAGTCGTCAAGGGCATCGGCGAGACCCTGGCCATCTCGGTGGTCGGCACCCTGCTCGCCGCCAGCGCCGGGCTGTTGCTGGCCTTG
>PHCU01000288.1 GCA_002842345.1 Betaproteobacteria bacterium HGW-Betaproteobacteria-12 | reverse complement strand
CTAGTATTTTCAAGCCGCGATTTTGTGTCATTCCCGTCTCAACTAACCAGTTTTTTACTCCCCCCGGGCGATGGGTTGACCCCCAGCGCATCATAAATCGTCCGTAAGGCTGGTTCAGCCACCGTACTCTTCCGGACATGAACCGTCCGCCCATCCTTACGGCGCAAACTCGCCGTCACCCGGCACTGCACCGACAAGGTCTGACGCAAACTCGCCCAGGAATCGTTGATCCCCGCCGCCTTCAATGACCTCCGCAAGACCTGCACACACTGATAAGCCAGAACCGTCATAAACAAATGCCCATCAGCACGCACCTCTTTCGAATGAAACACCGGCCGTAAGCCCAACTCACTCTTCAAGCTACGAAAAACGCTCTCCAGATCCGTCAACATCGTATAAGTCCGCCACAAGCGTTCCTCATCCCAGCTCAGCTCATTACTGCGCAAACAATAAACCCCCGGATGGCTCGCCATCGTCCCAGCCACCGCCGATTTTACCCAGGTCAGTCCGGTCACCGTCTGACCCGCCGCATCGGTCGTCAGACTCACCGTGTAATGCTGACTCGCCCCGCGACTCTTCTCCTTGAGCCGGCCAATGCGCAGCAGCAACTTGTCATAGCCTTTCTCGCAGCGTGCTTTCTCCAAGCCCTCGGCGATTTTCTGCAGCCCGGCTTCGAAGCCTTCGCCAAAGCGCCGCGTCATCGCCGTCTCTTTCGCCTCACGTGCAGCCGAATGACAGTACAACCGAACCTCCTGCCCATCCTCACTGAGCACCTTCTGAATCTGCACAGTCTGGCCGCCCGCCGTTTCAATACCGACCGCTTGCGTTTCATCAAATTGTCGCGTCCCGCCGCGGTTGACCGCGAGATAACGGAAACCCTGTGCGACCAGCCAATCAATATTGGCCTGTGTTGCAATCCCCGCATCCATGATGACCAAGGCACCGGGTAGTGCTTCCAGCCCCTTGAGCATTTCAGGCAAGGTGATGCCTTCAGCGACATTGCCGGCAAAGGTGCGCGAGCGACGGACAAAGCCGCTGCCATCAAGAACCAACCCGAGCGTCACCAGCGGACAGTCGGTCCGCTTCTCCTTTGAGCGCCCACGCCGGGCTTTCGGATTGGCGGCGGCTTCGCCTTCAAAGTAGGTGTTGGTCAGGTCATACAGGGTGACGGTCTCTGCCAGTGCGAAGAGGGATTGGACGCGACTGAAGACGTGCGCCTCAATCGCGGCGCGATGGCGCATCAAGACATCCGAAGCCCGATACAAGGCCATGTGCGACATGGCATTGAAGTCGCAGTCAATCAATTCACCCAGTGCGCTGTGGTTTTGTAACCAGTGCCAGGTGGCGAGCTCGGAGGCGGGTTCGGCCATGCGGCCAATCAGGTTGCCCAGGATGGCGGCGCGGGTCACGCCGTTGATGCCCAGCTCGGTAAAGCAATCGACCAGGCCTAATTGCGTCAGGGCATGCAGGGCAAGGTGTTCGACGCCGACTGAGCGGGCTTGGGTTTGTTGCAGGGAGTCGATGTCGACTTCCTGGAAGTCAGGTGGCGCTGGCGCGGGAAGCATGGCAGCGCTCGGGGTTGAGGCGGCACCGCTTTCGGCTTGCGCCGCCGGTGCGGGCGCTGGCGCGCGCACCACCAGCTGACCGACAATGCGCTGCGCCACGCGCTCGAGAGTCGCCGGACAGTGGATTGCGAGCAGGGTGTCCTGGGGCTGCAGGAGTTGTTCGATGCGACTGCAGAGCAAGGGCCAGTCGGCCTGTTTGATTGAAAAGTTGCGGCCAAGATTGAGGATCGTGATCTGGCGCACCTTACCTGCGATGCGCTCACCACGCACCAGGCGGAAGGTGAAATAGCCTTCGCCAGTGGCTTTGTTGTTGGTTCGGGTTTGACGGATAAACATGAGCCCGATGCTAGCGGAAAAACAAGGGGGAAATCCATCAGGATGAAAATATTATGGCACAACAAAA
>PHCU01000287.1 GCA_002842345.1 Betaproteobacteria bacterium HGW-Betaproteobacteria-12 | reverse complement strand
GCGCGTTTCGACGCCAGTGAGCACGGCGTCATCCATTGCGAAGCCCTTGATCTGGCGCGCGAACATCGGCAACGCTTCGCGAATCGCGGCAATCGCGTAGTCGGGCAGCGACGCGCTCAAATCGGTGGGCTGCACGCCCGGCGTGTACGACGGCGCAACCGCACCCAAGGCGGTGCTGGCGCGGGTTTCGAGAAAATCACCGACGCGCTGCGCCGGTGCGCTGTAGTTGCTGCCGCCGTCGATGAACGCGCGCGACTCCCAGTGCCGCTGCAAGGCGATGCCGGCCAGCGGGCCTTCGCCGTAAGGCGCGTAGTCGTCCGGGGTTATGCCCACCACGATGGCGGCGTTGGCGTTGCGCTCGTTGCGTGAATACTGGCTCATGCCGTTGGTGACCACGCGCTCGGGCTCGGAGGCGGCGGCGACCACGGTGCCGCCCGGGCACATGCAAAAGCTGTAAACCGAGCGGCCCTGACCGGCATGTTGGCCACGGCAGTGATGCACCAGCTTGTAATCGGCGGCGCCGAGCAACGGGTGCCCGGCCTGCGGACCGAACCGGGCTTCGTCGATCAGTGATTGCGGGTGCTCGATACGAAAGCCGATCGAGAACGGTTTGGCTTCAAGATACACCCCGCGCCCGGCCAGCATGGCAAAGGTATCGCGGGCGCTGTGGCCAACTGCCAGCACCACATGATCGGAATGCACGGTTTCGCCGCTGCTCAGCCGCACCCCGCGTACCTGGCGCTCACCGTTCGCGCCGGTATCAATCAGCAGGTCATCAACGCGGCTGGAAAAGCGGAGATCGCCGCCCAGCGCGGTAATCGACTCGCGCAGATTTTCAACGATGCCGACCAGACGGAAAGTGCCGATATGCGGCTTGCTCACATACGCGATTTCTGCGGGCGCGCCGGCCTTTACCAGTTCATCGATCACCTTGCGGCCATGATGCTTCGGATCGCGGATCTGGCTGTACAGCTTGCCATCGGAAAACGTGCCGGCGCCGCCTTCGCCGAACTGCACGTTGGATTCGGGATTGAGGACGCGTTTGCGCCACAGGCCGAAGGTATCCACGGTGCGCTCGCGTACCGCCTTGCCACGTTCCAGCACGATCGGGCGCAAGCCCATCTGTGCCAGCAACAATGCGGTGAACAGGCCGCAGGGCCCGGTGCCGATCACGATCGGGCGTTGCGGCAGCGGTTGTGCGGCCTGCGCGACGAAACGATAGGTGGTGTCCGGCGTCGGTACCACCCTTGAGCCGCGCTCGTGGCTATCGCTCAGGCGCGCCAGCAGCGCGGCCTCGTCCGTGACATCAACATCCAGCGCGTAGATCAACGTAATGGCGCCACGTTTGCGCGCGTCGTGGCTGCGCTTGGCGACGTGATAGCCGAGCAGCGACTCGGCACGGATGCCAAGGCGCGCCAGAATCGCATCGTGCAATGCGTGTTCACTGTGCGTCAGCGGCAGTTTGAGATCGGTGATTCGCAACACGAGGCGGATTTCCGGAAGCACGGGATGCAAAAGATACACCTTGGCGGCCCCATTGAACGGGACAGCCGTGATGTGGGCGGTACAATTGCGTTTTGCTATTCGATCAGGAACCACGCATGCCCACCATTCCCGCCTGCTCACAATGCGGCATGGAAAACACCTACCCCGACGGTGAGAACTACGTTTGTGCTGACTGCGGCCACGAGTGGCCGGCGGCCGCTGCCGAGGCGGCGGATGACGATGCGCTGATCGTGAAGGATGCCAATGGCAATCTGCTGCACGACGGCGATGCGGTGGTGCTGATCAAGGACCTGAAAGTGAAGGGCGGTTCGACCCTGAAGATGGGCACCAAGATCAAAAGCATCCGCCTGGTTTCCGGCGACCACGAGGTGGACGCCAAGATCGATGGCACCGGCTACATGCTCAAGGCGTGTTACCTGAAGAAGGTGTGATCGATTGGCGCATCGACATGCGTCGGCAGGTCG
>PHCU01000117.1 GCA_002842345.1 Betaproteobacteria bacterium HGW-Betaproteobacteria-12 | reverse complement strand
GGCAATTCGCATGAAATTCTCCGAATCCTGGCTGCGTACCCTCGTCGATCCCAAGCTGACGAGCGAGGAGCTTTCCCATCTGCTGACCATGGCCGGCCTTGAAGTAGAGGAGCTGGACCCGGTTGCCCCGGCTTTTGCCAGCGTGGTCGTTGCCCATGTGCTGGAGGTTGTCAAACATCCCGATGCCGACCGCCTGAACGTCTGCCAGGTCGATACTGGCAGTGGCACGCCGAGCACCATTGTCTGCGGTGCGCCGAATGTTGCCGTCGGCCTCAAGGTGCCTTGTGCGTTGCCCGGCGCCAAGCTGCCCGGCGATTTAACGATCAAGATTGCCAAGGTGCGGGGCATCGAGTCTTCCGGCATGCTGTGTTCCGCCAAGGAATTGGGCATCGCCGAAGAGGCGTCCGGCCTGCTGATCCTGCCGGCCGATGCGCCAGTCGGCCAGTCTATCCGCCAGTATCTTGACCTCGACGACCATCAGTTCGAACTGAAACTTACGCCGAACCGCGCTGACTGCCTTTCGTTGCTTGGCATCGCCCGCGAGGTCGGTGCCATCACCGGAGCCGCGACCTCTCTGCCGGTTGTGCCGGAAGTGCCTGCAACCATCGTCGATCAGCGCGCTGTCGTGCTCGATGCTTCGGAAGCCTGCCCCCTGTATTGCGGTCGTGTTGTGAAGGCTGTCGATGCCAAGGCGGCGACGCCGCAATGGATGAAGCGCCGCCTGGAACGTAGTGGCATCCGTGCGATTTCGGCACTGGTCGACATCACCAATTACGTGATGCTCGAACTCGGCCAACCGCTGCACGCCTTCGACAACACGAAACTGGAAGGTGCGGTGCATGCCCGCCTTGCGCAGTCGGAAGAAAAGCTGCTGCTGCTCAATGAGCAGACGATCGTGGTCGACTCTGATGTGCTGATGATTGCCGACGACGTCAAGCCGCTGGCTATGGCCGGCATCATGGGCGGTGAGGAGAGCGGCATTACGCTGGAGACGTGCGAACTCTTCCTCGAATCCGCCTTCTTCGCCCCCAAGGCCATTGCTGGTCGCGCCCGTCGTTACGGTTTCGGTTCGGATGCCTCGCACCGTTTCGAGCGCGGCGTCGATTTCGGCGGCACGCGCCGTGCAATCGAGCGGGCGACGCAACTGATCCTGGACATCTGCGGTGGTCAGGCTGGCCCGGTCGTTGAGGCCAGGGCCGAATTGCCGGCGCGTCCGCCAGTGCGCCTGCGCACCGGCCGTGCCGAAAAGGTGCTCGGCTTGCCGCTCGGCGCCGAACGCATTGCTGGCCTGTTCAAGGGGTTGGCGCTGTCTTTTGAGCAGCAGGGCGACGATTTCCTGGTAACGCCACCGTCGTGGCGCTTCGACATGGACATCGAGGAAGACCTGATCGAAGAAATCGCGCGGCTCTACGGTTACGACAATATCCCCGCGCTGGCCCCGCGCGGCCGGCTGAAAATGCAGGTACAGCCCGAAGCACAGCGTCCGGCCTATCGTATCCGCCAGATGCTGGCTGATCGCGGCTATCAGGAAGTGGTTAATTTCGCCTTCGTCGAAGCGGGCTGGGAAGCAGATTTCGCCGCAAAGACTCAAGAAGCCGAACTGATTCGGCTGGCCAATCCAATTGCCAGCCAGATGGCGGTGATGCGTTCGACGCTGATCGGCGGACTGGTTGCCAATCTGGTGACTAACCTGCGGCGCAAGCAGACGCGGGTGCGACTGTTTGAAGTCGGCCGGACTTTTCATCGCGATACCCAAGGGGGGGTAGTCAAGGGCTTCCATCAGCCGTGGAAACTGGCCGGTCTGGCCTATGGCGGTGCCTTGCCCGAGAGCTGGGGCAGCGGCGGGCGCAAGGTCGATTTCTACGACCTTAAAGGCGATCTCGAGGCCCTGCTGGCACCGGCTGTGCTCAGCTTTGAGAAGCTGGTTCATCCGGCGCTGCATCCTGGCCGGGCAGCGCGGGTATTGCTCGAAGGTGTCGATATCGGCTGTCTCGGCGAACTGCATCCGGAATGGACACAAAGGTACGAACTTCCGCAGGCGCCTGTCCTGTTTGAACTTGATTTTTCCGCACTCAAGCTTGCCCGGGTTCCAGCATTCGTCGAGGTTTCGAAGTTTCCACCGGTAATTCGCGATCTGGCCGTCGTGGTTGACCAGAATTTGTCCTTGCAGACATTGCTCGACGGTCTGAAAAGCGGGCAGTCGTCTTTGGTAAAAGACGTTCAACTGTTCGATTTTTATGCCGGAAAGGGAGTCCCGGAAAACAAGAAAAGTCTTGCTTTCCGGATAGTTATGCAAGATACTCAACGCACTTTGCTAGATTCGGAAGTTGATGCTGCGATGCAGCAACTGGTGTCCTGTCTTGAACAGGCGTTCGGTGCTCAACTGCGTGCCTGATGGAAATGACAACGATGACGCTCACCAAAGCCGAACTCGCTGACCTGCTCTTCGAGAAGGTCGGACTCAACAAGCGTGAGGCCAAGGATATGGTCGAGGCATTCTTCGAGGAAATCCGCAATTCGCTGGAAACTGGCGACGGCGTGAAACTCTCGGGCTTCGGCAACTTCCAGTTGCGTGACAAACCGCAGCGCCCTGGGCGCAACCCCAAGACCGGCGAGGAAATTCCCATTACGGCACGGCGTGTCGTGACGTTTCATGCCAGTCAGAAGCTGAAGTCCGACGTTGAATTGGCTTTCGATGGAACCGCGGCCTAAAAACTCCTCTGGCGACGAACTGCCGCCGATTCCCGCCAAACGCTATTTCACTATTGGTGAAGTCAGCGAGTTGTGTGGCGTCAAGCCGCATGTGCTGCGCTACTGGGAGCAGGAGTTCAATCAGCTCAAACCGGTGAAGCGGCGGGGCAATCGTCGTTACTATCAGCACCATGAAGTACTGTTGGTTCGACGCATTCGTGAGCTTCTTTACAATCAGGGATTTACGATCAGTGGGGCGCGTAATCGCCTGGATGAGGGTGGAGCAGTCGTTGTCCCGCCGATGGAAAAAGCCGATGCGCAAAAAGCGATAGGTGGCCTGCGCCAGGAGTTGCAATCCGTTATCGAGATGTTGCGGCTTTGAATCCGGATTTTTTCCGGGTATAATCGTTTGCTTGTCGGGGCGTAGCGCAGCCTGGTAGCGCACTTGCATGGGGTGCAAGGGGTCGCGAGTTCGAATCCCGCCGCCCCGACCAAATTAATAAACCGGCATTTGCCGGTTTTTTAATTTTTATTCGTTGATTAATACAAGCGGACAAATTAAATTATTGCCACCCTTAATGTATTGGAGGTAATCATGGATTTGTCGACCTTGTCCGTTGCCCAATTGCGCGAATTGCAGCAGCAGATTCCCGCAGAATTGAAACGACGCGAAGCCCAGGAAAAAGTAAATATCCTTAATGAGGTCCGTGCCTTTGCCAAAGCACGGGGTTATGCCATCGAGGAATTGCTGGCCAAGGAAGCCAAGGCCAAGAGTCCCTCCGGCGCAAAGGTTCGTGTCAAATATCGTCATCCTGAAAATGCCGGTCTTGAATGGACCGGTCGTGGTCGCAAGCCGAAATGGGTCGAGGCCTGGCTGGCGAACGGCGGCAATCTCGATAATCTGCTGGTTTGACCATGCGTATTCTGCTCAGTAATGATGACGGTTATTTTGCCCCCGGACTGGCAGCACTTGCCGAGGCGATGGCAGGGTTGGGGGAGATAACCGTCGTTGCGCCCGAGCAGAATCGTAGCGGCGCCAGCAATTCATTAACGCTGGATCGCCCGTTGTTTCTCAAACAGGCAGCCAATGGTTTTTATTTTGTCAATGGTACGCCGACTGATTGCGTGCATCTCGCCGTGACGGGAATGCTGGACAATCTGCCGGATATTATCGTTTCGGGCATCAATCTCGGCGCTAATATGGGTGACGACACCATTTATTCCGGGACTGTCGCTGCGGCAACCGAGGGTTTTCTGCTCGGGATACCTTCCATCGCGATGTCGCTGACCAGTTTTGACGGCTGCAATTTCGCCACAGCCGGGCGTATTGCCCGCGAACTGGTTGAACGATTTATTCGCGATCCGATTCGCCAGCCGGTGCTGCTCAATGTGAATGTGCCGGATATTCCCTATGATGATCTGAAGGGCATGGAGGTGACGCGACTCGGCCGGCGGCACAAGGCCGAGCCGGTGGTTCGGATGACCTCGCCGCGTAACGAAACGGTCTTCTGGGTCGGGGCGGCCGGGGCTGCCGCCGATGCGGGCCCGGGCACCGATTTCAATGCCGTCGAGCGGGGGTGTGTGTCGATCACCCCACTGCAGATTGATCTGACGCATACCGCCCAATTGGTTGCTGTGCGCAACTGGATGAAGTGACCGTCAGCGTGCTGCAGGGAATTGGCATGACCTCGCAACGGACGCGGACACGCATGATCGAGCGGCTGCGTGAAAAAGGGATTCGCAACGAGGCGGTGCTCGCTGCCATGGCGGCCGTACCGCGCCACGTCTTCGTCGAGGAGGCGCTGGCTTCCCGGGCCTATGAGGATACGGCGTTGCCGCTGGGGATGGGGCAGACCATATCCCAGCCTTATATTGTGGCGCGCATGATCGAACTCCTGCTCGATGGTCGGTCGGGGCTGGGCAAGACCCTGGAAATCGGTGCCGGCTGCGGTTATCAGGCGGCGGTGCTGGCGCAATTGACCGACGAGGTTTATGCCGTCGAGCGAATTGGTCCGCTACTGGAAAAGGCCAAGGCCAATATGCGCATGCTGCAGCAGTTCAACGTCCGCTTGAAGCATGCCGACGGCCATTTGGGATTGCCCGAAGCCGGTCCCTTCGATAGCATTATCGTGGCCGCCGCCGGTTTGCGGGTTCCGCCGGCACTGTTGCAGCAACTGGCGCCTGCTGGCAGGCTGGTGTTGCCGGTCGGGACGACGGAGCAGTATCTTAGCTTCATTGAAAGTACGCCCCAGGGATTTGTCGAAAAGCGGCTCGATGCTGTTCGATTTGTCCCGCTTCTCGCAGGAACGCAATGATTCGAGTCTTCGTCTTCGCTTTGTCCGCCATGCTTGCTGGCTGTTTCTCGCAGCAGCCGGTGCCTGCCGTCGATCGCAGCACCAGTCCGCAGGCGAGTGCCGTCCAGCCGTCGGGGCCGGGCTTCTACACGGTAAAGCGCGGTGATACGCTGTATCGCATTGCCATGGAGCACGGCCAGGACTACCGGGATGTGGCCGGCTGGAACAATATCGTTAATCCTGGTTCGATCAGGGAAGGGCAGATTCTGCGGGTCGCTCCGCCGGTTACTGCGGAGAGTGTCGGAAGCGTGCAGGCAACTCCGGTGGCGATTGCTGGCGGCATCGAGTCGCGGCCGCTCGATGCGGTGGCTCCGGCCATGCCATCCGACGGTTTGAAGCGCGAGCCACGCGTTGGCAAGGAGCCTTATTCTGACGAGGCTTATGCCCGTCTCTCCCGCCCGGGCGAAGTCGCACGTCCGGTTGAGCCGAAGGCGGAGGTCAAGCCCGAGCCGGCACCGGTTGCGGCGGCGCCGCTAAATGGCCCGGACGATGTGCCATGGATCTGGCCATCGGCGGGCAAAGTCGTCGCACCGTTCAGCGAATCCGGCAACAAGGGCCTGGATTTTGCCGGCAAGGCGGGCGATACGGTCATCGCTGCCGGCGAGGGTAAGGTGGTCTATGCCGGTGCAGGCCTGCGGGGCTATGGCGAGTTGGTCATCATCAAGCACAATGCCAGCTTCCTTTCGGCCTACGCGCACAATCGAAAGATTCTCGTCAAGGAAGGCCAGCAAGTCAGCCGCGGACAGAAGATCGCCGAGATGGGCAATACCGATGCCGATGCCGTCAAACTGCATTTTGAAATCCGCAAACAGGGCAAGCCGGTCGATCCCGCCCAGTATTTGCCCAAAAGATGAGCGGACTGGACGAAAGCGCCGAAGACGAGGATTTCGAGGGGCAGCCCGACCCCGCGTTGCTGCCGGAGGTCGAGGTCGTGCCGCCGGAACTGGAACTGCTCGAGGATGTCACCCAGCTTTACCTGAATGAAATTGGGGCCAAGCCCCTGCTGACGCCGGAGCAGGAAGTGGCGACGGCACGGCTGGTACGGACTGGTGACTTTGCCGCCCGGCAAAAGATGATCGAGCACAACCTGCGGCTCGTCGTGAATATCGCCAAGCATTACCTGAATCGCGGCATTCCTTTGCTCGACCTGATCGAGGAGGGCAACCTCGGACTCATCCATGCCCTCGAGAAATTCGATCCCGAGCGTGGTTTCCGCTTCTCCACCTATGCCACCTGGTGGATTCGGCAGAGCATCGAGCGTGGCATCATGAACCAGTCGCGGACCATTCGCCTGCCGGTGCATGTGGTCAAGGAAATCAACCTGGTGCTGCGCGCCATGCGCCACCTCGAATCTGCCGACCGCCGCGATTCGACGGTCGAACGCGTAGCCTTGTTGCTCGACCGGCCGGTCGAGGATATTCGCCGCATTCTGTCGCTGAACGAACATATCGCCTCGCTCGACGCACCGCTGGAGATCGATCCGAATCACACCATGGCCGAACTGATTGCCGACGATACCGGCGGCGATCCGGAAAGCCTGCTGCAGTCGAGCGAGGTCGGTACCCTGGTCGACGACTGGCTGGCCGAACTGAGCGAGCGTCAGCGCTCGGTGATCGAGCGCCGCTACGGACTTAACGGGGCTGATATCGCGACGCTCGACCTGATCGCCAACGATCTGGGCCTGACCCGCGAACGGGTCAGGCAGATCCAGATGGAAGGTCTCGACCGCCTGCGCAAGATCATCAAGCGCGGCAACATCACCCGCGACTCGCTGCTTTAGCGCGCTGTTTCGCCGCCGCGCGCGGTGAGTTCGGCCGGCATGCGCTGGCGGATCGCTTCGGCCAGCTGGAAAACCGACATGGCGTAGAAGCTGGAGCGGTTGTAGCGGGTGATCACATAGAAATTGTCAAAACCGAGCCAGTACTCGGTCGGCTTCTCCGGCGAGACGAGATCGACCAGGGTGACGGTCGCGTGCGGGTCGTCGGCGGCAGCGACAATACCCTGGGCTGCCAGCTGGTCGATGCGCAGGCTGGGGCGGATGCCGGCTTCGAGCAGTGCCCGATCCGGTTCGCCGGCGACCTGGGCAGGTACGGCGACCGGTTTGCCGGGTTGCCAGCCATGCTGTTCGAGGAAGCGGGCGACGCTGCCGATGGCGTCTTCGATGCTGCCGTTGAGGTCGATGCGCTGGTCGCCGTCAAAATCGATGGCATAGCGTCGCTGACTGCCCGGCATGAACTGCGGGATGCCGATGGCGCCGGCGAAGGAGCCCTTGACTGCCAGCGGGTCGAGGCCGTTTTCCCGGCTCAGTAGCAGGAATTGTTCAAGTTCGGTGCGGAAGAACTCGGCCCGCCGTGGATAGTGGAAGGCCAGCGTCGCCAGCGCCTCGAGGACGCCGAAGCCGCCCGTGTTGCGGCCGTACTCGGTCTCGACGCCGATGATGGCGACAATGATTTCTTCGGGCACGCCATAGAAGGTCCGGGCGCGGACCAGGGTGGTCAGGTTGTCCTGCCAGAAGCGGACGCCGCCGTCGATGCGCCGCTCGTTGAGGAAACGCGGTCGGTAGCGTTCCCAGGAGCGCTGCTGCGGTGAGCTGGGCGGCTGGATCAGTTGCAGCACGCGCGGATTGGGGCGGGTCTGGGCGAACTGGCCGAGCAGTTCGGCGGTATTGAAGCCGTGCCGCTGCTCCAGGTCGCGGGCGAAGTCGATGACCGCCGGTTCGTCAATAAAACTGGGCAGGTCGTCGTTGGCCTGGCTGGTGCCGAAATTGACAGCCAGCAACACGGCGCCGAGGAATCGCTTCACGTACTTCTCCATCAGGGCAGCTGGGCGATTGCATCGCGCAGCGGTTTCAGATCATCGCCGGAGGGGCCGTAACGGACCTCCAGGTAGGCCGCGACGACTCGGTCGAAAGGCCCGGCCAGCTCCGGCTGGCGCTGGCGAACACGCTCGGCCAGGGCGAGTGGGGTTTCCCAGGGCGCGCAGTGTACTTGTCTTCGCGCCAGATGTCGCAGGGCTTTTTGCCAGAGTCTGGTGGCCGGATCGCGGCGCGGGCGATGCTGGAGTGCCCAGAGCATGACAGCGGCGAGCAGGAGGCTGCTGGCGATCGCGAGGCCGACCGCCAGGGCGTGCCAGTCGGCTTCGGCCATGCCGAAGCGGGCCAGCATTTCGCGCTGGCGCTCGCGGTCGAAGCCGAGCACCTGCTGGTTCCAGGCGTTATTGATCGCTTCCCAGCGATGGCGCAGGGTGCGTAGCCAGTCGGTACGTATCTGCAACAAGGCGGGTAGCGGTTCGCCCGCGGGTAGTGCATTGGCAATGCCGGTTTCGATGCGGGTCGGGGATACAGCGGCGGTCGGATCGATGCGGACCCAGCCGCGACCGGCCAGCCAGACCTCGGCCCAGGCATGGGCATCCGACTGGCGAATGATCAGGTAGCCGTCGACCGGATTGCGTTCGCCACCTTGGTAGCCGGTGACGACCCGGGCGGGAATGCCGGCCGCCCGCATGAGCACAACGAAGGCGGCGGAATAGTGTTCGCAGAAGCCGCGTCGGCTGGTGAACAGGAATTCGTCGATGCCGTTCTCGCCCAGCAGCGGCGGGCGCAGGGTATAGAAGAACTGGCTGGCGAACAGTTGGAGGGCTTTGCCGATCACGGCTTCCGGCGCTTCGCCGGCAGTTCGCCAGGAGCGCGCCAGTTCCAGTGTCCTGGGATTGCGTCCGGGTGGCAGCAGCAAATTGCGCTCAAGGACCGCCTGGTTTTCGGCGGCGTTGAAACGGTAATCCACGGCGGAGGCGAAACGGAAGCGCTGGCGGTAGTTCACACGCTGCCGGGCATTGACCGTCAGGGTGCCGCTCAGGCTGCTCTCGGCGGGCAGGGTGCTGGGTGCGTCGAGGGCGAGCAGCCAGCGCTGGCTGTGGGCTTCCAGGGTTATTTCATAGGCGACCGGTGGGCTCAGGTAGTCAACGTGCGCGCGTTGACTAAGGCCGCTGTGGGGGCGCCAGGTGACGCCATCGAAATTCTCGAACACCGGCCCGCGCCAGTAGAGTTTATCGCGTGGCGGCGGCGGGGCTTCGAACAGCACGCGAAAGGCAATCTCGCCGCTTTGCGCAAGGTTGGCGATGTTGCCGGGAGCCATGCTTTCGGACAGACCGGTCCGGCCGCTGTGGGCATCCTGGGGAAGTCCCCAGAGCGGCCCGCCAATGCGCGGAAATAGCAGGTAGAGCACCAGCATGAAGGGCAGGGCCTGGCCAGCCAGCAGGGCCGCGTGGCGCAGCGTGCCGCGCAACGTGGCGGCGACGCCGCCGTGAATGCGGATCAGGGTCGCGGTGACGATCCACAGGGCGGCGAGCAGCCAGAGGCCGGTGGCGATCGACTGCGAATAGAAGTAATGGGTGAGCAGCAGGAAATAGCCGAGCGTCACGACGACCACCGCATCGCGTCGGCTCCGCAGTTCCAGGAGTTTCAGGGCCATCAGCATGACCAGCAAAGCTACGCCGCTGTCCCGGCCGAACAGGGTGCGGAACTCGATCCAGACCCCGGCGCAGCCACCAACGACGACCAGCATCAGCACCCAGCGTCCGGGCAGCCGGCGGTCGCGCCACCATAGCCAGGCAGCCCAGACGAAGGCGACGCCGCAGAAGGCGCTGAGCCACGGCGGCTGGTGCTCGAAGTGCGGGGCGACGGTGGCGGACGCGGCAACGAACAGCCAGGGAGAAGCCCAGTGGTCGAGTGCGTCGCCGGCTTGCGTACTCATGCGACAAACAAGGCCAAGGCTTCGAGGCAGTGGCGCCGATGCTGATCACCCGAAGCGCTCGGAATGTCCGTGCCGGGCAGGCGCAAGGCATAGGGGTTGCCCAGCGCCGCGGCTGCCAGCACCCAGCCGGTCAGCAGCGACAGGCGGGTTTCGACGGGCAGACCGGGATCGGTAAGTTGCCAGTCGAGCCGCAGTTCGGCCTGGGCGCCGCCGGCGAACTGCTTGACCAGCAGTGGTCGAGCCAGGTCACGGGCGCTCGCTTTCCAGGCGACATGGCGCGGTGAGTCGGCCGGTTGGCGATGGCGAAAGCCGGCAAAATCCTCATCGCCGCCTTCCGCTCCGTGTTCGCCGCCATGGAGGGTCGGCAGCGCCGCGGGCAGGAGCGAAGCGAGCGGTGCCGGATAGACCAGGCAGCGCATCTCCGGCTGCAGGTAGCTCCAGGCGCGGAACAGCCCAAGCGGGAAACGGGTCCACAGGCGCACCCGCGGCAAGGACAGCCAGCCGCGTTGGCGGGCGCCGACGGGTACCGTGATGTGGGCTATTTCGCCGGCGCCGATGTCAGCGTGGGTGGAAGCTCCCGGCTCGGCCTCGAGTTCCAGCGCCAGGCGGGGTGTACGCCGGTCGTTGCTCAGCGTCAGTGGGAAATGAGCGGTTTCACCGGTAAAAACCGGTTCGCAGCGACCGGGTGTGATGGTCAGGCCATGCAGATTGCGGAAAGTGTGCACCATGCCGGTCAGGCCGATGCCGGCAAGCAGGAAGACCAGCGCGTGGCCGAGAGCCAGGCTGTAATTGATGGCGCCGATCAGCATGACGAGCAGGGCGCTGGCAAAGAGCAGGCCGGCGCCGGTTGGCAGGATGAAGACGCGACGCTGGCCGAGTCGCGTGGGCGCGGTGCCGTCGCTGTGCCAGCGGAACAGCCGTTGGCGGAGGGTGGCGAGCAGGGCCACAGGCGCTTAGGGGATGGCCACGCCGCGGATTAGCGCGGCGATGTCCTCGCGCGACGCATGCCCACTGCCCTGGGCGGAACGCAGTCGGTGACGGGCGACTGCCGGCAAGACCGCCTGCACATCGTCGGGCAGCACCATGTCGCGGCCGGCCAGCCAGGCCCAGGCACGCGCGGCGGCGAGCAGGCCGAGACCGGCGCGCGGCGACAGGCCGTGCTGGAATGCCGGATTCTGCCGGCTGGCCTCGATCAGTGCCTGAACGTAGTCGATCAGCGGTCCGGCCGCATGGATGGCGGCGACTTCGTGCTGCAGTCCGGGCAGGGCGCTCGCGGCGAGCAGTGGCGTCAGCCGGCCGAGCAGTTCGCGCTGGCCGCCGGAGGCGAGCAGGCGGCGCTCGGCGGCGCGGTCGGGGTAACCGAGTTCGAGGCGCATCAGGAAACGGTCGAGCTGCGACTCCGGTAGCGGAAAGGTGCCGATCTGATGCGCCGGGTTTTGCGTGGCGATAACGAAGAATGGATGGGGTAGCGGCCGCGTCTCGCCCTCGGCGGTGACCTGTCCTTCCTCCATGGCTTCGAGCAGGGCGCTCTGCGTCTTCGGCGTCGCGCGGTTGATCTCGTCGGCAAGGATCAGTTGCGAGAAGACCGGGCCGGGCAGGAAGCGGAATTCGCTCTTTTCCCGGTCGAAGATCGACACTCCGGTAATGTCGGCCGGCAGCAGGTCGCTGGTGAACTGGATGCGCGAGAACTGCAGGCCGAGCAGGCGGGCCAGGGTCTGCGCCAGCGTCGTCTTGCCGAGTCCGGGCAGATCCTCAATCAGCAGGTGGCCGCCGGCCAGCAGGCAGGCCGCCGCCTGGCGGATTTCCGCCGATTTGCCGAGGATGATTTCATTGGCACGCGCCAGTACGGGATCGAAAGGGCGGGGACGACCGGAGAGCGAAGTGCCGAACATGCAGTGAGTTCCTCGATGACTATAGTGTCGGATTCTAATGCTTGAAGCCCCGCGCCGAATCGGACGATAATGCCAAGACGACGTGCGCCGCCAAGTGCGCCGGATCGCAGAGAGAGAAAGAGAACAAGTGACCACCACTGCTTTCATCACCCATCGTGACTGCCAGTTGCACGATATGGGGGCGCATCACCCGGAATGCCCGCAACGTCTCACCGCCATCAATGACCACCTGATCGCCCAAGGTATCGACGCCTACTTCGTCTACCACGACGCGCCGCTGGCCACCTTCGAGCAACTGCTGCGCGTGCACCCGGCCTCCCATCTGGAGCGCCTCAAGCGAGCTTCGCCGGAGCAGGGCATCGTTCATCTCGACCCGGATACAGCGATGAATCCGCATACTTGGCAGGCTGCCCTGCGCGCCGCTGGAGCGGGTTGCCTGGCTGTCGACCTGGTGGTGGGCGGTGAGTGCGAGAACGCCTTCTGTGCCGTGCGCCCTCCCGGTCATCACGCGGAAAAAGCCAACTCGATGGGCTTCTGCTTCTTCAACAACATCGCCGTCGCCGCCCGTCATGCCCTCAAGGTGCATGGTCTGGAGCGGGTCGCCATCATCGATTTCGACGTCCATCACGGCAATGGCACGGAGGACTGTTTTGGTGGTGACGAGCAGGTGCTGATGTGCAGCATTTTCCAGCATCCGTTCTATCCCTATTCCGGTGCCGAAAAACCAGCCGCCAACATGTGCAACGTGCCGCTGGCCGCCGGTTGCGGCGGCGAGGAATTCCGCGATGCGGTGACGCAGGTGTGGATGCCGCGGCTGAAGGAATTCAAGCCGCAGATGATCTTCATCTCGGCCGGTTTCGACGGGCACTACGAAGACGACATGGGCGGCCTCAAGCTGCTCGAAAAGGACTTCGCCTGGTGCACCGAGCAAATGAAGAAGCTGGCGGCCGAAATGTGCGGCAAGCGCATGGTCTCGATGCTCGAAGGCGGCTACGTGATGACCTCGCTGGCGCGCAGCGTCGGCGCCCACCTGCGGGTGCTGGCCGATCTCTGAGGCTTCGTTCTTGGGAAAGAAGTTGGGCTGGGGTAGAATTCGCCCCTCTTTTTCCCTGTTTCCAACGTTTAACCGGATAAATCCATGGCGTTGATAGTTCAAAAGTACGGCGGCACCTCGGTCGGCAATCCCGAGCGCATCAAGAACGTCGCCAAGCGTGTGGCCAAGTTCCACGCGCAGGGCCACCAGGTCGTGGTGGTCGTTTCCGCGATGAGCGGCGAAACCAACAAGCTGATCGCGCTGGCCAAGGAGATTCAGGCCAGTCCCGATCCGCGCGAGCTGGATCAAATCTGCGCCACCGGCGAACAGGTCACCATCGGGCTGCTCTCCATGGCGCTGAAGAGTATCGGCATCCCGGCCCGCAGCTACACCGGCGGCCAGGTCAAGGTCCTGACCGACAATACTTTCACCAAGGCGCGCATCCTGTCGATCGACGAAAGAAACATGCGTCGCGATCTCGATGCCGGCATGGTCGTCGTCGTTGCCGGCTTCCAGGGTGTCGATGCCGACGGCAACATCACGACGCTCGGCCGCGGCGGTTCCGACACCTCCGGCGTCGCCCTGGCGGCGGCGCTGAAGGCCGACGAGTGCCAGATCTACACCGACGTCGATGGCGTGTACACGACCGACCCGCGCGTTGTGCCGGAAGCCCGCAAGCTCGACACCATCACCTTCGAGGAAATGCTGGAAATGGCCAGCCTCGGCTCCAAGGTGCTGCAGATCCGCTCGGTCGAATTCGCCGGCAAGTACAAGGTCAAACTGCGCGTGCTGTCCAGCTTC
>PHCU01000116.1 GCA_002842345.1 Betaproteobacteria bacterium HGW-Betaproteobacteria-12 | reverse complement strand
GGGCATGGTGCCGAGCTTGATTTCCGGCTGGCCGAACTTGGCCGTGTCGGCGGCGAAGATCATGTCGCACATCATCGCCAGCTCGCAGCCGCCGCCCAGGGCGAAGCCGGCGACCGCAGCGATCACCGGCTTGCGCGCGGTCTTGATGCGCTCCCAGCCGGCGGTGATGTAGTCCGCCTTGTAGGCGTGCATGTAGTCGTAGTCCTTCATCGCGCCGATGTCGGCGCCGGCGGCGAAGGCTTTGTCGTTGCCGGTGATGACGATGCAACCGATAGCCTCGTCGGCCTCGAAGGCGTCGATGGCGCTGGCGATGCCGGCCATCACCTCGGCGTTCAGCGCGTTCATCGCCTGCGGCCGGTTGAGGCGGATCAGGCCGACCTTGCCGAGGGTTTCAATCAGTACCACATGGGTCATGTCTGCTCTCCAAAAAAATGGCCGCCCCCGGAGGGAGCCGGTGGGCGGCCCAAGTGCTTTACTGCAGGGAGGAAAGGGTTAGCGCTCGTCGAAGCTGACGGTGAGCTGTTTGGTGGTCGCCCGGGCCTGGCAGCTCAAGACGTAGCCCTGGGCCATCTCGTCGGCTTCCAGCGTGAAGTTCTTGTCCATCACCACCTCGCCGCACAGTACCTTGGCGCGGCAGGTGCAGCAGACGCCGGCCTTGCACGAGAAGGGCAGGTCGAGGCCGGCATCGAGCGCGGCGTCGAGCACATGCTCGTCGGCGCCGATGTGCAGTTCGTGCTGCTTGCCGTCGAGGACGATGGTCAGCGCGACGTCCTTGACCGCCGCCTGGCGTTCCGGCGCGGTGTCGGTGTCGGCCTGGATCTTGGCCGCCTGCGCCGGACCGGAGGTGAAGCGCTCGGTATGGACGCGGTCGGCCGGCACGCCGGCGGCGACCAGGGCTTCCTCGGTGGCGACGATCATCGCCTCCGGGCCGCAGATGAAGACTTCGTCCATGCTCGCTACCGGCAGCAGGGCCTTGATGATGGCGCGCACCTTGTCGCCGTCGATGCGCCCCTGCAGCAGATCGACCTCCTGCGCCTGGCGCGACAGGATGTGGATCAGCGTCAGGCGGTCGCGGTAGCGGTCCTTCAGGTCCTGCAGGGCTTCGTTGAACATCACGCTGGACATCCGGCGGTTGCCGTACACCAGCGTGAACTTGGCTTCCGGCTGCTCTTCCAGCGTGCTGGCGGCAATCGACAGGATCGGCGTGATCCCCGAGCCGGCGGCGAAGCCGACGCGGTGGATGGCGCGCTGCTTTTTGACGGTGAAGCGGCCGTCCGGCGGCATCACGTCGAGGCGGTCGCCGGCCTTGAGGTGCTGCGCCGCCCAGTTGGAAAACAGGCCGCCCTCGACCGGGCGGATGCCGATTTCCAGCTCGCCGGCCTTGGCCAGGCGGCTGTGCGGGCTGCTGATCGAGTAGTTGCGGCGCACTTCCTGGCCGTCGACCTGGGTGCGCAGGGTCAGGAACTGGCCCGGCTGGAAGGCGAAGGTGTCGCGCGCGGTGGCGGGAATGTCGAAGGTGACCGCCACCGAGCCGGCGGCTTCGGGGGTCACGCGCTTGACGGTGAGGGGGTGAAAGCGGAGGGCTGACATGGCGGGGGCTCCGGTGTTTATTAGTGCCACTAGTAGGGCTTGAAATAGTCGAACGGTTCCTGGCAATCCAGGCACTTGTACAGCGCCTTGCAGGCCGTCGAGCCGAAATGCGAGGACTCGACCGTGTGGCTCGAGCCGCAATGCGGGCAGGGCACGGTCTCGGCTTTGGCCGGCTGGGCGATGAAGCGCAGCACATTGCTGCCGGCCGGGGTCTGGTGCGGCGGGGCGATGCCGTAGGCGTGCAGCTTGGCCTTGCCTTCCGCAGTCATCCAGTCGGTGGTCCACGCCGGCGCCAGTTGCGTGACGACGCGGGCTTCGATGCCACTGGCGAGCAGGGTTGCCCGCACGTCGTCCTCGATCTGGCTGATCGCCGGGCAGCCGCTGTAGGTCGGCGTGATGACCACTTCCAGGCCGTCGGCGCCCTGGCGGACGTCGCGCAGGATGCCCAGTTCGCGCAGGCTGATGACCGGGATTTCCGGATCGGTCAGCGGTTCCAGCGCGGCCCAGGCGGCCTCGACATTCGTCGTCATGGGGTTACCAGACACCGTGCGGATGGGCGCGGGCCAGGCTCTGCATCTCGGCCAGCAGGAAGCCGAGGTGCTCGGAGTGGATGCCGTTCTTGCCCTCGGTGACGTAGCCGCCGAGCGCCGGGCGAACCAGCGTCGCTTCGGCCAGCGCGGCATCGACGATAGCGTCCCAGTCGGCCTGCAGCGTCGCCACCTCGACGCCGATGCCGGCTTCGATGGCGGCCATTTCGGCCGGGCTCTGCACCCAGAATTCCTGGGTGTAGGGGAACAGGTGATCGAGCGCCGCCTGGCTGCGGACATGCGACTCGTCGGTGCCGTCGCCCAGCCGCACCAGCCAGTCGCGCGAATGGCGCAGGTGGTAGCGCACTTCCTTCAGCGACTTGGCGGCGATCGCCGCCAGGTCGGCGTTGGCCGATTTTTCCAGCGCTTCCCAGAGCAGCGCCATCAGCGCGCTGTACAGGAAGTTGCGGACGATGGTCGTCGCGTAGTCCGGGCTGGCCTGGGCGTAGCCGGACAACGCGCCGTGCTGCGGCAGTTCGAGCAACGTGTAGTTGCGGAACTGGTGCGTGTCGCGGAAATAGGCCAGCTGGTCTTCCGTGCAGTCGCCGCCCTTGAGCGTGGCGGCCAGCTGGTAGAGCAGGCGGGCCTGGCCGATCAGGTCGAGGCTGACGTTGGCCAGCGCGATGTCCTCTTCGAGGATCGGGCCGTGGCCGCACCACTCGGCATTGCGCTGGCCGAGGACCAGGGCGTTGTCGGCGAGATGCAGCAGATAGTCGAGTGCGGCGTTCATCACATGTGCCCCACTTCGTCCGGGATCTCGTAGAAGGTCGGATGGCGGTAGATCTTGTCGGCTGCCGGGTCGAACAGCTCGCCCTTTTCATCGGGGTTGCTGGCGGTGATCGCCTTCGATTCGACGACCCAGATGCTGACGCCTTCCTGGCGGCGGGTATAGACGTCGCGCGCCATGTCCAGTGCCTGGGCGGCGTCGGCGGCATGCAGGCTGCCGCAGTGCTTGTGTTCGAGGCCCTGCTTGCTGCGGACGAAAATTTCCCAGAGCGGCCATTCTTTCAATGCGGTGGTCATGCTGCCTCCTTGATGCTGCGAGCTTGCTGTTTGGCGGCGTAGGCGAGGGCGGCGTCACGCACCCACTGGCCTTCGTCGTGGGCCTTGACGCGGGTCGCCAGGCGTTCCTTGTTGCACGGGCCGTTGCCGTTCACCGTCTCCCAGAACTCGTTCCAGTCGATCTGGCCGTAGTCGTGGTGGCCGCGCTCTTCGTTCCACTTGAGGTCGGGGTCGGGCAGCGTGACGCCGAGCACCTTGGCCTGCGGCACGGTGGCATCGACGAATTTCTGCCGCAGCTCGTCGTTGGACACGCGCTTGATGCCCCAGCGCATGCCTTGCGCACTGTTCGGGCTGTCGGCGTCGGGCGGCCCGAACATCGCCAGGCACTTCCACCACCAGCGATTGACCGCATCCTGCACCATCGCCTTCTGTTCCTCGGTACCGGTCATCATTACCAGCAGGGCTTCGTAGCCCTGGCGCTGGTGGAAGGATTCCTCCTTGCAGACGCGCACCATGGCCCGGGCGTAGGGGCCGTAGGAGCAGCGGCACAGCGGCACCTGGTTCATGATCGCGGCGCCGTCCACCAGCCAGCCGATGACGCCGACGTCGGCCCAGGTCAGGGTCGGGTAGTTGAAGATCGAGCTGTACTTGGCGCGACCGCTGTGCAGGCCGGCCAGCATCTGGTCGCGGCTGGTGCCCAGGGTTTCGGCGGCGGAATAGAGGTAGAGGCCGTGGCCGCCCTCGTCCTGGACCTTGGCGATCAGGATGGCCTTGCGCTTGAGTGACGGGGCGCGCGAGATCCAGTTGCCTTCCGGCAGCATGCCGACGATTTCGCTGTGGGCGTGCTGGCTGATCTGCCGGACCAGGGTCTTGCGGTAGGCGTCCGGCATCCAGTCCTGCGGCTCGATGCGCCCATCGGCGTCGATGCGGACGTCGAACGCCGCCTGCAGCGCCGGGTCTTCATTGCTTGGCGCCAGCGGGACGGTTTTGCCGCTGCCGTCGGGGACATTGAAAGATTGTGTATACATGGTTTTCTCCTGGGGTTGCCCCGACGCCGTGGCGCCGGGGTCATTGTCGTTATCGGGGGTGGCTTACTGGACCAGACTCCAGTCGCCGTTCTTGACTTCGAGCAGACGGAAGGCCGACAGGTCGAGGCCCATGTGGTCGGTCGGCGACATGTTGAACGTGCCGCTGGTGGCAACGAAGCCCTTGGTCGCTTCGAGGGCGTCGCGGACCTTGGCCTTGTCGGTGGAACCGGCGCGCTTGATGGCATCGACTGCCAGCATCAGGCCGTCGTAGGCATAGCCGCCGAAGGTCGACACGTCGGTCTTGTAGGCCGCCTTGTAGGCCTGGCCATAGGCGGTGACGATCGGCTTCTGCGCATCGCTGGCCGGCAGCTTCTCCGGGATCAGCTGCGCCGGCGACGGCAGGCGCACGCCTTCGGCGGCCGGGCCGGCCAGCTTCAGGAATTCGTCGGAAGCGACGCCGTGCGACTGGTACAGCGGCAGCGCGATGCCCAGCTGCTTGTAGTTCTTGGTGACGATCGCCGGACCTTGGCCGAGGCCGAACACGAACACGGCCTGGACGCCGGCGGTGTTCTTGATCTTGGTCAGCTGCGGGCTCATGTCGGTGTCCTTGGGCCCGTAGGTCTCGTTGGCCACCAGCGTGATGCCGTACTTGCCGGCCACCAGCTCGGTTTCCTTCTTGCCCGAGCCGCCGAAACCGGAGGTTTCGGAGAGCAGGGCGACCTTGCTCAGGCCGCGCTTCTTCATGTCCTCGAACACTTTTTCGGCGGCCATGCGGTCGGTGTGCGGGGTCTTGAAGATCCACTTCTTGACCGGCTCGACGATGACCACCGCGCCGGCCAGCGAGATGAACGGAATGCTCGCCTTCTCGACCAGCGGCGCGGCCGACATGGTGGCGCCGGTGGTGGTGCCGCCGACCAGGATATCCACCTTGTCGTCCTCGATCAGGCGCTTGGTGAAGCCGTTGGCCTTGCCGGCATCGCTGCCGTCGTCGTAATGCACCAGCTGCAACTGGCGGCCGAGCACGCCGCCCTTCTTGTTGAGATCGTCGACGTACAACTGCAGCGTCTTCAGTTCCGGATCGCCGAGGAAGGCGGCCGGGCCGGTGACCGACAGCACCGAGCCGATCTTGATCGGGTCGGCGGCCTGGGCGGCAAAGGCGCCGAGCACCAGGGCGGTGCCGGCGACGAGCTTCGTGAGGGTTTGCTTCATGTTTTGTCTTCTCCTGGGGTTGTTGTCAGACACGCTCGATGACCATGGCGATCCCCTGGCCGACGCCGATGCACATGGTGCACAGCGCGTAGCGGCCGCCACGGCGTTTGAGTTCGTAGGCGGCGGCGGTCACCAGGCGGGCGCCGCTCATGCCGAGCGGGTGGCCCATGGCGATGGCGCCGCCGTTGGGATTGATGTGCGCGCTGTCGTCCGGCAGGCCGAGGTCGCGCAGTACCGCCAGGCCCTGGGCGGCGAAGGCTTCGTTGAGTTCGATGACGTCCATCTGCGCCAGGGTCAGGCCGGTCTTGGCCAGCACCTTGCGCACCGCCGGCGCCGGGCCGAAACCCATGATCCGCGGCAGCACGCCGGCGGTGGCCATGCCGACGACGCGGGCCAGCGGTTGGAGGTCGTACTGGCCGGTCGCGGCTTCCGACGCCAGCAGCAGCGCGCAGGCGCCGTCATTGACGCCGGAGGCGTTGCCGGCGGTGACGGTCAGTTCCGGGCCATTGACGCCCTTGAGCTTGGCCAGCATCTCCAGTGTCGTTTCCGGACGCGGGTGCTCGTCGGTGTCGAAGATCAGCGCCGCGCCCTTCTTCTGCGGGATCACCACCGGCACGATCTCGTCGCGGAAGCGACCGGCGGCATTGGCGGCGGCCCAGCGCTGCTGCGAGCGCAGCGCGAAGGCATCCTGGTCGGCGCGGCTGATGCTGAACTCGGCCGCCACGTTGTCGGCCGTCTGCGGCATCGAATGCGTGTCGTACAGCTTCTTCATCAGCGGGTTGGGAAAGCGCCAGCCGATGGTCGTGTCGTAGATCGCCGCCTGCCGCGACCAGGCCGATTCGGCCTTGCCCATCACAAACGGGGCGCGCGACATGCTCTCGACGCCGCCGGCGATCATCAGTTCGGTCTCGCCGGACTTGATCGAGCGGGCGGCCAGGCCGATGGCGTCCATGCCGGAACCGCACAGGCGGTTGACGGTGGTGCCCGGCACCTCGATCGGCAGCCCGGCCAGCAGGCCGGACATGCGGGCGACGTTGCGGTTGTCTTCGCCGGCCTGGTTGGCGCAGCCGTAGATGATGTCCTCGACGGCCGTCCAGTCCACCTGCGGGTTGCGTTCCATCAGCGCCTTCAAGGGTACGGCGCCGAGATCGTCGGCGCGCACCGCGGCCAGCGTGCCGCCGTAGCGGCCGATCGGGGTGCGGATGGCGTCGCAGATAAAAGCTTGGGTCATCGTTCTATCCTCAGTTCTGCTTCGGGCGTTCGTCGAGCACGCGCTTGGCCTTGCCGACCTGGGTGCGCGGGATGGCGTCGAATTCCATGACGGTGATCTTGGTCGACACGCCGATGATGGTCTTGATGCGCTGCTGCAATTCCTTGCCGATCTGCTGGAGGTCGGCCGGCGACAGCTTGCCGGACAGTTCGCGCTGGACTTCGCAGCGCACTTCCAGGTTGTCCATGTGGCCGTCGCGGGTGACGACGACCTGGTAATTGCCGGCCAGACGCTGGTCGCGCAGGATCTGTTCCTCGATCTGGGTCGGGAAGACGTTGACGCCGCGGATGATCAGCATATCGTCGGAACGGCCGGTGATCTTGCCGATGCGGCGGAAGGAGCGGGCGGTCGGCGCCAGCAGCCGGGTCAGGTCGCGGGTGCGGTAGCGGATGACCGGGAAGGCTTCCTTGGTCAGCGAGGTGAATACCAGCTCGCCTTCCTCGCCGTCGGGCAGCACTTCGCCGGTTTCCGGGTCGATGATCTCGGGGTAGAAGTGGTCTTCCCAGATTACCGGGCCATCCTTGGTCTCGATGCATTCGCAGGCGACGCCGGGGCCCATGACCTCGGTCAGGCCGTAGATGTCGATGGCGTCGATGCCGAGCTTGCGTTCGATCTCGTGGCGCATGCCTTCGCCCCAGGGTTCGGCGCCGAAGATGCCGACCTTCAGCGAGATTTCCTCGGGCTTGATGCCCAGACGCTCGAATTCCTCGGCGATGACCAGCGAGTAGGACGGCGTGACCATGATGATTTCGGGCTTGAAGTCCATGATCTGCTGGACCTGCTTCTCGGTCTGGCCGCCGGACATCGGCACCGCGCAACAACCGGCGCGTTCGACGCCGTAGTGGGCGCCAAGGCCGCCGGTGAACATGCCGTAGCCGTAGGCGACATGGACCATGTCGCCGGCCCGGCCGCCGGCAGCGCGGATCGAGCGGGCGACGACGGTGGCCCAATTGTCCAGGTCGTTCTTGGTGTAGCCGACGACCACCGACTTGCCGGTGGTGCCGGAAGACGCATGCAGGCGGGCCAGCTGGGTGCGCGGCACGGCAAACAGGCCGAACGGGTAGTGGTCGCGCAGGTCGAGCTTGGTCATGAACGGGAACTTGCTCAGATCGCTCAGCGTCTTCAGGTCGTCCGGATGCACGCCCTTGGCTTCGCACTTGGCGCGGTACGGCGCGACATTGTCGTAGGTGTGGCGCACCGACCACTTCAGGCGCTCCAGCTGCAGCGCCGAAATCTCGTCGCGGCTGGCGGTTTCGATGGGGTCGAGATCGCCGGGCATCGGTTTCTTGACGGTCATGGTTGTCTCCTCTTGTGTCTTAAGGTTCAGGCAGCCTGTTGATCGGCTTGTTGCAGGCCGGCGATGACTTCGCCGGCAATCCGGTAGCTCTTGCCGCGGAACAGGGCAACGGTCCGGCCGCCGACGCGCACGGTGACGTCGTAGACGCCGGTGCGGCCGGAAGCCGAGCGTTCGACGGCCTCGGCTTCGAGCGTCTCGCCTTCCTTGGCCGGGGCCAGGAAGTCGATGTGGCAGGCGGAGGCCACGGTGTTCTTGTTGTAGCTGTTGCAGGCGTAGGCGAAGGCGGTGTCGGCGAGGCTGAAGATCATGCCGCCGTGGCAGATGTGGTGGCCGTTAACCATGTCGGAACGGACCGCCATGGTCAGCACGGAGGCCCCCGGCTGGACGCGGACGATGGTGATGCCCAGCGCCTGGGCGGCGCGGTCGCGCGACCACATGGCTTCGGCGGTGGCATCGGCCAGGGCTTGCGCCTCGGCGGGGGTGGGCTTGTGTTCAGTCATGGATATTCCTTCCGGCAAAAACGGCACGCTGGAGCAGCGGGGAAATGCGGTAACGGTCCTCGCCGTAGCTGGCGCCGAGGTTGGCCAGCACGTCGCGGATGGTGGCGACGCCGACCTGGTCGGCCCAGGCCAGCGGGCCCTGCGGGTAATTGACGCCGAGGCGCATCGCCGAATCGGCGGCGCTTTCCGAGCAGACGCCCTGGTTGACGGCATCAGCGGCCTCGTTGGCGAGCATGGCGACGGTGCGCATGACCGCCAGGCCGGGCACGTCGAGGAAACGCGAGACGGCAAAACCGGCGGCCTGCAACAGGCCGATGGCAGCCGCCGCGGCGGCCGGTTCGCACTGTTCGGCGACGGCGACGGCCAGCCGGCTGGCGCGGGTGTAATCGAGCGCCAGGTCGAGCAGCACCAGGTTGGCGGCGCCCGTTTCGGCCGCCCGCTGCGTGGCGCTGCGGCCGTCGGTGACGGCGAGCACGGCGCGGCCGATCTCGGCGATGCGCCCATCGCTGGCCGGGGCGCGGGAAAACGCCAGGCTGCAGGTTTCCAGCCGTTCGGCCAGGGCTTCGGCGGCCGCCGATTCGCCGAAGATAGTGATCATGCCGGCCGGGGTCTGCACCGCCTCGGTCTGCGGCCCGGGGCGCAGGGCGCCGTCGCGGTAGTCGTAGAAGCCGCGGCCGCTCTTCTTGCCGTAGAAACCGGCATCGACCAGTTCCTGCTGCAGCAGCGAGGGCAGGAAGCGCTGGTCGTGGTAGAAGGCGCGCCAGACCGAGTTGGTCACGGCGAAATTGACGTCGTGGCCGATCATGTCCATCAGCTCGAACGGCCCCATGCGGAAACCGCCGGCCTCGCGCATGACGGCGTCGATGGTGGCGTAGTCGGCAGCGCCTTCCTGGGCCAGGCGCAGGGCCTCGGCGTAGTAGGGGCGGGCGACGCGATTGACGATGAAGCCGGGTGTGGACTTGGCATGCACCGGCGTCTTGCCCCAGGCGGCGGCGGTGGCGAACAGCGTCTCGGCCACGGCCGGGTCGGTGGCCAGGCCGGAAACGATCTCGACCAGGGCCATCAGCGGCGCCGGATTGAAGAAATGCAGGCCGGCCAGGCGCTCCGGGTTGTTCAGCGCGGCGCCGATGGCGGTCACCGAGATCGACGAGGTGTTGGTGCCGAACAGGCAGTCGGCGCCGACGATGGCTTCGAGGTCGGCGTAGAGCTTCTGCTTGGCTTCCAGGTTCTCGACGATGGCTTCGACGACCAGGCCGGCGTCGGCCAGGTCAGCCAGTTGTTGCGCAGCGACCAGGCGGGTGCCGGCGGCCAGCGCCGCTTCCGGCGTCAGCTTGCCCTTGTCGGCGAGCTTGGCGAACTGAGCGCGAATGCCCGCGATAGCCTGCTCGGCAGCGCCCGGCCGGTTGTCGAGCAGCTTGACGACATGGCCGGCGGCCGCCGCCACCTGGGCGATGCCGGCGCCCATGGCGCCGCTGCCGACGACGGCGATGACGGTCTGTTGGGGTAGGGGTGGGTGACTCACGCTTTCACTCTCCGGTGAAATTCGGGGCGCGCTTTTCCATGAAAGCCTTGACCCCTTCGGCATAGTCCGGGCTCCAGCCCAGCTCGCGCATCATGCCGCCCTCGAAGGACAGCTGCTGTTCCAGCGTGTGGCCGGGGGCGGCGTGCAGGGCCTGGCGGGTGCGGACCAGGGCCTTGGTCGGGGCGGTGGACAACTGCTTGGCCAGCGCCTCGATGCGCGCGGGGAAGGCGTCGTCCTCGACGCATTCCCAGATCAGGCCCCATTCGGCGGCCTTCGCCGCCGGCAGCTTCTCGGCCAGCAGGGCCAGGCCCATGGCGCGGGCCATGCCGACGCGCTGCGGCAGGAACCAGGTGCCGCCGGTATCGGGAATTAGGCCGATCTTGGAGAAGGCCTGCAGGAAGGAGGCCGACTTGGCGGCAACGACCAGGTCGCAAGCCAGCGCCACCGAGGCGCCGGCGCCGGCGGCGATGCCGTTGACCGCAGCGATGGTCGGCACGCGCAGGTTCTGCAGGCGCATCACCAGCGGCTTGTAATTGCGTTCGACGACATTGCCGATGTCCGGCATCCGGCCGTCGATCTGCGCCATGTCCGGATCGGCCAGGTCCTGGCCGGCCGAGAAGGCCCGGCCGGCGCCGGTCAGCACCAGCACGCGGATGGTGTGGTCGCTCTGGACGCGGTCCAGCGCGGTACGCAGCTCGGCGTGCATCTGGCCGGTGAAGCTATTCAGCTTGTCCGGGCGGTTCAGCGTCAGGCGGGCGATGCCGGTGTCGACGGCAAAGGTGATGTTTTCGAAATTCATGCTTGATCCTTAGACGTGGTAGCGGCGCTGCACGACGCGGAAGCGGTTGGCGACGAAGGCCGAGTCGGCGTAGGAAGCGTTGGCCGACGGGTTGCCGCCGGTGCCGTGGTAGTCGGAGTAGGCCGCCGACTGGTTCACGAAGACGCCGCCAGTCAGGTTGATCGACAGCGCGACCTTGGAGCGCCAGGTGGCGGTGGTCATCGCGTCGATCACTTCGGCCTTGGTCGAATAGACGCCGGCGGTCAGCGCGCCGTGGGTGCTGATGATGCGTTCCGACAGGGCGATGGCCGCGGCGGTGTCGGCGACCTTGACGATGAAGCTGATCGGGCCGAAACGCTCTTCCATATAGGCAGCTTCCTGGCCGGCGTCGCAGGCGAGCAGCACCGGGGTGCGCACGGCGGCTTTCGGGAATTCCGGGTTGTCGAGCTTGCTCGGGGCGAGGATGACGGTACCGAGCTGGCCGGAACCGGCCTGCTCGATGCGCTTCAGCGTATCGGCCGACTGGATGGCGCCGAGCACGGCATGGGCGACTTCCGGCTTGCTCAGGAAACCGGTGACGGCCTGAGCGAGGTCGGCGCAGACTGCGTCGTAGGACTTGTGGCCTTCGTCGGTATCGATGCCGCCGGCCGGGACCAGGATCGCCTGCGAGGTGGTGCACATCTGGCCGGAGTACAGCGACAGCGTGAACGCCAGGTTGCCCATCATCTTCCGGTAGCTGTCGGTCGAGTCGATGACGATGTTGTTGACGCCGGCCAGCTCGGCATAGACCTGGGCCTGGCGGCAGTTGTCGATCAGCCACTGGCCGAAGACGTTGCCGCCGGTGAAGTCGACCGATTTGACCGCTTTGTGGGTGACCAGCTTCTGCGTCGTTTCCCGTTTGTCGGTGACGCACAGGCTGACCAGGTTGGGGTCGATGCCGTTCTCGGCCAGCACGGCGCGGATGCTGCGCACGGTGATCGCGGCCGGCAGGATGGCATTGCTGTGCGGCTTGACGATGACCGCGTTGCCGGTGGCCAGCGCGGCGAACAGGCCGGGGTAGGTGTTCCAGGTCGGGAAGGTGCCGCAGCCGACGACGACGCCGACGCCGCGGCCGACGATCTCGAAGTGCTTCTTCATGACCAGCGGCGGGTTCTTGCCCTGCGGCTTTTCCCAGGTCGCTTCGCCGGGCACGAACTTCTGCTCGCGGTAGGCGTAGGCCACGGCTTCGAGGCCGCGGTCCTGGGCATGCGGGGCGCCGGCCTGGAAGGCCATCATCCAGCCCTGGCCGGTGGTCATCATCACCGCATGGGCCAGTTCGAAGCTCTGCTGATTCAGGCGGGTCAGGATTTCCAGGCAGATGCCGGCGCGGCCGTCGGCACCGGCGGCCTGCCAGCCGGCCATGGCCTGTTCGCCGGCAGCGATCAGCGCCTCGATGTCGCACACCGGATACTGCACATTGAGGTCGACGCCGTAGGGCGACTGCTCGCCGCCGGTCCAGCCGCTCTGGCCCGGCTGGTTCAGGGCGAATTGCTGGCCGAGGTGGCTTTCGTAGGCCTGCTTGCCGTCGGCCGGGGCGGTTTCGCCATAGGCCTTGGGGCTCGGCATTTCATTGAAGGCCGACCAGTAGCCGCGGGTGTGGATGGCGTTCAGCGCGCCGTCGAGCAGGGCGCGGTGCTTCTCGAACAGGGGGTGGGACATGGATTTTCCTCCGGGGGATGGGGATTCTTGTCGACGGGCGGCGGAAAAAGCCGCGCTGTGAAACATACGTTACGAAGTTATGGTTTTGCTGTCAATCAAATGTATCACATTGATCTGGTCCGGTATGTGATTTCGAATTGCAGAAGAGGTTCCGTAGTGTTGTAAAAAAACTCGTAAAAACAACAAATCGATACTGATTTTTAAGGGGAAATTTCGTCAAATTTTTGCCGTTTGGCGACCGCCTGCCAGCGAAATTTGAACAACGTGATACAAAAAGCGTTGACATGTCGGTTGATGTTGTAACATGATTCATCCACGGCAACCTGCTTCGGGTTGACCTCGGACCCTACAATTCGAACAAGGAGTGAGACATGGCAAGCAACAAGGAACGTTTTGCAGACAAGATGGAATTCCCGCCGGCAACCCCGCAGCCGAACATCTATCCGCTGTCCTGGAACAGCAAGACCAAGAAGCTGCAGGAAGTCTGGGAAGCCTCGCTGCGCGAGAACTGGGATCCGGAAAAGCTGCCCTGGGACACGCTGGATGTAGACAGCTATTCCTGGGAAGAGCGCGAATCGATCGCCTACTGGTGGAGCCTGCTCTCCGTGTTCGACGCCTCCGCCCCGCCGGTGTTCGCCGAAGCCCTGATCAAGACCTACGAAGTGCATGAGGAAGATCCGGTCCGCAAGTGCTTCTTCTCGGTTACCCGCGACGAGCAGAACCACGAGATCATGTGCGGCCTGGCCATCACCAAGCTGCTCGGCCATCCCGATCCGCTGACCTACCAGCCGAAGACCGAACTCGGCAAGCGCCTGCAGAAGAACGTCGCCTGGCTGTACTTCAATGGCGGCCGCTACTGGACCGGCTACAAGCAGGCCGTGCCGAAGTACGATCTGGCCGTGCTGTTCAGCTCCTTCCTGATGGGCGAGATCGCTGCCGCCACCATCTTCAAGCAGATGTACGAGAACTCCCGCGAAGCCGTGTTCAAGGAAGGCTTCAAGAACATCGGCCGCGACGAAGGCCGTCACATGGCCATCTGCATGGCGGTCATGGAACGCGACTACCCGGGCCTCAAGGACGAGACCAAGGCCATCGTCACCAAGCAGATCCGCGCCGGCTACCTGTTCCTGTCGGCCGTGCTGTTCGAGCCGCCGATGGAATTCTGGGACCTGCCGGCCGACTTCATCGCCAACCAGCGTGAAGCCGAGGAAGTCGCC
>PHCU01000286.1 GCA_002842345.1 Betaproteobacteria bacterium HGW-Betaproteobacteria-12 | reverse complement strand
GGTATAAAGGAACAACATGAGCAATATCACGGTAGAACATAATCCGTCTGCAGATCGCCTGCTGGATCTTGAAGTGACCAAATGGCCAACCTGGCAAAAGGAAGTATCAGTATTCCCCTGGGTGTTTCCCGAGCAGGAAGTAGCCTATATCCTCGAAGGTCATTGCGTGATCACACCAGAAAACGGTACTCCAGTGACTTTCGGCAAGGGCGATCTCGTGACCTTTCCTGCAGGTTTGAGAGCGAGCTGGGAAGTCAAACAGCCATTGCATAAGCATTACAAGCTGGATGGCAACGTGCTTACCCAAGTCTGGGCGCGTCTGAAATTGAAGCTCGGTCTTTAAGTATTATATGTCTTGCCAATCTGCCCTCACCAACATGGTAATGAAGGTGAGGGCATGAATCCCAGCCAATTTCAGCGGTGCATTGCTTAATGCTTGTTTTGCTTAATGCTTGTTTTTCTGTGGCAGGCTTGGTTTTGATGGTGTGATAAAGCCTGCCGGAACAACGACTTCCTTGCTCTTCTTGGGCTTTTTTGTTTCCCTGTTATTGCGTTGCTGACCTTTTGCCATGCTGTTTCTCCTCGCGCGTCCGTCATGTATACGCACGGCAGCGCAGATTGTTTAAGTGCTGAATCTGGCAGGCCTTTTTCACCTGTCAGCGTGACTTCATCATAGGCTGATGCCGCCGGATAGGGAGATTATTTAGTAATATGTATCCGGAAGCCGTTACGCCTTGATTTGACGCTGAATATTCAGGCATGTCAGTGGGAGCAAAGTCACCGTGCCGGTCAGGCTGCAACGCAGAACTCGGGCTGGAAAACCTTATCTCATGCTTGAATGACAGAAAAAAGGGCGAATATGTTACCTTGCTCCTTCATTACGATATTTATAAGCAAAGATTAAATGCTTGAAATCATCATTCCATTTGTCGGCGGGCTTGGCTTATTCCTGGTCGGCATGATGTTGTTGTCTGACGGGCTGGTCGCATTTGCAGGGCGGAGTTTGAAGCGAGCCCTGGTTCACTTCACAGGCACGCCCTATAAGGCCTTCGTCTCGGGCACCCTGGCCACGGCCATGGTTCAGTCTTCTTCGGCCACCGCGGTTACGCTGATCGGTTTTGTGAGTGCCGGTCTCATTACATTTTCACAGGCCATCGGCGTTCTGATTGGTGCCAGCCTGGGTAATACGGCCACCGGATGGATCGTGGCCGAGTTCGGCCTCAAGATTAATCTTGGCTTTTATACTTTGGCATTTATCGGTATCGGCGCCTTGTTAAAACTACTGGCGCGCGGCCGCTGGGCAGAACTCGGCATGGCCGTGGCGGGGTTTGGCCTGTTGTTTCATGGCCTGAGTGTCTTGCAGCAAGGCATGGTCGGGCTGTCCGGCGTGTTCAATCTGGCGGAGCTACCTGTTGGCGGTTATGGCGCCCGCATCATGATCATGCTGATAGGTCTGGCCATGACGGCCATTCTGCAGTCCTCGACTGCTGCCATCGCGACGACGTTGACGGCTCTGCATACGGAAACCATCAACTTTGACCAAGCTGCCGCCCTGGTTGTCGGAGCCGCCATCGGTACCACCATGACCGGTGCCTTCGTTGCCATCGGTGCAACCATTTATGCAAAGCGCACTGCGCTGGCTTATGTGCTGTTTAACCTGACTGCCGGTTTGATTGCCATTTTGTTGCTGCCGGCATTCTTTTATCTGATCCAGATCCTCAGGCAATACGCCGGTCTGGAGCCTGGAGCGACCAGCCTTGCTGCCTTCCATACCTTGTTTATCGCGGTGGGGGTGGTTTTATTCCTGCCGCTCACCGCACGCTTTGCAATAGTTGTCGAGCGCATGCTTCCCGATCGTGGTGATGGCATGGTGCAACGCCTGGATGACAGCATACTGAATATTCCGGCAGTTGCGCTTGAGGCTTCACAGCGCGCTGTTGAACAGTCGGCAGACAGGCTCTTGAATGTATACAGCAAGATTCTGTCCATGTCGGAATCAACAGATATGGAAACTGAACTGATGCAATT
>PHCU01000285.1 GCA_002842345.1 Betaproteobacteria bacterium HGW-Betaproteobacteria-12 | reverse complement strand
CGCCGACGCGACGCGGATCACCCGCGAAACGGCCGGCGAGAGCGGCCGCATCATCCACCAGGCGATCGCCGAGATCGGCAACATCTCCGGGCAGGCCGGCGCCGCTGCCGCCTCGATGCTGGAACTCAAGCAGCACACCCGGCAGATCGCCGGCTTTGCCCAGGAGATCAAGGAAATCTCCGAACAGACCAACCTGCTCTCGCTCAATGCCGCCATCGAGGCGGCCCGCGCCGGCGAAGCCGGCCGCGGCTTCGCCGTCGTCGCCGACGAGGTGCGCAAACTGGCCAATCACACCGCCGACACCACGCGCAAGATCGAGGGCCTGGTGCTGCGCCTGGGCGAAGCGGCGACGCTGAGCAGCGACGCCGTCGCCGCCACCGCCGAACGTTCGCAGCGCGGCACTGAGCTCGCCTCGCAGGCGGAGGCGGCGACCCAGCGAATCGAGGCCTTCTGCGAGCGTTCGGCGCTGGCCGCCCGCGAAATCGTCGACGTCCTCGGCGAACAGCGCCTGGCCGCTGAACAGATCGCCCAGAACACCGAACGCATGGCGCAGATGATCGAACGCGGCGCCAAGGCCGCCGCCGAATCCTCGGCCTCGGCCGACGAAGTGGCCAGCCTGGCCGACCGCCTGCGCGCCTCGACGTTGCAGTTCAGCGTCTGAGCCCGGCCCGGACAAGCAGGGCGCTCAGGCGCCTTGCTTTGCCGCCAACATTTCGACTATTCTAGAAATATGAATACCGAACTCGCCACCAACGCCCTCAAGGCACTCGCTCACGAAACGCGGCTGCGCATCTTCCGCCGCCTGGTCCAGGCCGGGCCGGAAGGGCTGTGCGTCGCCGATCTGGCCGCCCATCTGGAAACCGAAGCGAACGGCAGCTTCAGCTTCCATCTGAAGGAACTGAGCAACGCCGGCCTGATCCGCAGCCGCCAGGCCAGCCGCTTCATCTATTACTCGGCCAATTACCCGGCGATGAACGAACTGCTCGGCTTCCTGACCGAGCACTGCTGCGCCGGCCAGCCCTGCGGCGAGGCGGCGCACGCCTGTACCAGCGAAGAACCCTGTCCATAACGGAAACCCATGAGCCAGAAAACTTTCAACGTGCTGGTGCTGTGCACCGGCAACTCGGCCCGCTCGATTCTCGGCGAGGCGCTGTTCAATCATCTCGGCGGCGGCCGTATCCACGCCTTTTCGGCCGGCAGCCAGCCGAGCGGCAAGGTCAATCCGGTGGCACTGGAAACCCTGGCGAACCATGGTGTTCCGCTGCCCGAAGCCCGCAGCAAGTCGTGGGATGAATTCGCCCTGCCCGGTGCACCGGCCATCGATTTCATCTTCACCGTCTGCGCCTCGGCCGCCGGCGAAACCTGCCCGCTCTGGCCCGGCCACCCGACCACCGCCCACTGGGGCATCGACGACCCGGCGCACATTGAGCCGATGGAAGCCCGCCGCGCCGCCTTCGAGCGCACCTACCAACTGCTGCGCCAGCGCGTCGAAGCCTTCGTTCGTCTGCCGCTGGAAACCATGACGGCAGCCGAGGTCAAGGTCGCCGCCCAACGCATTCACCAGGAGAACGAACAATGAGCGCCCAGTGCGAAGTCGCCGGCCGGCAGATCGCCGGCGCCCCGATCGGTTTTTTTGAACGCTGGCTGAGTCTCTGGGTGGTGCTCTGCATCGTCGCCGGCATCTTGCTCGGCCAGTGGTTTCAGGCCGCCTTCCAGGCGCTCGGGCGGATCGAGTACGCCCAGGTCAACCTGCCGGTGGGCCTGCTGATCTGGGTGATGATCATTCCGATGCTGATGAAGATCGACTTCGCCTCGCTGCACGAAGTCAAGCAGCAGGGCGCCAGCATCGGCATCACGCTGTTCGTCAATTGGGCGATCAAGCCGTTCACCATGGCGGCGCTCGGCTGGCTGTTCATCCGCTACGTCTTCGCCCCCTGGCTGCCGGCCGAACAGCTCGACAGCTACATCGCCGGCCTGATCCTGCTCGGCGCCGCGCCGTGCACGGCGATGGTCTTCGTCTGGAGCAACCTGTGCCGC
>PHCU01000284.1 GCA_002842345.1 Betaproteobacteria bacterium HGW-Betaproteobacteria-12 | reverse complement strand
GGCAATTCGCATGAAATTCTCCGAATCCTGGCTGCGTACCCTCGTCGATCCCAAGCTGACGAGCGAGGAGCTTTCCCATCTGCTGACCATGGCCGGCCTCGAAGTCGAGGAACTGGACCCGGTTGCCCCGGCTTTCGACAGCGTCGTTGTCGGCCATGTGCTGGAAGTCGTCAAGCATCCCGATGCTGACCGCCTGAACGTCTGCAAGGTCGATACCGGCAGCGGCACGCCGTCCACCATCGTTTGCGGCGCGCCGAATGTTGCCGTCGGCCTCAAGGTGCCGTGTGCGCTGCCCGGCGCCAATCTGCCCGGCGATTTCACGATCAAGATCGCCAAGGTCCGCGGCATCGAGTCTTCCGGCATGCTGTGTTCCGCCAAGGAACTGGGTCTTGCCGAAGATGCGTCCGGCCTGCTGATCCTGCCGGCCGACGCGCCGGTCGGTCAGTCCATCCGTCAGTATCTCGATCTCGACGACAACCAGTTCGAACTGAAGCTGACGCCGAACCGTGCCGACTGCCTGTCACTGCTCGGCATCGCCCGCGAAGTCGGCGCGATTACCGGCGCGGCGACCTGCCTGCCGGTGGTGCCGGAAGTGCCGGCGACCATCGCCGATATGCGCGCCGTCGTGCTCGACGCTCCGGAAGCCTGCCCGCTGTATTGCGGGCGTGTGGTCAAGGCCGTCAATGCCAAGGCGCCGACGCCGGAATGGATGAAGCGCCGGCTGGAACGCAGCGGCATCCGGGCGATTTCGGCGCTGGTGGACATCACCAATTACGTGATGCTCGAACTCGGCCAGCCGCTGCACGCCTTCGACAACACGAAGCTGGAAGGCGTGGTGCATGCCCGCCTGGCGAAGCCGGAAGAAAAGCTGCTGCTGTTGAACGAGCAGACGATTGCGGTCGACGCCGATATCCTGATGATTTCCGACGACGTCAAGCCGCTGGCCATGGCCGGCATCATGGGTGGCGAGGACAGCGGCATCACGCTGGAAACCAGCGAATTGTTCCTAGAGTCCGCCTTCTTCGCGCCGAAGGCCATTGCCGGTCGTGCCCGTCGCTACGGTTTTGGCTCTGATGCCTCGCACCGCTTCGAGCGGTTCGTCGACGCCCCGGGCCTGGAACAGGCCTCGCGGCGCTGCGCTGAACTCATCCTCGAAGTGGCGGGCGGCACGATCGAGCAGGAGTTCATCGACGAGCGGCCCCGGCAGGGAGGCGATGCGCGAGCGATCATCAAGATGCGAACCTCACGATGCGATCAGATTCTCGGCCTCCATGTCCCGACGGCGGAAGTGGCGCGGCTTCTCACATCGCTGGGGATCGAGGTGGCGGTCGAGCGGCACGGCTCCGAGGAGATCGCACGCTGCCGAGTGCCGGCCAATCGGCACGACCTGACGCGGGAGATCGACCTGATCGAGGAGGTCGGGCGCCTCCACGGCTTCGAGAAGATCGAAATCGGATCGTCGCTCGAACTTCCCCTGGACCTGCGCCATCCGCGCGAGTGGCCGCTGCGCGAGCGGGCGATGGCGGAGATGGGGCGCGTGCTGACGGGGATGGGATTCTTCGAGACGGTGACCTTCTCCTTCGTGGCCGAGGACGAGGCCAGGGCGTTTTGCCCGACGGGTCTGCGGCTGCTGAAGGTGGATGAGGAGCGGCGCAAGGGGGCGCCGTGGCTTCGGCCGAGCGTGATCCCGAGCCTGTTGACCTGCCGCAGGGCCAATCAGGACGGGCAGGTCCGCCGCGAGGGGGGCGTCCGACTCTTCGAGACGGCCAGCGTCTTCGCGGAGATGGACGACGGCGACAAGTTCGCCCGCGCCACCATCGAGAATCAGAATCTCGCGCTGATGGTCGACGCGCCGGGGAAGGCGGAAGCAGCGCAGGCCGGCATCCGGCTCGTGCGCGGAGCGATCGAGGGCGTGGCGCAGGCGCTGGGCGGCGCCGGGGCGCGGATCGAACTGCGTCCCTGCGAGGCGTTCATGGCGGCGCTCGAAGGCGAGACCACCGCGTCGATCCTCGTCAACGGAGCGCACGCGGGCTATCTGACC
>PHCU01000115.1 GCA_002842345.1 Betaproteobacteria bacterium HGW-Betaproteobacteria-12 | reverse complement strand
CCGGTTCCGGTTCCGGTTCCGGTTCCGGTTCCGGTTCCGGTTCCGGTTCCGGTTCGGCTTCGGCTTCGGCTTCGGCTTCGGCTTCGGCTTCGGCTTCGGCTGCAGGCTCGGCAATCACGACTGCATCGTCAAGAAACCGAATTTCTTCCGGTACCGCCAATTCCAGCGCCGATTCATCAAGCATCGGCAAATCAAGGACCAGCAGCGGAGCCTCGTCGGCGTCGACAGAGGACGACGGCGTAACAACCGGCGTTTCAACCGGCAGCATGGCATCGCGCGGCTCGGCTTGCGGCGTATCGAGTCCGCGCAAGCGCCGGGCCAGGGCGACCAGGGCCGTGCTATCGGGCATCAGGCCGTCACCCGCCTCCAGGTGGGTGACCCAGACCGCGAACAGCGCATGGGCATCGCCGATCAATTGCAGCAGATCGGGGCTAGCCATCTGCTCCTGGCGCAGCCAGAAATTGAGTGTCTGCTCAAGCTCCCATGCCGTCTCGCCGAGCTCGGTGAGACCGACCATGCGACCACTGCCCTTGAGGGTATGCGCCGCCCGACGGATCGTCGTCAGCGCATCGTCATTGCTGGCATTGGCCCGCAGCAGGGCGTGCTGTTGCTCCATCGTGGCCAGAACTTCGCCGGCCTCTTCGAGGAAAATCGCCAGCAGCTCGGCATCGATTTCCTCATGACTGGACTCGGCCAACTGCATGGTTTCGACAGACGGACGCGGCGCCTCAGTCTGCTGCGGCTTCAAGCCGGACAATGCGGCATCGAATGCAGCCTCGACCGCGCCGCCGGACTCGAAGGCCTCGAGCGCCGCCTTGGCTGTCTCGCCCAATTCGTGGTTGGCCACCAGCTCGGCATCCTTCTGGATGGCCTGCAGGTTTTGCCTGATTTCCTCCTGCAGCCGCTGGTCCTGCGGCGCCTCCTTGAGCGCCTCGACCAGGGCGTGCGTTTCCCGCGCTTGCTGAGCCAGTTGCGCTTCAACGGTGGGCGCCGGCAAGGGTTCAGCTTCGTCTTCATCAAGCGTCGATGCAGCGCTTTCGCCGTTCATCCGGCGCATGAAGGCATCGAAATCGGTCTCGCCATTTTGCAGGGCGTCGACGAAGAAACCGAGCAGGGAAAGCTGATTCGCCACGCGTTCGAAATCAGCACTGACCGGCTCGTAGTCGGGGCGGGCAAACTGGCGGATGCACTCGCTGCAGTCGTTGAGACTGGCGATGGCGCCGAAGTGGCCAAGCATGGCGAGGGCACCACCGACCTGCTTGAGCGGCGTTTCGAGCTGCCCCAGGTCGTGCGCCTTGGCCGGGTTGCGGAAGAAGGCGTCGAGCGCCTGCTCGATCTGCGCCAGGTTGTTCTGGATTTCGCGTCCGACCTGGCCGATCAGCAGCCGCTCCTGCGCCTTGCGCGTCATCTCGTCGAGCAGCGGAATTGCCGCATCGGAAGCTGCCGGCTTGCCGGCGATGCAGGCGTAGAGACGGGCAACCATCAGATCGACCTGCTGGGCGAAATCGGTCCCCAGGCGCTTGAAACTTTCCTGGGCATTCTGCAACAGCAGGATGGTAGTGGCGACTTCCATCGCCACGGTGTCGTTATAGCGTGAAGGATCCTCGGCCAGCCAGCTGCCAACGGCCCCCAGTCCCTGCCCCAGGCGCTTCAGATCGGTCTGACCGATTTCCTCGGTGAGCGCGGCGCAGTGACGGGCATTTTCGGCAAAGCCGGACATGCTGCCGGTACTGCCGGTACAGAACTTGTTCCACAGCTCTTCGACCGCCGCCAAGACGTCGCGCAGCTTGCGCAGCGCCGCTTCCTGCGGAAGTGTGCCGGCGGCGGCAATCGTATCCGGCATGAGTGCCGGCAGGTCGAAGGTCGCCTGGACCTCAGCGACCAGCGGCGACAGTTCGGCAGGCGCCAGGGCCACGTAATACAGCGCATCGCGCATGACACGCTCGGCAACGTTGCTCGAGCCGTTAAGCAGACGACGGATCTGCGCGTCGATGCGGGAACACAGATAGCGGGCAGCGTTGTCCCCCCCCAATTGCGGGTCGTCGAGCGCCTCGAGGAAAGCCAGGGCGACCCACCAGAAGGCGCGCGCCGCCTGCGTCGATTGCTGGGACTCGATACCGGCGAGCGCTTGCCGCATCTGTTGCAGGCCTGGCCCGGCATCGCCAGGAGTCCGCAACAACTGCAGCAAGCCCTTCTGATAGGCCATGCGGGATGCCTTCAGCAGCAACTTGAGTTGTTCCGCCGGCAGCTGTGGCGGCGTCGCCCGCCGCGGCGGACGCAGGGTCAGGTCGGGATAGAACAGGTCGGCCGCATGGATGACTGCCAGACCGCGCGCTTCGGCCAGCGCCTGATAAGCGGGGAGCAGACGCAGCGGCTGGTTTGGCTCGCCGACCATCAGATCGTCGAGATACTGGCGGATCGCCGCCAGCGCCTGACGAATCACACCAGCCCCGGTCTCTCCGGGCAATAGCCGGCCCTCCTCGTAGGCCTTGAGCAGCGCTTCGAGCGATTCGACCAGTTGCGTCACGCCATCCAGGCCAACGATCGACAGTGCCCCATAGACCTGGTGGACGTGGGTATGGCAGAACTTGAGCTGGGTGAGGTCGGCCCCTGCCTCGTACTGGGCAAGCGCTTCCTCAGCCCGCGCAAGCGCCAGATCGATTTCACCCTTGACCCAGGTCAGGGGTCCCAAATCAAATGCAGTAGCCGCGTTCATAGTCTCTCGCGTTGCCCGTCAGTCTACCTTGAAGCCGGCCACCGAACCCTTCAGTTCCGAGGCCAGTGCGGTCAGCTCATCGACGGCCAGTGCGGTACGCTGGGTGCCGGCCGTCGTTTGCTCGGTGACGTGCAGGATGTCCTGCATCAGTCGGGCCACGTTGGTGGCCGAATCCGCCTGACTCTGGGTCGAGGTGGAAATGCTTTCGATCAGGTCGGCCAGGTTGCGCGACACGTCGCCGATCTCGGACAGCGCCTGACCGGCGGCGTCGGACAGCTTGGCCCCTTCGACCACGCCCTGGGTCGATTGCTCCATGGCGGAGACGGCATCCTGGGTGTCGGTCTGAATGGTCTTCACAATCGCCGCGATCTGCTTGGTCGCTTCGGCCGAGCGTTCGGCCAGACGCTGCACTTCCTCGGCCACGACGGTGAAGCCGCGCCCGGCGTCGCCGGCGGAAGCGGCCTGGATGGCGGCGTTCAGGGCCAGCACGTTGGTCTGCTCGGTAATGTCGGAAATCAGTTCGACGATTTCGCCGATCTCCTGCGAGCTTTCGCCGAGGCGCTTGATTCGCTTCGAGGTTTCCTGGATTTGGTTGCGGATTTCGTTCATGCCCTTGATCGAATCCTGCACCGCCTGCGTGCCCTTTTCGGCAGCCATCAGCGACTGCCGGGCAACCTGGGCCGACTGCGTGGCGTTGCCGGAAACCTCGCTCATCGAGCGGGCCATGTCGAGCGCTGACTGGCCGGCTTCCTGAATTTCGCTGGACTGCCGTTCGGCGGCATCGAGCAGTTCGGCCGAGGTCTGGCGGGCGATTTCGGTCGCCGCCGTCACCCGGTTGGCGGCGTCGTTGATGCGGCCGACCAGCACGCGCAGCTCTTCGATGGTGTAGTTGATCGAGTCGGCGATGGCGCCGGTGATGTTCTCGCTGACCGTCGCGGTCACCGTCAGGTCGCCGTCGGCGAGGTCGCCCAGTTCGTTCATCAGGCGCAGAATGGCGTCCTGGTTCTCGCGGTTGACCAGTTCCGAGGCGTGGCGCTGACGGTCGGCATCAAGAGCGCGGCGGCGCGTATCTTCCAGATAGATCTTGGCGAGCAGCGCCAGGGTGGCCAGGGCCGCCGCCACCAGCACGATCAGCAGGACGATGAACAGGCCGCGCGCGGCGAGGTTTTCCTGATAGCCGAGAGCTAGGTCGTCGGTGGCCTTCAGCAGGTTCTCGCTTTCGCGGAAAATCTGCGACCCGGCCTGCTTCGACAGCACCAGCGGCTGCATATTGCCCAGAATGCTGGAAATGGCCTCCTGGTAACCCTGGAAGGAAGCCTCGAGGGCGGTCAGCTTCTCGCGGCTGTCGCCGTCGCTGGTCGTCCTGGCCAGCCCCTGCAGGATATCGCGGAAGGCATTGGTGTCCTTGCCGAGCAGGAAGGCGACTTCCGGATTGATCTCGTCACCGACGCGCAGCGCCGAGGCGTTCTTGGCGATCCGCTGGGTCAGCATGACCAGCTGGCTAGCCGCCGCAATGTCGCGCGAAGCGGCACCGGACTGCAGCTTGAGGGCCGCCAGCTGTTCGGTCAGGTCGAGCATCTCGGCATTCTTTTCGTCGATCAGCGCAACGCTGGTGCCGAGGGCAATGAGGTTGGCTTCCTGGCCAATCACCGTCTGCGCGTCTTTGTCAGTCATGGCCCAGCGCTCGATCAGCGCATCGAGCTGGGGCCGAACTGCATTCGGCGAAGCCGGCACCTCGACGCTACCGATCTCGCCACCGCTGTTGACGCGATCCAGCAGCTGGGAAAACGCTTCGCGTGACTCCTTGAGTTGCGCGAAGGCCGTCGTATTGCCCTGCAGCGCCAGCAGCGAAGCCTTGGCCAGGCGTTGCGACAGCATGCGCATTTCCCCGGAGGCTGCGACATAAGCGGTACCGTGCGTCGATTGGCGGCTGTCAAAGACGACCAGACCGGCAATCAGCAAGATCAATACCGCAAAGATCGCACCCAGCGTCTTCATCTGCTGGATGACCGGCTGTCCAGCCAGGAAGCCCGGCAGCGCGAGCTTCTTGGCCTCGCCGGGCATCTCGGCCGAGACAGTCATCGGTGCGGATGCAACACCCTTGCCACCACCGAGACTGGGGAGTTTGAAACTGAAAGCCATGGAATCCTCCGATGTGGGTCCTGGGCGGCACGCCCCCCGGTCAGACCCCGATATTCATGAAATCATGATCGGCAAGCAACTCGCGCACGGACAGCTTGCGCCAGATGTTGCCGTGTGTATCCGAAAAGCGCTGCGCACACCAGGCTGGATCGGCCGCAACGGCTGGCTCGGGCGCAAAGTCGTCGGGATTCTTCAGCCCGAGCATGCGCGCAACCAGCAGCGCGGCATTCGACCCGTGTTTGGAACCGATCAACAGCAAGCGGGTGCTGGCGTTTTGCGGGGTCGGCGAACCACCACGGAATACCGAAAAATCGGTCACCGCGTGCAGGTTGCCGCGAATATTGGCAATGCCGGCGAACCAGGAACGCGTCAGTGGCACGGCCGCCAGCTGTGGCGCTTGAACGATCTCACCACCATCGGCAAGATCGACCAGCCAGTTCTCACCACCGGCCTCGATACCAAGCCAGGAGGACCCCCCACGCCCCTGGGCCGCCGTCGTCAGACGTGCCGCGAGATACTCCTGAAAGTCGCGAAGACTGGTTTTTTTGGCCATGTGCTCAGGGCAGCGCGGCGATTCGTTTCAGCAATTCTTCCGGATTCAGCGGCTTGACCAGATAATCGATCGCCCCTTGACGCAAACCCCAGATTTTGTCGGTTTCCTGGCCCTTGGAGGTGCAGACGATGACCGGGATGCCCTTGGTTTCCTCGTCGCGGGTCAAGGTCCGGGTAGCCTGGTAGCCATTCAGTCCGGGCATCACGACATCCATCAGGATCAGATCCGGCTTGCTGGCCTTGGCCTTGGCGATCCCTTCCTCGCCGCTCTCGGCCGTGCTGACCTGATAACCAGCCTTGGTCAGCACATCGACGGTAAAAAAGCGCTCGGTGGCTGAATCATCGACCACCAGGATGTTCTTGACGGGCATTACTGGCTCCCTGGACTACGGTTTGGACGGTGTTTCCGCCGGCGTGGCAAAGGTCGCGACCGTTTGCAGCAGGCTGTCTTTGGTGAATGGCTTGGTCAGATACTGATCGGAACCGACCATGCGACCGCGCGCCCGGTCGAACAGCCCATCCTTGGAGGAGAGCATGATCACCGGCGTGGACTTGAATCGGGGATTTTTCTTGATCAGCGAACAGGTCTGGTAGCCGTCGAGGCGCGGCATCATGATGTCGCAGAAGATCACGCTTGGTTGCAGATCGGCAATCTTGGCCAGGGCATCGAAACCGTCTTCGGCGAGAACAACCTCACAGCCAGCCTGAACGAGAAATATCTCGGCGCTTCGCCGTATGGTGTTGCTGTCGTCGATGACCATCACCCTGACGCCGCGCAATCTGGTTAAATCAGCCAATTTGCCTGTCCCCTGGCCCCTGTAGGCACTATAACTTATCGGTGCATCATACTACGGAAGTTTGCGATCGGCACAGCCACGCAATGTCCGGCACGGTTTTCATTGCGCGGAGTCGGCCAACGCCGGATTCGGATAAAATCCACGGCATCTTACCCAATGCCCTTTGCCCCCGCCAAGGGCGCGCAGGCCAATGAATTCACCCGCCCCCACCCCGCCCTGCCCTCCCCAGGTTCTCGCCTTTGCTGCCAGCGACCCGTCTTCGGGTGCTGGCATCCAGGCCGACATCCTGACCCTGGCCAGTCTCGGCTGCCATCCGCTGACCGCCATCACCGCCATCACGGTGCAAGACACCGTTGGCGTGCAGAGCGTGCATCCAGTCGCGGCCGAACTGGTCGAGCAGCAGGCACGAACGATTCTCGAGGACATGCCGGTGGCCGCCTTCAAGATCGGCTTGCTGGGCAGTGTCGAGAATGTGCTGGCGGTCGCCGAAATCGTTGCCGACTATCCGGAAACGCCGCTGGTGTTCGATCCGGTACTGGCCTCCGGGCGTGGCGACGAGCTATCCGGCGAGGAGATCATTTCCGCCATGCGCGAAATGCTGCTGCCGCAGACCACGCTGCTCACCCCCAATGCGCCGGAAGCCCGGCGCCTGGCCGAGAGCGACGACGATATCGGCGAACCGTCGCTGGAGGTCTGCGCCCAGCGGCTGATCGAAATGGGTGTCCAGTACGTGCTGATCACCGGCACCCACGAAAGCACGCCCGAAGTCATCAACACTTTGTATGGCCAGGAAGGTGTGATCCGCCACGACCGCTGGGAACGCCTGCCCGGCAGCTATCACGGTTCCGGCTGCACGCTGGCCTCGGCAATTGCCGGCTGCCTGGCCGGCGGCGCCAGCGTCGAGGATGCCGTGCGCGATGCCCAGGACTACACTTGGCAGACACTGAAGAACGGCTTCCGCGGTGGTATGGGCCAGCTGATTCCGGATCGCTTCTTCTGGGCGCGCGAGGAAGCGGAAAATACGGAAACGCCGGCCGACACCAAGCCCGAAGACAGTAGCGATGGCAATTGAACTGCGCGGCCTTTACGCCATCACCCCGGAATCGGCCGATGGCACGCAACTGCTTGCCAGCATTGAAGCCGCGCTGCTTGGCGGCTGCCGACTCGTCCAGTTCCGCGACAAGCTTAGTCCGATGCCCGAGCGGGTCGCCCGGGGGCGCGCCCTGCGCGTACTGACCCGCCGCCATGGCGCCCGGCTGATTATCAATGACGACCTGGCACTGGCCACCCTGCTTGATGCCGACGGCGTCCACCTCGGTGGCGGCGACGGCAATTTGGGCGCCGCCCGCGCCATTCTCGGCCCGCACAAGATCCTCGGCGCCTCCTGTTATGCCGATTTCGCCGCCGCCTGCGCCGCCGACGCCGCTGGCGTCGATTATGTCGCCTTCGGTGCCGTGTTCCCGTCGCTGACCAAACCCGAAACCGTGCGTGCGCCACTGGCACTGCTCGGCCGCGCCCAGCAAACACTAAAGGCCCGCGGCTGCGCCATCGGCGGCATCACGCTGACCAATGCCCCGGCCGTGGTCGACGCCGGCGCCGATCTGCTGGCCGTCATCACCGATCTTTTCGCGGCGCCGGACATCGCCGCCCGCGCAACCGCCTATCAACACCTTTTCGAGGAATCCGCCCCATGAGCTCCCGCAACCAGCAACTGTTCGAACGCGCCCAGCGCCACATTCCCGGCGGCGTCAATTCGCCAGTGCGTGCCTTCCGCTCGGTCGGCGGTACCCCCTGTTTCTTCCAGAAGGGCGTCGGCCCGAAGGTGCAGGATGCGGACGGCAAGTGGTACACCGACTATGTCGGCTCCTGGGGTCCGATGATCCTCGGCCACGCCCATCCGGACGTTATCGCCGCCGTCCAGGCTGCCGCCGTCGACGGCCTGTCCTTCGGCGCGCCGACCGAGAAGGAAGTCGAGATCGCCGACCTGTTGTGCGAACTGGTGCCGTCGATGGAGATGGTGCGCCTGGTCTCCTCCGGCACCGAGGCAACGATGAGCGCCATCCGCCTGGCCCGCGGCTACACCGGCCGCGATCTGCTGATCAAGTTCGAGGGCTGCTACCACGGCCATTCCGACAGCCTGTTGGTCAAGGCCGGCTCCGGCCTGCTGACCTTCGGCAACCCGTCGTCCTCCGGCGTGCCGGCCGACTTGGCGCAGCACACCATGGTCCTGACCTACAACGACCCGCAGCAGTTGGCCGAGGCCTTCGCCCAACATGGCGACAAGATCGCCGCGGTGATCGTCGAGCCGGTGGTCGGCAACATGAACCTGATCGCCCCGACCGCCGAATTCCTCAAGGCGATGCGCGAATTGACGGCACAACATGGCGCCGTGCTGATCTTCGACGAAGTGATGACCGGTTTCCGCGTCGGCCTGAAGAGCGCCCAGGGGCTCTACGGCATCACCCCCGACCTGTCCACCTTCGGCAAGGTGGTCGGCGGCGGCATGCCGCTCGGCGCCTTTGGCGGCAAGCGCGAAATCATGGAACAGATCGCCCCGCTCGGCCCGGTCTACCAGGCTGGCACGCTGTCCGGCAACCCGATCGCGACGGCGGCCGGCCTGGCCACGCTGAAGCTGATCCAGGCGCCCGGCTTCTATGAATCGCTCACTGCCAAGACCAAGGCCCTGTGCGACGGTCTGGTCGGTGCGGCGAAAAAGCATGGCGTCGCCTTTGCCGCGCAGAACGTCGGCGGCATGTTCGGCCTCTATTTCGCCGAGCGCTGCCCGGGCACCTACGACGAAGTACTGGCCTGCGACAAGGAAGCCTTCAACCGCTTCTTCCACGCCATGCTCGACACCGGCCATTACTTCGCGCCTTCGGCCTTCGAGGCCGGTTTTGTCTCGGCTGCCCACCGCGACGCCGACATCGCCGGCACGGCGGCGGCGGCTGAGGCTTACTTCGCCAGCCTGAAATGAGCAGTGGCTTCGCCTGGCTGATCCTGTTCATCGCCGGGCTGTGCGAGATCGGTTGGGCGGTTGGCCTGAAATACACCGAAGGCTTCAGCCGCCTTGGCCCCTCGGTGGCGACGGTGCTGGCGATGATCGCCAGCGTCGTCCTGCTCGGCTGGTCGCTGAAAGTCTTGCCGCTAGGCACGGCCTATGCCGTATGGACCGGCATCGGCGCCGTCGGCACCGCCATCCTCGGCATCTACCTGTTCGGCGAATCAAAGGAAGCGGCCCGGCTGGCCAGCATCGGCCTGATCGTCGCCGGTATCGTCGGCCTGAAACTGCTGACGCCGGACACGCACTGATTACATCAGGCACAGCGTCGCCAGACCGAGGAAGATGAAGAAGCCGCCGGAATCGGTCAGCGCAGTGATCATCACCGAGCCGCCGATGGCCGGATCGGCGCCGAACTTCTGCCGCAGCAAGGGGATGCCGACGCCGGCCGAGGCGGCCAGCAGCAGGTTCAGCGTCATCGCCGCGGTCATCACCAGACCGAGCGCGACGCTGCCGTAGAGCCACCAGGCGGCGACGCCGAGCAGGCTGCCCCACAGCAGGCCGTTGATGCTGGCGACGCCGAGCTCCTTGCGCAGCAGGCGGCGCATGGCGTCGGGCTGAACCTGGCCCATGGCGATGGCGCGGACGATCATGGTGATCGTCTGATTGCCCGAATTGCCGCCGATGCCGGCGACGATCGGCATCAACGCGGCCAGCGCCACCAGTTTCTCGATCGAATCCTCGAAGGCGCCGATCACCCGCGAGGCGATGAAGGCGGTGACCAGATTAACCGCCAGCCAGGCCCAGCGGTTTTTCACCGAGTCCCAGACCGAGGCGAAGATGTCTTCCTCCTCCTTCAGACCGGCATGCGCCAGTTGCTCGTGCTCGGCTTCCTCGCGGATGTAGTCGACCACCTCGTTGACGGTAACCCGGCCGACCAGCTTGCCGTCGGTATCGACCACCGGCGCCGACACCAGGTCGTAACGCTCGAATGCCTTGGCGGCCTCCTCGGCCAGATCGTCCGGCTCCAGTTCGACGAAGTCGGTCTGCATCAGCGCCCCGACCTCGACCTCGACCTCGTTGACCAACAGGATGTTGAGCGGCAGCACGCCCTTCAGGTATTCGTTGCGGTCGACGACGAACAGCTGGTCGGTATGGTCGGGCAGTTCGTCGAAGCGGCGCAGGTAGCGGAGCACGACTTCGAGCGTCACGTCCTCGCGTACGGTGACCATGTCGAAGTCCATGATCGAGCCGACCGAGTCCTCGGGATAGGACATCGCCGCGCGCAACTGCTCGCGCTCCTCGACCGACAGGCCGCGGAAGACGTCGTCGATCACGCCCTGCGGCAGGTCGGGGGCGAGGTCGGCCAGTTCGTCGGCGTCGAGCGTCTCGGCGGCGGCGACCAGCTCGGTGCGCTCCATCGACTCGATCAGGGTCTCGCGGACGGCATCCGAGACTTCCAGCAGGATTTCGCCTTCGCGCTCGGCCTTGACCAGGTCCCAGGCGATCAGGCGCTCGTCGAGCGGCAGCGCTTCGAGGATGTAGGCGATGTCGGCCGGGTGCATCGGCTCCAACTTGTGCCGGAGTTCGTGCAGATGCTGCTTGTGCACGATGTCCTCGACCAGGTCGTGGCGCGGCCCTTCCTGCCGGTGCACCAGCTCCTCGACCAGCTTGTGCCGGGCGAGCAGGGTCTGCACCTCGGCCAGGCGCTCCTGCAGGTCTTCCGTATCGGTCAGCTGGGCTTCTTCGCTCATGGTGCGCCGCGGCAAAAGGTCAGGCATTTTAGCATCGGCCGGATGGCCGGGCTTTTACAAAACGTTGATCAGCCCGGCTGCACGACGCTCAGGGCACCTCGGCCGACGGCATGCGCCCGAGAATGATGGCGCTCTTGCGCGCCAGCCCGGGCGCCCCGCGATTACGGTCGTAAAAGCGCGGATTCGGCACCATGCCGGCCAGCCGCGCCGCCTGTTCCGGCCCCAGCTGGCCGGCACCGACCCCGTAATAGTGGCGGGCCGCCGCCTCGGCACCGAAAACCCCGTTACCCCACTCGATGACATTGAGGTAAACCTCGAAGATGCGCCGCTTGCTCCACAGGGTTTCCAGCATCAAGGTGATGACTGCCTCGTTGCCCTTGCGCCAGAAGGTCTTGCTCGGCGTCAGGAACAGGTTCTTCGCCAGCTGCTGGCTGATGGTCGACCCGCCGGCCGAAAAACGTCCGCGCCGCTGATTCTTTTCAATGGCTTTCTGAATACCTTCCCAGTCGAAGCCTTCATGATCGACGAATTTCGCATCTTCGGCGGCGATCATGGCCCGCTTGAGACTGGGCGAAATCCGCTCGTAAGGGATCCACTTATGCTTGAGTTGCGCCTGCGGATTCTTGACCTGCAACTCGGCCAGCCGCAGCTCCATGAAGCGCGTCGTTCCCGGATTGACCCAGCCCCAGAAGAGCACCCAGCCGAGCAGCCAGAAAAACCAGAGAAAAGCCAGACCGAGGAGCACCAGCAACAGCCGGTTGAACCAGCGGGCCGGCGTTTTCATGGGGAGATCTGCCGACGTAGCTCAGCCAGCAAGGGCGCCGTCTGCGGACGTCTGCCGCGCCAGACGAAAAAGGCTTCGGCCGCCTGCTCGACCAGCATGCCGAGACCGTCGGCGCAATGCGCTGCCCCCTGGCGGCGCGCCAGTTGCAGGAAGGGCGTCTCGCCCTTGCCGTACATCATGTCGTAGGCCAGCGCTCCGGGCGCGTACAGGCCGCCCGGCAGCGGCAGGCTTTCGCCGGACAGACTGGCGGAGGTGGCGTTGATCACCAGATCGAAACTTTTGCCTGCCAATTCGGCGAAACTGCCGGCAGCAACCGGCGCGATATCGGAAAACAACTCGGCCAACCGCAGCGCCTTGTCGGCACTGCGGTTGGCTATGTGCAGGGCCGCCGGTTCGCCCGCCAGCAGGGGGGCGATGACACCCCGTGCGGCGCCGCCGGCACCGAGCAGCAGGATGCGCCGCCCGGCCAGCGGAAAGCCAAGATTGGCGGTGATGTCGCGCAGCAAACCGGCGCCATCGGTGTTGTCGCCGAAGATCTCGCCAGCGCCAAAGACCAGCGTATTGACTGCGCCAGCCCGGGCGGCGCGGCCGGACAGCCGATCGCTCAGGCGACAGGCCTCCTCCTTGAACGGCACCGTGACGTTGGCGCCCATGCCACCGCCGGCAACGAATTCGGCGACAGCCGCGGCAAAACCTTCGATCGGCGCCTGCCGCGCTTCGTAATGCATATCTTCGCCAGTCGCCGCGGCGAAGGCGGCATGGATGGCCGGCGAACGGGAATGGGCAATCGGGTTGCCGAAAACGCAGTACAGATCGGACATGTCGGGACTCAGCGGTTGGCGTTGGCCGTATTCAGCGCATCGCCCTGGGTGAAGTACCAGGTCCGGGCGAACGACAACACCGTCGCCCCACCCAGCGGCTCACGCGGGATCGGACCGAACGGCCCGGCCATGCGCAGGATGCGCATTGCCGCCTGATCGAGCACCTTGTGCCCGGAGGAACGGGAAATTTCGGCGTTGTAGATGCTGCCGTCGTCGGCACTGAGCTCAACATAGATAACCACGGCGCCGTACAGCTTGCCGCGCGCCGCGTCAGGATAATTGAGCGTGCCGATGCGCTCGATCTTCTGCTTCCAGCCTTCGAGATAGGCGGCCAGACCGTATTCCTCAGTGCGCGCGCCGACGAATTTCTTGCGCGGTCGCTTGTTGTATTCCTCCGTCGTCTTGCTGATCTCGCCCTCCAGACGGGCCATCGCCCGCGCCGATTCGAGCAGGTCGATGCCGGAAATCGGGCTGGCCGGCACCGGCTGTTCGCTGGTCGTCTTGCTACTGGCAACGCTGCGCAGACTCTTCGCCTGCGTCAACATGGTCTGTTGGGCCGACTCCAGTTCCTGGATGCGCCGTTGCATCTGCTGCAGGTCGGAGCCGCTGGTCTGTTGCAGCGTCGGCGGCACCGGCGTCTTGACCCGGCGGTTCTCATCGGTCGTGCCGCCACCGTCGAGATTGGCCTGCGCCAGCGCCTGGGCATCGCTCGGCTTGCGCGCCGACTTGGCGTTGACCAGGATGATGTCGAGCGCCTTTTCGCGCAGGGCGTTCGAGGCCTCGGGAAACTGGAACTGAATGACCAGCAGCACGCCATGAATAGCCAGCGAAATGCCGACCGCCAGCCACAGCCGCCGGTCCGTCCTGGCCACCGGTGGCCAGTTCAGCCTCGCCGCACTCACTGCTCCTCTTCCTCCAAGACCTCCGCCGGAGCGCTCGCACCAAGCAGCGCGAGGTAGCGGCAAGTAAGTTCGGGGGCCAGCAGGTCAACGCTCTCCACCGCCAGATGCACACGCTGGCCCTGCGGCAGATCATTGGGCAACGACGGCACGCGCAGCAGCAGCGGCAGGTGATCGAGCTTGACCAGTTGCTCGCGGCGTACGGTTGCGTCGATTTCGGTGATGCCGTGCTGCTGCAACCAGCGCAGGCACCAGTAGCGTTCCATCAGGCGCTGGAAATCGGCGTAGGCGGCATAGGTCTGCTCGAAATCGCGCATCGCCGCGAACAGTTCGGCCGATTTCTGGGCAAAGGCCGGCGTTTCGCCCTGCAGGCAGGCAATCAGCTGCCACTGGTTGACCAGGTCGCAGTAGCGGCGCAGCGGCGAGGTCATCCAGGCGTATTGCG
>PHCU01000114.1 GCA_002842345.1 Betaproteobacteria bacterium HGW-Betaproteobacteria-12 | reverse complement strand
CAATGAGGAGGTCAAGGAACGGGCCGAGCAGATCGAGGAGCAGCAGGGCTACGCGCCCGGCCGCAAGCAGCTGAAGGAATTGCGCGAGCGCGTCACCGAGGAACTGATGCCGCGCGCCTTCACCCGTCGGCGCAGCACCTTCGTCTGGCTCGATCCGCACAACGGCTGGTGCTGCGTCGATGCCGCCAGCCCGGCCAAGGCTGAGGAGGTCATCGAGCACCTGCGTCACTGTCTCGACGAATTCCCCTTGAAGCCGGTCCATACCCAGCTTTCGCCGCAATCGGCGATGGCCGACTGGCTGGCCGGCGGCGAAGGCCCGGCCGGCTTCACCATCGACCGCGACTGCGAACTGAAGGCAGTCGGTGAAGAAAAGGCAGCGGTGCGCTATGTCCGTCATCCGCTCGGCGACGAGGTCAGCGGCGAGATCAAGTCGCACCTGGCCGCCGGCAAGCTGCCGACCAAGCTGGCGCTGACCTGGAACGACCGTATTTCCTTCGTCCTCAGCGAGAAGCTAGAGATCAAGCGCCTCGCTTTCCTCGACCTGTTGAAGGAAGCGGCCGAGAAGAATGCCGAACGGGCCGACGAGCAGTTCGACGCCGACTTCGCGCTGATGACCGGCGAACTGGCGCGCTTCCTGCCGGATCTGATCGCGGCGCTCGGCGGCGAGCAGGCCGAAGCCGCCGCGCCGGCCGCCGGCAGCAGCACGCCGCCGTGGGAAGCCTGAGCAGCGTCTGTCCCTGCGGTAGCGGCCGGCCCTGCGCCGGCTGCTGCGGGCGACTGCACGCCGGCGAACCGGCCAGCACGGCCGAAGCCCTGATGCGTTCGCGCTACAGCGCCTACGTGCTGGGCCTGGCGCCCTACCTGTTGGCCACCTGGCATGCCTCGACGCGGCCGGCGGTGCTGAACCTGGCCGACGAGGCCGGCACCAAATGGCTGGGGCTGGAGGTCAAGCGGCATCAACAGCAGGATGAGCTTCATGCCACTGTCGAGTTCGTCGCCCGCTACCGCATCGCCGGGCGCGGCCAGCGGCTGCACGAAGTCAGCAGCTTCGTCCGTGAGGATGGTCGCTGGTACTACGTCGACGGCGACGTCAGCTGATCTTCAGCCTTTCGGCCAGAGGATCATCTGCGTGCAGCGGAACAGCGCGATCTTGCGCCCGCTGGACTCGTCGGTGACCACCGCATCCCACACCTGCGTATTGCGCCCGATGTGCTGCGCCGTGGCGACGCAGGCGATGCTGCCGTCGCGCACCGTGCCGAGGTGGTTGCTCTTCAGTTCGATGGTGGTGAACGACTCGGCGCCAGCCGGCAGATGGGCGATGGTCGCGTAGCCGCAGGTGGTGTCGGCCAGCGCGACGACGCTGGCGGCATGGAGGAAGCTGTTCGGGGCGAAATGCAGCTGCCGTACCGGCATCCGGCTGCTGGCCGTGTTCGGCGCCAGGGCGGTCATCTCTATGCCGAGATAGCCGGGCAGGTATTCGCTGCCGCGGGCGTTGAAGTCGGCGATGGTCATCTCGGGGCGGAAGGTACTCATGGAATTCTCCTTGCGGTTCAGGCGGCGGCCGGGGCCGGCGTGCGGACGATCGGCGCTTCGCGGATCGGCAGGTTGACGAGGGCGGCGAGCAGCGCCAGCGCGATGTCGGCGTACCACATCCAGCTGAAGTCGCCGAAGCGGGTGATGGTCAGGCCACCGAGGTAGGCGCCAAGGAAGCCGCCGATCTGGTGGCTAAATAGGGTCAGGCCGAACAGCGTCGCCAGGTAGCGGATGCCGAACAGCTTGCCGACGATGGCGGCGGTCGGCGGCACGGTGGCCAACCAGGTGAAGCCGAGGCCGGCGGCGAACAGGTAGAAGGTCAGTTCGGTGCGCGGGGCCATCAGGTAGAGGACGATCAGCACCGCCCGCGAGGCGTACATCGCGGCCAGCACGTGCTTGCTGCGGTACTTGGCGACGCAGGCGCCGGCATAGAGGCTGCCGAAGATGTTGGCCAGGCCGATGATCGCCAGCGACCAGCTGGCCACCGCCGGCGGCAGGCCGCACAGATCGACTTCGCCGGGCAGGTGGGTGACCAGGAAGGCGATGTGGAAGCCGCAGGTGAAGAAGCCGGCATGCAGCAGCAGGTAGCTGCGGTCGCGCATCGCCGTGGCGATCGCCCGCTTCAGGCCGCCGTCCTCGTGGGCGTGGTGCACCGCCGGCGCGCCCTTGCTGCCGGCCAGCTTGCCGACCAGCGGCAGCGCGGCCAGGGTCATCAGCGCCATGGCCCACATGGCGCCCATCCAGCCGACCATCTGGATCAGCTTCTGCAGGATCGGGGCGAATACGAACTGGCCGAACGAGCCGCCGGCATTGATGACGCCGGAGGCCGCGCCGCGCGCCTCGATCGGCAGGCGCTGGGCGGCGGCGCCGATCAGCACCGAGAAGCTTCCGGCGCCGGAGCCCATTGCCGAGAGCAGGCCGAGCGAGACGATCAGGCCGAAGCCAGTGCCCATGAACGGCGTGACGGCGCTGCCGAAGGCGAGGATCAACAGGCCGCCGATCAGCACGGCGCGCGGGCCGTAGCGGTCGGCGACAGCGCCGGCGACCGGCTGGATGGCGCCCCAGGTGAACTGGCCGATGGCCAGCGCCAGGCTGATGCTGGCGATGCCCAGGCCGGTGGTGGCGTCGATCGGGCCGACGAACAGGCCGAGCGACTGGCGGGCGCCCATGGTGACCATCAGGATGCCGGCCGCGGCCAGCGTGGTGATCAGGATGTCGGGGCGGTTCAGGGCGCGCAGCATGATGGTGATTCCGGTGGCGATTCGATGACCGATTATTGCAGAAGCCGGCGGCGAAAAAACCCGGGAGGATGGGCCATAATCGGTGCCATCACGTCAACGGATCATTGACAATATGCATTGGCTCGCGAGTTGGGAAAGTTTTGTCCGCGTCGTCGAAAGCGGCAGCATGGCCGGCGCGGCACGCCGTCTGAACTGCACGCGGGCGCAGGTCAGCAAGCAGATCGGCGATCTCGAACGGAGCTTCGGTACGCGGCTGATCGAGCGCTCGACACGTCAACTGGTGCTGACGCCGGCCGGCGAAGTCTTCCTGCAGCACGCCCAGCGGGCGCTGGAAGCGATCCGCGGCACCGAGATCGCCGTGCGCAATCTTGGCGAACAACCTTGCGGCATCCTGCGCATCAGCGCCTCGATCAGCTTCGGTCGCCTGTGCATCGCGCCGCTGCTGCCGCGCCTGACCGCCCGCTATCCCGAGCTCGCCTGCGAGCTGGTGCTGACCGACCAGTCGGTTGACCTGTTCGCCGACAACATCGACCTGGCGCTGCGCATGACCAAGGCGCCGCCGGAGGATGCGGTGGCGCGCAAGCTGGTGCCGCTGAAACGGGTGATCTGCGCGGCGCCGGCCTATCTGGCGGCGCACGGCGCACCGCAGACGCCGCAGGAGCTGGCCGCCCACGCCTGCTTCAGTTACCTGCTGACCGGGGAGACGGCGGAGTGGTGTCTGGCCGATGGGCGCGGCAACGAGATCCGCGTGCCGGTCAGCAACCGGCTGCGCTTCAACAATCTCGACTGCGTGCGCGACGCGGTGCTGGCCGGCCACGGCCTGGCCATCATGGCCACCTACCTGTGCGCCGGCGACCTCGCCGCCGGCCGTCTGCAGGCGGTGCTGACCGATTACGAGCCGGTCACCCGTTTCGGTAGCCATGTCCATGCCTGTTACACGCCGAGCCGGGTGCGGGTGCCGAAAGTGCGCGTCTTCCTCGACGAACTGGAGCGCGAATTCAATCCCGTGCCGCCGTGGGAACGGATCGCCGGCGAAGGGCGATTGCCTTAAGCGGCGCTTGTTTGCGATCATCCGCCGAGACCCTGGAGAAAGAGATGAATTCGACCGTAGCACCGCTGGCGGAAGCGCCCTGGAAACACTACTCGGTGCTGATCGTCGACGACGAGCCCGGCATGCTCAGTTTTCTGCAGCGCGCGCTGACCCCGCGCTGCGGCGTCGTCGATGTCGCCGCCAGTGTCGAGCAGGCCGAGCCGCTGCTCCGGCGCCGCCTCTACGACCTGATCGTGCTCGACATCGCCATGCCCGGGCGCACCGGCATCGAGTGGCTGCACGAACTGCGCGCCGACGGCTATGCCGGCGACGTGGTGCTGATGACCGCCTACGCCGATCTCGATACCGCCATCGACGCGCTGCGCGCCGGTGCCGCCGACTTCCTGCTCAAGCCCTTCTCGCTGGCCCAGGTGCTGAACTCGGTGCAGCGCTGTTTCGAGCGCTCGCGCCTGCTGCGCGAGAACTTCGTGCTGCGCCGCGAAGTCAGCGAGCGGACCCCGGACATCGAAGGGATGATCGGCGATTCGCCGGCCATCCGCGAGGTTTGCGAACGCCTGCGGCGCATCGCCCCGACGCCCGCTACCGTGCTGCTGACCGGCGAGTCTGGCACCGGCAAGGAAGTGGCGGCGCGCGCCCTGCACCGGATGAGCCCGCGCGCCGGCGGTCCGTTCGTGCCGGTCAATTGCGCGGCGATTGCCGCCGAACTGATCGAGTCGGAACTGTTCGGCCATGTCCGCGGCGCCTACACCGGCGCCCAGCACAGCCGCGAAGGCCTGTTCTACTACGCCCGCGGCGGCACGCTGTTTCTCGACGAGATCGCCGAGATGCCGCCGGCGGCACAGGCCAAGCTGCTGCGCGTGCTCGAGGAGCGGCGCATCCGGCCGGTCGGTTCGGAGCAGGAGATCCCGGTCGACGTGCGCGTCATCGCCGCCACCAACCGTGATCTGAAGCACGAAGTGGTGCAGCAGCGCTTCCGTCAGGATCTCTATTACCGGCTGCAGGTGGTCGAGCTCACGCTGCCGCCGCTGCGCGACCGGCCCGAGGATCTGCCGGCGCTGATCGCCCATTTCATCGGCCAGATCGCCCTCAGCCTCGACATGCCGCGCCCGGCGCTCGACGGCCGCACCCTGGCCCGGCTGGCGGCCTACGACTGGCCGGGCAACGTGCGTGAACTGAAAAATTTCGTCGAACGTTCGCTGATCCTCGGCTGGTTCGATCTCGGGCCGGAGCCGAAAGCCAGCGTCGCCGCCGTCGGCGGCACCGACGAGACGCTGGAAGCGGTCGAGAAGCGCCACATCCTGGCCGTGCTCGCCGCCTGCGACGGCAACAAGTCGGAGGCCGGGCGCCGCCTCGGCGTCTCGCGCAAGACCCTGGACCGCAAGTGCCAGGCCTGGGGCGTGCCGGATGTCCACTGAGCCGGTGGCCGAACTGCCGACGCAGTCGCCCGGCCGCCGCTCGATCCGCACCCGCCTGCTGCTGCTCGCCCTGCTCCCACTCGGCGTCGTGCTGCCCCTGGTGCTGGCCGTGCTGGCCATCGGGGGTGGCGACTATCTGGATCGCCTGCTGATCACCAAGGTGCACGCCGACCTGGCTGTCGCCCGCGGCTATTACGAGCGCGTTGCCGACGGCCTCGGGCGCACGGTCGAGGCGCTGGCCACCTCGGAGCGCCTGGCCAGCGGCCTGCGCCGGGCGCCGGGGAGCGTCGAGCCGCTGCTGGCCGAGGTCCGCCTGGCGCAGCAGCTCGATTTTCTCGATTACCTGGACCTGCCGGCTGGCCGGCAGGCGGCCGCGGAGTGGCCGGTGATCGCGGCGGCGGTGGCCGGCAGCCCGGCCACCGCTACCGAGCTGTTCAGCGCCCAGCAGTTGCGCGCCCGCGATCCGCTGCTCGCCGAACGCGCCCTGATCCCCCTGTTGCCCACCGCCAATGCCCGAGCCGACGGGCGACAGAGCGAGGATCGCGGCCTCGTCATGCACAGCGCCGCGCCGGTCCGCGACAGCCAGGGGCGGCTGCTCGGCATCCTGGTCGGCGGCCGGCTGCTCAACCGCAACCTCGCCTTCATCGACCACATCAACCAGATCGTCTATCCCGAGGGCTCGCTGCCCTTCGGCAGCGCCGGCACCGCGACGCTGTTCGTCGATGACGTGCGCATTGCCACCAACGTCCGCCTGTTCGCGGGCGAGCGGGCGATCGGCACGCGCGTTTCGGCGGCGGTGTATGAGGCCGTGCTCGGCCAGGGGCGGACCTGGCTCGATCGCGCCTTCGTCGTCAGCGACTGGTACGTGTCCGCTTACGAACCGCTGATCGACAGCCGCCAGCGGCGCATCGGCATGCTCTACGTCGGCTATCTCGAAGAGCCGTTCGCCGCTGCCCGGCGCCAGGCTTTTGCTTTGGTCGTCGGCCTGTTCATGCTGGCCATGGCGGTCGCCGGCGTTTTCGCCGTCTTCTGGGCCCGCCGCGTCTTCCGGCCGATCGAGCGCATGCACGCGACGATGACCGCCATCGAGCAGGGCGACGCCGCGGCGCGCGTCGGGTCGGTTCCCAGCCAGGACGAGCTGGGCATCGTTGCCACCCACTTCGACCACATGCTTGATCGCCTGCAGTCGCAGGCCAGTTCGCTCAAGCGCTGGGGCCAGGCGCTCGACGCCAAGGTCGCCGAACGCACTGCGGCGCTGGAGCAGGCCGTCGCCGACCTGAAGGCGGCGCAGTCGCAGCTGGTAATGACCGAGAAGCTGGCCGCCATCGGCCAGCTGACGGCCGGCGTGGCGCACGAGATCAACAACCCGGTGGCGGTTATCCAGGGCAATCTCGACGTCCTGCGCGACCTGCTCGGCCCGGCCGCCGAGCCGGTGGCGCCGGAAATCCGGCTGATCCACGAGCAGGTGCACCGCATTCGCCTGATCGTCGCCAAGCTGCTGCAATTCGCCCGGCCACAGGACTACGTCGGCTATCTCGAGCCGGTGGCACCGGCAGCGCTGATCCACGACAGTCTGGTGCTGGTCGGCCACCTGCTCAAGCGCGGCAACGTTGCCGTCGAGCAATCGGTCGATTCGGCGCGGCACGTACTGTGCAACCGCAACGAGCTGCAGCAGGTGCTGATCAATCTGATGGTCAATGCCATCCAGGCGATGCCCGATGGCGGCGTGCTGACGCTGGCGGTAGAGGATTGGGACGAGGCCGACATGCCGGTCGGCCTGCGCCTGGTGGTCAGCGATTCCGGCCAGGGCATCAGCGAGGCCGACCGCCAGCGCCTGTTTCAGCCCTTCTTCACCGCCAACAAGCCGGACGGTACCGGCCTTGGCCTGTGGGTCAGCCAGTCGCTGATCGAACGCTACGGCGGCTGGATCAGCGTGGACAGTTTGCCCGGGCGCGGTACCCGCTTTGTCGTCTGGCTGCGCTGCGAACCGCTGACGCCGTAGGGACGCCGCTCAGTTCCGGGCCGCCGCCGGCGTCAGCCAGCGGACGACGCAATCGACCAGGTCGTCCGGTTCCACCGGCTTGCTGATGAAGTCGTTCATACCGGCCGCCAGGCAGTTGGCCTTGTCCTCGACGAAGGCGTTGGCGGTCATGGCGATGATCGGTACGGCGGCGTAGTCGGGCAGTTCGCGAATACGCCGGGTGGCCTCGAGGCCGTCCATCTCGGGCATCTGCATGTCCATCAGGATCAGGTCGTAGGTCTTGCCGATGGCCATGCGCAGGGCGTCGCTGCCGTTGGCCGCGGTGTCGATGCGCAGGTTCAGGTCGCGCAGGAATTCGCGGGCGATCTCCTGATTGAGCGGCTCATCCTCGACGATCAGCACGCTGGCGCCGCGGATGGCCGTGCTGTTGGCCGCCGGGGCGCCAGCCGTGGCGGCGGGCAGCTCCGCCGCCGTGCCGATCTGCAGGCGGACGCTGAACCAGAAGGTGCTGCCGACGCCCGGTGTGCTCTCTGCCCCGGCCGTACCGCCCATCAGTTCGGCCAGGCGGCGGGTGATCGACAAGCCGAGGCCGGTGCCGCCGTACTTGCGGGTGGTCGAGTTGTCGGCCTGCTCGAAGGCGTTGAACAGGCAGTCCAGCTTCTCCGCGGCGACGCCGATGCCGGTGTCCTCGACCTCGAAACGCACATCGACAGCGTCGGCGTGCGTCGCCAGACGTCGGGCGCGCAGCACGATGCCGCCGCGTTCGGTGAACTTGATCGCATTGCCGAGGTAGTTGATCAGGCTTTGCGTGACCCGCGTTGGATCGCCGAGCAGTGGCTCGGGGAAATCGTCGGCCTCGATCGCCAGTGCCAGGCCGCGAACCCTTGCCCGTTCGCCGAGGATGCCGGCGGCACGGGAGAGCAGGCGTGGGATGTTGACCGTGTCGTGGTCGAGCGTCAGCTTGCCGGCCTCGATCTTCGACAGGTCGAGAATGTCGTTGATGACGCTGAGCAGATGCTCGGTGGCCCCGTCGATCTTGTCCAGGCGCTCGCTTTGCGCCGCCGACAGACCGTCGCGGCGGATCAGGTGGGCCATGCCGCGGATGGCGTTCATTGGCGTACGGATCTCGTGACTCATGTTGGCCAGGAAGGTGCTCTTCGCCTGGCTGGCCGCTTCGGCCGCCTGGCGGGCCTCGGCCAGTTCGTGCGTGCGTTCGTCCACGAGGTCTTCCAGGTGGTGGCGGTAGCGGTCGAGTTCGCCGGCGATGCGTACGCTTTCGCTGATATCGGTGAATACGGCGACGGCGCCGATCAGTTCGCCGTCGCGGCGCAGGGCGGTGGCCGTCAGCTGCGCCGGGAAACCGCTGCCGTCCTTGCGCCAGAACCAGTCGGTCTGGCGCCGCGTCAGTCCGTCCTGGCAGGTGGCGATGGTCGGACAGTCCTCGGGTGGATAGTGTCGGCCGTCGGGGCGACGGTCATGGAACAGGGCATGCGGATCGCGGCCGAGGATCTCCCGCTCGTCGCGCCCGAGCATGGCCAGCGCCGTCGGATTGATGAAGGTGCAGACGCCCTGGCGATCGATGCCGTAGACGCCTTCGCCGATCGACTGCAGGATGGTGCGCTGACGGTCCTCGCTTTCGACCAGCGCCTGCTCGGTGCGCACCAGGTCGCTGAGGTCGATGTCCAGGCAGAACATGGTCGGGCCGTGTTCCGGCGTGTCGACGACGGTGTGGCTGGAATAGACGGGGACGCGATGGCCTTCGCGGTGCATCAGGTCGAGGCGGGCGGCCGGGATGCCCTGACTGTTCTCGAACATCCATTCGATCGCCCCCTGGACCTTGGTCCGCATTTCCGGCGGGATGATCAGTTCGAGCAGCGAGCGGCCGAGGGCTTCCTGCTCGCTGTAGCCGTAAATCTTCTGCGAGGCGCGGTTCCAGTAAATTACCGTGCCGTCCGGCCGGTAGCCCTGGATGGAGAGCGCGTCGACATTCTCGAAGATGGCGCGGAAGCGGGCCTCGGCCGCGGCCAGGCGGCGCATCGTGTCGCGGGCGCGGGCCTGCTCGAGACGCAGGTTTTGGTTGGTCCGGACCAGGGCGACAATGACCGCCAGCAGTCCGGCTGCAAGCAGCACGAACGCGACGTTGACCGCTTCCTGAGTCATCAGGTCTCCTGTGAAATGACCGGCTGTGCTGGCGGCGAGCGCCGCCAGCGAGGGTCACAATCTAACAGGAATCCAAGGACGTTTGAATAGGTGCTGATACCTATGTGTCAAATGCCGTGGGGATGTTGCGCCATGGCCTGCTTTTCCGCAGCCGGTGACGGTCGCGGACCGGTCAGGTGGCAGGTTCTGCGTCGAGAAAACGCTCAAGCAGGACGTTGAGAAAGCGGCGGCCGCGGGCGCTCGGGGCGATCCGCTGCGGACCGATGTCGAGCAGGCCTTCGGCTGCTGCGGCCTGCAGTTGCGGCAGGATCGTCGCCAGCGGCCGCGCGGTGCGCAACTCGAACAGCGAGGGAGCGAAGCCGTCGCTCAGGCGCAGCGCGTTCATCAGGAATTCGAACGGCAGACTGGCCGCCGCGACCTGGCTTTCTTCCTGCAGCGGCCGGCCAGCCAGCGTGTTCTCCAGATAGGCTTTCGGATGCTTCCAGCGCATCTGGCGCAGCACGCGGTCGTGCAGCGTCAGTTTCGAATGGGCGCCGGCGCCGATCCCGAGGTAGTCGCCGAAATGCCAGTAATTCAGGTTGTGCAGACACTGGCGCTCGGGCTGGGCGAAGGCCGAGGTTTCGTAATTGAGATAGCCGGCGGTGGCCAATCGCGCTTCGATGGCTTCCTGCATGTCGGCGCACAGGTCGGCTTCCGGCAGTTGCGGCGGGAAGGCGGCGAAGCGCGTGTTCGGTTCCATCGTCAGCTGGTAGCAGGACAGGTGCGGCGGGGCGAAGGACAGCGCCGTGTCGATGTCGGCCAGTGCCTGTTCCAGGCTCTGGCCGGGCAGGCCGTACATCAGGTCGAGGTTGAAGCGCTCGAAATGTTCGCCGGCCAGCTGCGCCGCGCGCTTCGCCTCGGCAGCACCGTGGATGCGGCCGAGCGCCTGCAGATGGCCATCATCGAAGCTCTGGATGCCGAGAGACAGACGGTTGACGCCGGCAGCGCGGAAGCCGGCGAATTTTCCGGCTTCGACGGTGCCTGGATTGGCTTCCAGCGTGATCTCGGCTTCCGGCGACAGCATCGCCAGCGCCCGGAAGGCGGCAATCAGTTCGTCGATGGCCGCCGCCGACAGCAGGCTGGGCGTGCCGCCGCCGAAGAATACGGTCTGCACCGGCCGCCCCCAGATCAGTGGCAGGGCCGACTGCAGGTCGGCGATCAGCGCATCGACGTACTGGCGTTCGGGAATCGTTTCCTCGGCCTGGTGCGAGTTGAAATCGCAATACGGGCATTTCTGCACGCACCACGGCACATGCACGTACAGCGACAGCGGCGGCGATTGGCGGAATTCGAGTGCGGCGCTGGCCGGCTTGGCCGCCGCCGCGAAAATCGGGATCGTCTTCGCCACGGTTACAGCGCGGGCAGGCGGGCGATTAGCTGCTGCATCGCCTGGCCGCGGTGCGACAGGCGGTTCTTCGTCGCCGCGTCGAGTTCGGCGGCGGTCTGGCAGCAGGCCGGCACGTAGAACAGCGGGTCGTAGCCGAAGCCTTCGGCACCGCGCGGCGTGGCCAGGATTTCGCCGTGCCACTCGCCTTCGGCGATGATTGGTTGCGGATCGTCGGCGCCGCGCACCAGCACCAGCAGGCTGACGAAATGGGCGCGGCGGTCAGTCTGTCCGGCCAAGTCGGCGAGCAGCCTGGCGTTGTTGCGCGCATCCGATTTCGGTTCGCCGGCGTAGCGGGCCGAGAGGACGCCCGGGGCGCCGCCGAGCGCCCGCACGCACAGGCCGGAATCGTCGGCCAGGGCCGGCAGGCCGCTGTGCTGCGCAGCGTGGCGGGCCTTGGCCAGGGCGTTTTCGATGAAGGTGCCGAACGGCTCCTCGGCTTCCGGAATGCCGAGCTGGCCCTGCGGGATGATGGCGAAACCGAGCGGGGCGAGCAGCGCGTCGAGCTCCTTCAGCTTCTTGGCGTTGTTCGAGGCGAGAACCAGTTGCTTCATGGCGGGCCTCAGGCGGCGAGGGCGCTTTGCTGGGCGGTGACCAGCTGGCGGACGCCGATCTGTGCCAGGTCCATCAGCATGTTCATCTGCTCACGGGAAAACGGCTCGCCCTCGGCTGTGCCCTGGACTTCGACGATGCCGCCCTGGCCTGTCATCACCACATTCATGTCGGTGTCGCAGCCGGAGTCTTCCGGATAGTCGAGATCAAGTACCGGCGCGCCCTGGAAGATGCCGACCGAGATCGCCGCGACATGGTCGCGCACCGGATTGGCCGTTAGCTTGCCGGCGGCGACCAGCTTCTCGCAGGCTTCATGGAGGGCGATCCAGGCGCCGGTGATGGCGGCGCAGCGGGTGCCGCCGTCGGCCTGCAGCACGTCGCAGTCGAGGGTGATCTGGCGTTCGCCGAGGGCCTTGAGGTCGGTCACGGCGCGCAAGCTGCGGCCGATCAGCCGCTGGATTTCCTGGGTCCGGCCGGTCTGTTTGCCCTTGGCCGCCTCGCGTGCCGAACGGGTGTGCGTCGCCCGCGGCAGCATGCCGTATTCGGCGGTGACCCAGCCCTGGCCCTTGCCGCGCAGGAAGGGCGGCAGGTTTTCCTCGACCGAGGCGGTGCACAGCACGCGCGTGTCGCCCATCTCGATCAGTACCGAGCCTTCGGCGTGACGGGTGAAATTGCGGGTGATCTTGACGGCACGTATCTGGTCCGGCTGGCGTTGGCTGGGGCGCATGGGGCTTTCCTTATTTTTTCGGGTTGTATTTGTCGATGGCGGCGCGGATTTCGTCGATCGCCTTTTCGATCTCGTCTTCCGAGAGATCACTCTTGTAGGAGGGGTTGCGGCCGAATTCCTCAAGCCGGGTGGTGACCTCGTCCTGCGTCATGGTCTGCGTCGACACCGAGCTGCTGGCTTCCTCGACGTAGCTTTGTTCCCAGCGCACGGCGACGACGGAGAGGTTGTCGCCATGCGCGCCACCACGCTTTTCCGCCTGGGTCAGCAGCGTCGGTACCGCTTGTAGCAGATTGGCGCCCTTCAGGGCGGCGGTCATCGTGTCGCCGGGTAGCACGCCCCACAGGCCGTCGGTGCACAGCAGCAGGATGTCGCCGTGTTCGAGCGGCATCTTGCGCGAGAACTCGATTTCCGGCGGCGTCGGGCTGCCCAGGCAGCTGTAGATCTTGTTGCGGTCGGGGTGAATCGCTGCCTGCGCCTCGCTGATCATGCCTTCCTCGATCATCAGGCGGATGCGCGAGTGGTCCTTGGTCTGGGCGATGGTCCGGCCGCCGCGCATCAGGTACAGCCGCGAATCGCCGGCATGCGCCCAGTAGGCGATGTTGTCCTGGATCACGCAGGCGACGCAGGTGGTGCGCGGTGTGTCCTTCAGGCGGTGGCGGGCGGTGTAGTCGAGGATGGCGTGGTGGGCATTGGTCATGCCCTTCTGCAGGAAGCGGAAGGGATCGGCGAGCAGCGGCCGGGCTTCGCGCTGGAACACGTCGGCCAGCGTCTGGATGGCGATCTGTGCCGCTATCTCGCCATAGTGATGGCCGCCCATGCCGTCGGCGACCACCATCAGCAGTGCGTCGCGCGAGTAACAGTAGGTGGTCCGGTCCTCGTTGTTGGCACGACCGCCCTGGCGGCTTTCCTGATAGATCGTGAATCTCATTTGGTGGGCTTCCTGAGTTTTTCGACGAAGCGGCCGAGCCAGTGCGCGTTGTTCTTCGGCTTGGGCGGGGTCACGGTTTCCACCAGCGCCTTCTGCAGGGCGAAGACGCTTTGCGGACGATAAAGATGATTGAGGTTCAGGCACCAGTCGATAATTTCGAGCAGGCGGTCGGAGAACTGGCTTTCCCAGCGCATCATCGCCGGGGCCAGGGTGTCCTTCTTCAGCCGCTCGTCGGCCGACAGTGGCGCGTTGCCGGCCAGGCAGGAGTACATCGAGGCGCCGACGCTGTAGATGTCGCTCCATGGCCCGAGATCGGTGCGCGCACCGTAATGCTCGGGCGAGGCGAAGCCGGGCGTGTACATCGGCTTGAGGATCGGTTGGTCGGTGGCCAGAGTCTGGCGGGCAGCGCCGAAATCGATCAGCACCGGTGTGTTGTCGCCGCGCAGATAGATGTTCGACGGCTTCAGGTCGAGATGCAGCAGCTTGTGCGAATGCACCTCGCGCAGGCCGTTGAGCATGCGCGTGAAAACGCCGCGGATGAAGCGTTCGGAGATGTGCCCCTGGTGCTTCTGGATGAACTCCTGCAAGGTCCGTCCGTGCTCGTACTCCATCACCATGTACACGGTGTCGTTGGCGCGAAAGAAATTGAGCACGCGGATGACATTCGGGTGTGACAGCTTGGCCAGCGAACGGCCTTCCTCGAAGAAACATTTCATGCCATAGCGGAAGGCGCCCTGATGGTCGGTGCTGATCACCGGCTTGATCTCGCCCTTGCCGCGCAGTGCCAGACTGTTCGGCAGATATTCCTTGATGGCGACCTGCTTGCCGTCAGGATCGCTGGCGAGATAGACGATGGAAAACCCGCCAAGCGAGAGCTGGCGGTCGATCGTGTACTCCTCAAGCGGAAAGCCGTTCGGCAGCGGCTGATTGGCTTGTTGCGCCATCGTTCTCGCGGTTATGATGCAAAGTCAGGCATTTTCGGGCGTGTCGTCCGGCCTGTAAAGCTGGAGAGCCCCC
>PHCU01000283.1 GCA_002842345.1 Betaproteobacteria bacterium HGW-Betaproteobacteria-12 | reverse complement strand
GTCCATTCAATGGTTCCCGGGGCACATGACCCAGGCCCGCAAGAAGGCCGGCGAGACGCTGGCCATGGCCGACGTCGTGGTCGAGGTGCTCGACGCCCGCCTGCCGGTCGCTTCCAGCAACCCGATGATCCACGAGCTGCGCGCCTTCCGCCAGCGGCCCTGCCTGAAACTGCTGAACAAGGCCGACATGGCCGATCCGGTGGCGACCAAGGCCTGGCTTGAGTATTTTGCCCAGCAACCGGGCGTCATGGCAGTGGCCATCTCCTGCAAGAAGGCCAGCGACGTGGCGCGCATTCCCGGGCTGGCGCAGAAGCTGGCGCCGCATCGCAACGATGCGGTCAAGCCCTTGCGGCTGATGATCATGGGCATTCCCAACGTCGGCAAATCGACGCTGATGAACGCCCTGGTCAAGAAGAAGGTGGCCGCCGTCGGCGACCAGCCGGCGGTGACCAAGAGCCAGCAGCGCATCGACATCAGCTCGCGGCTGACCATCTACGACACGCCGGGCATGCTGTGGCCGAAGATCGCCCATCCGGTCGATGGCCTGATGATGGCCGCCAGCCATGCCGTCGGCGTCAATGCCTACATCGGCGAGGACGTCGCCATCTTCCTCGCCGATTTCTTGTTGCAGGCCTATCCGGCGCTGCTGACCGCCCGCTACGGTTTCGCCACCGATGGTCTGGACGGCGTCGCCGTGATCGAGGCGGTGGCCAAGAAGCGCGGCTGCCTGCTCAAGGGCCGCGGCGGCGAATACGACCGGGAAAAGGCGGCGGCCGTGCTGCTGACCGACTACCGCAGCGGCGCCCTCGGCCGCATCACGCTGGAAACCCCGGCGCTGCGCGCAGCCCGCGCCCAGCAACTGAGCGAGCCGGCGCCCGCCGCCCCCGAGGCAGAGTGAGATGAGCCGCGACGAACAATTCGAGCAGGGCCTGCAGATGCGCCGCCAGGTCATGGGTGAGGCTTTTGTCGACAAGGCTTTCGCCGGGGTCGATGCCTTCACCGCGCCGCTGCAGGAATTCGTCACCCGCAACGCCTGGGGCACCACCTGGTGTCGCGATGGCCTCGACCTGAAGACGCGCAGCCTGCTGACGCTGTCGATGCTGACCGCGCTGGGCCGGGCGCAGGAACTCAAAGGCCATGTCCGTGGCGCCATCAACAACGGCGCGACGCCCGAGGAAATCCAGGAAGTCCTGCTGCACGCCGCCATCTACTGCGGCATGCCGCTGGCCATCGACGCCTTCCGTTCGGCCCATGAGGTGCTGAAGGAAATGGGCAAGATCCCCGAATAGAGCGATTGGCCCGGAACTCTCGGGGCATAGCCCACCGCCATTGCCACCGCAGAACGTGAAAAATCGGCGCTGCGTCCACTGTTCAAGCTACTCCAGGGCGGCGCAGCTCAGCCCTGAGTCGGCAGCAGCCGTTGCAGACATTTGCCGATTTCGTCGGCCGGCAATGCTGACTCGAAGCGCTGGCGTTGGCGCGTGCCGCCCGTGATGTAATCGATGCCGAAGGGATCAATGCCCAGCAGGTGTACGCTTGGCGGCGCCAGAGCCAGCAGCCGTGTCTCCTCGTCTTCGCTGAGCACATCTGTGGTCAGCCAGGAACCGGCATCCAGCCAGCCCATCCGGCCGATGCCGCCGATGTAGCGGATGCGCTCGACCTGCATGCGGAAAAACTGGAAATCGAGCTGCAGAAATTGCTCGGCATCCGGCTGGTAACGCAGATAGCGCTGCACCAGTTCGGGCCTTGGCTGGAACGGCTCGATCCGCCCGACCAGCGTCGCCCGGGCGGCATCCTGAACGTTGGCCTGACCGGCTTCGATGACGGCCAGGCTGGCGCGCGGATCGGCCAGCAGGTTTTTCGTGTGTTCGGCCAGAGCGCTGATCAGCAGCAGGGGCCGTTGCGCTTCGTCGACCACCAGCGGCACGGCCGTGCCGTAGGGGTAACCGGGTAGCTGTGTCGAATGCGTCGACAGAATGGCGTGCGAAGCCTCGTGCAGCAGGTGGATGACGGAAGCCGGTGGAATCTGCATGGTCGGGGGCTCCAATCGAGTCAAACCCGCAACAGCGCGATTTTCAGTGGCGG
>PHCU01000113.1 GCA_002842345.1 Betaproteobacteria bacterium HGW-Betaproteobacteria-12 | reverse complement strand
CCGGATCGACTGCTTGTACTGGTAGTCGTTGAGCTTTTCCAGGCCCCAGTTGCGGAACATGCGGGCATGCAGGAAGTACTGGTTGATCGAGGTCAGCTCGTTCTTGAGAACCTTGTTGAGGACTTCGATGACTTTCTTGTCGCCTTTCATCGCCGGCTCCTCAGGTCGGGCTGCCGGAGCCCATCTGGCTCTGCAGGTAGTTGGGCAGGCCGACCAGGTCGATCAGGCGGAGTTGCTTTTCAAGGAAGTAGGCGTGGTCGACTTCGGTGTCTTCCAGTTGCACTGACAGCATGTCGCGGCTGACGTAGTCCTGGGCCTTCTCGCAGGCGGCGATGGCTTTTTTCAGTTCGCCGTCCACATGGTATTCGACGCTCAGGTCGGCCTTCAGCATCTCCGGCACGTTCTTGCCAATCTTCAGCGCATTGCGCTTGGACAGGTCCGCCTTGCCTTCGAGGAAGAGGATGCGCTGGATCAGCGCGCGGGCATGCTGGCGTTCGTGGTCGGATTCGTGGATCGATTTCTCGGCTAGTTCGTTGAGACCCATGTCGGCATACATCTCGCCGTGGATCAGGTACTGGTCGACGGCGGTCAGCTCGCCGGTCAGCAGGTCGTTGAGGATGTCGATGATCTTTTTATCGCCCTTCATGGCATTTCTCCTGGAAATTGGAAATGGCTGGCTGGCGTGACGCGGCTGGCTTGCCGTGGGCCGGATTGTAGAGGGTCGGACTATGGAATTGAAGGCTTGTTCCCTGGGAAATAACTATAAATTCAATTGATTACGAACCGTTCTCATTTGCTTTGTGGATGACCCAGATATGCCGGGCGACCGAATGTTCCAGCGCCAGTTCGACTTCCTCGGCCAGGATCACGGTCATCGGCTTTTGCTGCAGCACCCGCAGCGGGCGGTTCTCGGCCAGGCCGTAGGCGGTCAGCTGTTCGCGCTGCAGCGCGTCGATTTCCTCGCCCAGGGCGGCCAGGCGGACTTCGGTGCCGGGGGCGATGAAGGCGAGGGGCAGGCGGGCGTCGTGTGAGGCGTTCATGAGGGCTTACCAGAGGGCGCGCAGGGCGTGGTTGAACAGGCCGCCGATCAGGAAGGCGAAGGGGATGATGACGGCGACCATGGCGGCGGCGATCTTCAGGCCCTGTTCCTTGACCATCATCATCAGGCTGGCGAAGCAGGGGATGAACAGGGTGATGGTGATCATGCCGACCACCGCCTGCACCGGGTTCAGCGCATCGGCCATGGCGAACAGGCCGGTGGCGCCGAAGTCGCGGCGCAGGAAGCCCATCACGAATGCCGCCGAGGCTTCCTTGGGCAGGCCGAGCCAGCCGGAGACCAGCGGTTCGCCGGCGTCGATGATGGCCGGCAGGATGCCGAGCTTGTCGAGCGCGAACATCAGGAAGGTGCCGAGCAGGAACAGCGGGATGACTTCGATCAGATACCACTTCAGCCGGCCGGCCGTCTTCTTCAGCACGTTGCCGGCGATCGGCAGGCGCATCGGCGGCAGTTCGGTGACCAGCGGGATGCGCCGGCCGGGAATCAGCTTGGCGGCCAGGAAGCCGGCCAGCAGCAGGACGCCGACCATGGCCAGGGCCCAGATCAGCACCGCGGTGAAGGAGACGCCGCCGAGCATGCCGAGCACCACGCCGAGCTGGGCCGAGCAGGGAATGGCCAGAGCGAGCAGTAGGATGGTGATCAGCCGTTCGCGCGGGCTGTGCAGGATGCGCGTGGTCAGCGTCGCCATGGTCACGCAGCCGAGCCCGAGCACCATCGGCAGCACGGCCCGGCCGTTGAGGCCGATGGCGGCGAACAGGCGGTTGGCGATCACCGACAGGCGCGGCAGGTAGCCGGAATCCTCGAGCACGCCGAAGGCGATGAAGAAGGTAGTGACGATCGGCAGGATCAGCGCCAGGGCGTAGGTCATGCCCATGGTCCACAGGCCGTAGTCGCCGACCAGCAGCTCGCTGATCAGGCCAGCGCCGAACCAGGCCTCGATCAGGCCGGTGAAGCCGGGATTGAGGATGCCTTCGAACAGGTCTTCCTCGAGCAGGCCGACCAGGGTCGTCGCGCCGAACACGCCAACGAACTGGTACACCGCGTAGAGCACGGCGAGCAGGATCGGAATGCCCCACAGCGGATGCACCACCGATTGGCCGACGCGCTGCGCCAGCAGCGGGCTGCTGCGTACGGCGCGCTGGGTGACGCGGGCGGCCAGCGCATCGGCGGCGGCGGTGCGTTCCCTGGCGAGCAGCGTCGGCAGCTCGCCGTCGGCCCGCTGTCCGGCCAATGAGCGCAGCGCGGCGAGTTGCCCGTAACGCTCGCCGGCCTTTTCCAGCAGCCAGTTTTCCACTTCGCTGTCGGCGCCGAGGTAGAGGATGGCCAGACCGCGCGCCGCCAGCACCGGATGTGGCGCTGCTTCGGCGATCACCGCAGTGACGGCGGCGATATCGGCCTCGATGGCCGGGTCGTAGCGCAGCAGCGGGTCGGCGATGGCGGCGCGGGCGACGCTGCCAGAGAGTTCGCCGATGCCCTCGCCGCCGGTGGCGACGGTGGCCAGCACCGGGATCGCCAGCTGCTCGGCGAGGCCGCCGACATCGACGGTGACGCCGCGGGCGGTGGCTTCGTCGTGCATGTTCAGGGCCAGCACCATCGGCACCCCGAGTTCGGCCAGCATCGCCGTCAGCGTCAAGGTCCGGCGCAGGTTCTTGGCATCGCCGACCTGCACCAGGCAGCGGCTCGACTCGTTGAGCAGGGCGCGCATGGTCGCCCGCTCGTCGTCGCTGCGCGAGGGCAGGGCCAACACGCCAGGGGTGTCGAGCAGCGCCGCCTGCGGGTCGAAGCGGGCGCTGGCGCGGGTCACCTCGACGGTGGTGCCGGGGTAGTTGGAGACATTGACGTAGGCGCCGGTCAGGCGGTGGAACAGGACCGACTTGCCGACATTGGGGTGGCCGACCAGGAGGACGGCATTGGCGGTGGTGGCGTTGGACACGTGGTTTCGTAACAGGAGAATGGATCGGTTGCCCGGCTGGCCGTAACTCTAAGCGCTAGTGCTCACCAGATGAAGAAAACCAGCGTCCAGATCGTGCTCATCAGGGCGACCGGGGCGAACATGGCGAGGACGGCGCCGGCGCGGCGTAGGCGTCCGGCGCGAGCGCCGGCGATCAGGCGCAGGGCTAGCCACAGGCTGCCGAGGCCGCCGGCGGATAGCAGCGCAATGCGCAACCAGGGCAGCCAGCCGAGCCACAGGTGCTCGGCCTTGAGGTGGCTGACGGTCAGCATCGACAGGCCGAGGATGACGCTGGCCGCGGCCAGCGGCGTCAGCGCCAGGCTCAGCCGTTGCCAGCTCAGGGCGGGCGTGCGCAGCAGTCCGGCGGCCAGCGCCAGGCCGGCCAGCAGCAGGCTGCCGAGCAGGAAACCGCCGCCGAGCAGGTAGCCGAGGATCAGCCCGCCGTCGAGCCAGGTGAACAGGTCATTGGCTTCCGGGTAATGGGTCAGCAGCCACCACGGCACGTCGTTGTCGAGCGGGGCGAAATGCTCGTGTTCGACCAGCCATTCGGCGAGCGCCAGCTTGATATGCAGGAACCACGGGCTGACCGTCCACTGGAAGGCGGCGGTGGCGACGCCGAGCACGCCGTAGATCAGGGTCAGCGCATCCGGCGTGCGGGCCGGGGCGGCGAGGTCGAGAATCTCGGCGAAGGGCGAGCGGGCGCTGTAGGTCACGGCCTCGCGCTGGCCGGCGCAGCGGCCGCAGGAGTGGCATTCGGAGGCACTGGTCATGCGCCGGACGTCGAGCAGCGGCGCGCAATTGACCGGTTCGAAGTCGCCCTCGTAGCGATCCCAGGCGGCGCGGTCGACCTTGTAGTGCAGTGGGGCGATCTTGGCCAGCACGGCGAAGACACCCGAGGCCGGGCACAGGTAGCGGCACCAGATGCGTTTTTCGCGACCGTACAGCAGGCCGAGGCCGACGGCGGCGACAGTCGAGCCGCCGAGCACAAACAGGGCGGCCTGCGGGTATTCATAGACGCTGACCAACTGCCCATAGACGGTGGTGCAGACGAAGGCAACGAAGGGCCAGCCGGCCCATTTCAGCCAGCCGGGCAGCGCCTTGCCGCGGCCGTACCGGCTGACCCATTCGGACAGCGCGCCTTCCGGGCAGAACAGCCCGCACCAGGCGCGGCCGACGGTCACCGTGGCGATCATCACCCCCGGCCACCACAGGCCCCAGAAGCAGAACTGGGCGAATAGCCGCAGGTTGTCCCAGATGTGCGCGTCTTCCGCCGGCAACGGCAAAAACGCCGGGATGATGACCATCGCGGCGTAGAGCACGACCACCACCCATTGCGTGGCGATGATCAGCCGGCGGTGCTGGCGCAGGAACAGGCCGATTTTGGCGACCCGGCCAGATTCGACCCGCGGGTAAAACTGGACGACCTGTTCAGCCATGCGCGGCGCGGCGGTAGCCGAAGAAGACCAACGTCCAGTAACCGACCCAGACCAGCAGCGTGGTCAGCGCCGGGCGGGCGCGATAGCCGGTGAAGTCGGCGAGCAGCTTGCCGCCGGTGGTGCCGTCGTCGAGCAGCAGCGAACTGTCCCACACTGGATCGATCAGCGGCGGCAGCCAGTCGGCGCCGATCAGGCGGTCGGTGGCGGCGATCAGCAGTGAGGAAGCGAGAATCAGCAGCAGCAGCGACGAGAGCCGCAGCAGCAGGCCGATATTGAGCCGGGCCAGGCTTTTCGCCGCCAGCCAGGCGGTCGCCGCGGCGCCGGCGAAACCGGCGACGGCGCCGGCGGTCAGGGCCGAGAGATCGCCGCTCTGGGCCATGCCGTAGAGGAAGATTACTGTTTCGGCGCCTTCGCGGGCCACTGCCAGCGCGGCGACGACGGCGACGCCGAGATAGCCGGAGCGGGCGGCGGCGGCGCTCAGGTCGGCGTGCAGTCTGGCCTTCATCTGCCGGCCGTGGCGCTTCATCCACAGCACCATCTGGGTGATCAGACCGGCGGCAACCAGCAGCGTCGCAGTCTGGAACATATCGAGGGCCTGCCCGGTCAGCTCGTCCTGCACCGTGACCAGCGCCCAGCCGAGCAGCAGCGCCAGCACGACGCCGGCGGCGAGGCCGGCGAACAGCGCGCGGCGACCGTGGCCGGCATCGTCGTTGACCTTCAGCCAGGCGAACAGGATACCGGCGATCAGGAAGGCTTCCAGGCTTTCCCGCCAGACCACGAAAAAGGCATTACCCATGGCTGGCTCCGCTTACTTGGCGACGATCCGGCCCTGGGCCGTTTCGGGATGGAATTCGTCGAAGAACTTGTAGCTGCCGGGTTTCATCGGGTGGAACACCAGCTTGCGGGTGACGCCGGGGGCCAGCACCGTTTCCTTGCGTAATTCGAGGCTCTCGAATTCCGTGGCGCCCGGTCCCTCGTTGCGGATTTCCAGGCGGAACCGGGTTTGCGCCGGGACCTCGATGGTTTCCGGAAAGAGGCGGCCGTCCTTCATCACCAGCAGGAAGGTCGGCATGTCGTCGGCCCAGGCTGCGGAAGCGTTGAGGAGCAGGGCAAAAGCCACGGAATGGAGAGCGTGTTTCATGCGTAGACCTTAGTAGGCGATATTGGCGCGGACAGCGAAGACCTTGACCGAATCGGCATCGCTGTTGCCGCCGGGGCGGGCGATCCACTGGAAGTCGGGGGTGATCTCCAGGTTCGGCGAGATGCGGTAGCGGTAATAGATTTCCGCGACCTTCTCGGCGCCGCCCGGGGTGAAGGTGAAGTCGGCATTGCCGTCACCGTCGAGGTCGCCACCGCCGCCGGCCTTGCGGTAGGCCTTGCTGGTCTTCAGCCAGCTGCCGCCGATACCGATGGCGTCGCCGCCGCGGCCCCAGTAGCTGCCGTTGAATTCGGCGCCGAGCGACAGGGCGTGCTCGAATGGCAGTTCGCCCTTGACCAGCTGGCCGTAGCGGCCGAACACATTGACCCCGTCGCCGAGCCGCTGGTCGACCGAAAGGCCGATACCGGTGTGCTTGGCGGTGCTGACGCCGTCGAGTTCATCGACCTTGCTGCGTGTCCAGGCGTAGGCCCGGTAGTTGCCGTTCAGGCCGCCGAACAATTTCAGCTGCTTCTCGGCCTGGACCATCACCAGCGGCGCCGCCAGGCTGCGCTGGTAGTTGGCGCCGCGCTCGCCGGCGCCGAACACGCCGACCGACAGACGCCAGGCTTCGGCCCCGTCGCGTTCGTTGAGGTAGGAAGCGACGAAGCCCGGCTGGAAGCCGTTGGCATCGACGGCGACTTCGCCGCCGGCATCGAGCAGCGGGTTATGGACGAAGACCGAGTTGAGGAACTGCACCGACTCGTCGCCGGCCGCCTCGTTCTGGTCGAAGAAGCCGAAGATGTCCATCTTGCCGAAAGTCAGTTCCAGCGTTTCCCGCGAATAGGGACGGAAGCCGCCGATCGGCAGCGGAATCGCCGCCTGGTACCAGGCCTGGCCGAGAATCGCCACCGAGTCGTCGGCATTGGCGCCGCTGGCCCGGAAGGCGACCGAGTTGGGGGCGCTGGCGTAATGACCGAGATTGCCGAACGGCGCATTCAGGCCCTGGCCCTGGCCGACGCGAACATGGGCGAAGACCTTGTGCTCGATGTCGCCGATCGGCTCGAGCGGCAGTTCGACGCTGACGTCGGCGCGGTAGTTGAGCTGGCTGCCGGCGTCGGCCGTGCCCTTGGGCAGGCCGGAGGCGCGCTGGGCGACGGTGGTCAGCGCCGCATCGACGGTGATGCCGTCGAACTTCTCGGCCAGCTTGGCGGCCTTCTTCATTTCCAGCGCGTCCTTCTCGACGGCCTTCAGGCGCGCCGTCAGTTCCGGTTCGTACTGCGACAGGCGCGGACTGTCGAGGCCGTCGGCGATCTTCTGGCTCTCGCCCTTGAGTTCCTTGACTTCCTTTTCCAGCTCGGCGTTGCGCGCTTCCAGTTTCTCCAGGCGGGCGGCCAGCTTTTCCAGCATGGCGCTATCCGGCGCTGCCGCCAGCGCGGGCAGGGCCAGGCCCGCCGCGACGAGCGCAGCGGTCAGTTGATGCAGGCGCATGATCAGTAGCCGCCTTTCTTGCCGATGCCGACGTAGGTGAATTCGTATTCGACTTCGAACGGCTTGAACCACGGGCGGACGCCGGTGGCGCGGTCGGTGTGGCGGCCGAAATGGGCATGCTTGTTCTCCGACGGCGGCAGGATGGTGTACTTGACCTTGTATTTGCCCGGGCCGGCCAGCTTGATGTTCTCGCCGTAATGCGGGCCGTCGTTGGCGACCATCGGCATGAAGTCACCGGCCACCTTGTAGTCGCCGCCGATCTTGCTGACTTCGTACTTGACCACCAGGTACGGCATCCAGGCGCCTTCTTCGAAGCCGTTCGGGTTGTTGGCCAGGGCGTGGATGTCGGCCTCGATGTGGATGTCGGATTCGGCGGCCTTCTTCATCATGCCGTCCGGTTCCATTTCGATCGGCTGCAGATAGACGGCGGCGATTTCCATGCCGGCCTTCTGCTGCGGCACGCCGATCGGGTATTCGAGAGCCAGAGCCGGCGCGGCGAAGGCGGCGGCGAGGGCCAGTGCGGAAACGAGTTTTTTCACAGACAACATTTTTCTTGGACTCCCTGAATTTTTCTGGCTGGCTGGGCGGTGCGCGTGGCTGGCTCGACGTTATTGAATGGAACTGCGGTGCTGCAAACTATTCGCCGGTCCCCGGCTGGGTGACGAAGCCGATCTTGCTCAGACCGGCCCGGCGGGCGGCGCTCATCGTCTCGGCGACGGCCTCGTAGCGGGTGGCGCGGTCGGCCTTGAGGTGCAGCTCGACGTTGGCGTCCTCGGCGACCGCGGTGCGGAAGCGGCCCTCCAGGCTGCCGGCGTCGATCGCTTCGCTACCGATGTGGATGACGTTGTCGGCGGTGATCGCCACCTGCAGCGTCAGCGGCTTTTCCGGCGTCGGCGTGCTGGCGGCGCGCGGCAGGTCGACCTTGACCGAGTGGGTCATCAGCGGCGCGGTGATCATGAAGATGATCAGCAGCACCAGCATCACGTCGACCAGCGGCGTCATGTTGATCTCGGCCGTCGGCATCTGGCTGCCGGTGCCGTTGAAGCTGCCCATGGCCATGATCAGACGGCCTCGGCGGCGGCGCGGGCGCGCATCGGGTGGATCTGGGCGCTGTTGGCGACCAGCGGCTTGCCGACCGTGAAGAAGGCATGCAGATCGTGGGCGAAGGCGTCGAGATCGGCCAGGATCAGGCGATTGACGCGGGTGAAGGTGTTGTAGGCGAAGACCGCGGGCAGCGCCACGGCGAGGCCGGCGGCGGTCATGATCAGGGCTTCGCCGACCGGGCCGGCGATCTTTTCCAGCGCTGCCTGGCCGCTCATGCCGATCGCCACCAGGGCGTGGTAGATGCCCCAGACGGTGCCGAACAGGCCGACGAAGGGGGCGGTGGCGCCGGTCGTGGCGAGGAAGGTAAGGCCGCTTTCCATGCCCGCCTGGCTGGTCGACAGCTGCTGGCGCAAGGCCCGTTCCATCTGTTCCGACGGGTCGAAGCGCGAGGCCAGGCGGCCGGAGACGGTTTCGCAATCGTGGTTGCAGCAGTTGGCCTGGGTGGCCAGCTGGGCGTAGGGGCTGTCCTCGCCGGCCTGGCGCAGCTTGTCGATGCCTTCGCCGACGCTGTTGGCGGCCCAGAAGGCGGCGACTGCCTTGGCCGCCTTGCGCAGTTGCCACCAGTCCCAGGTCTTGGCCAGGATCAGATACCAGCTGGTGACCGACATGGCGACGATCAGGACGGCCACCGTGTGCGAGACGGTATCGCCGGCAGCCCACAGGTGGGTGAGGCCGAAGGCGTTTTCTTGGACGGTTTCCTGCATGTTATTGCTCCAGTTTGAAAATGATGGGGACCAGAACCCAGCTCTGGACGGCGACGTCGCCGCGTTTGGCGGCAATGAAGCGCCAGTTGTGCACGGTCTTCTGGGCGGCTTCGTCGAGGCGGGGGCTGCCCGACGACGTACGGATCTCGACGGCCTCGGCCGTACCTTGTGGCGTCACCGAGACGCGCAGGATGACCTTGCCTTCTTCGCCCATGCGGCGCGACAGCGGCGGGTAGGGCGGCGCCGGGTTCCTCAGGTAGTCGGCATCGAAGCGCGCCTGGCTGACCGTCGGAGCGGCCGGGGGCGCCGGCGGAGCGGGCTTGACCTCGGGCGGGGCGGCGACCGGGGCGGCCGGGGCGGGTTCGCTGCTGGTCGTGGTTTCGAGTAGCGGAGTGGGCATTTTCGGTGCCGGTTTCGGCCGTACCGGTTGCGCCTTGACCACCGGCAGCGGCTTGGCTTGCGGCGGTTCGGGGGTGGGCGGTGCCGGCAGCAGATCGACGACCATTGGCAGCTCCATGATCTGCGGCACGACGGTCTTCGCCGCCATGACCAGCAGGAAGATACCGACGTGCAGGCCGACGACGATCAGCAACAGGCTGCTGCGCTGACTGGAGGAGGGGCGGGAGAGGGCGTAACTCATGGCGTTTTCGCTGGAACCCGCGCCGGCCGGAAAAACCCCTGGCTTGCTGGCGTTTGCTTGCTGGCGGCGGGAAGGTGTTGCGACGAGAGAAAGGGTTATTTGGTCAGGATCAGCTTGTTTTCGCGGGTGACGCGCAGCAGGTAGCGCTGGCCGGCGTGCTCGATTTCGACGGTCGAGGCGCCGCGCAGAATCTGGCCGCTGTCGACGCGCGCCGGCAAGGTGCTCGGTTCGGCTGGCGGGGCTAGGGGAGCGGGTTTCGGGGTGTCGGTCATGATGTCTAGTTGCAAACGAGAATGGATCGCATTCTATATTTGTGAGAATGATTGTCAACAACAGTTACAGATCGTCACCGGACTCGAGGGGGGCGCCGCAGGCGGCGCCGACCACCCGGCCGAAACTGGACACGCCGCTGCCCTTGACGAAGACGCAGGGCTTGCCGCGCCGCTTGCATTGCTCCTTGACTCGCCAGTAGGCGTTGTGACTGATGCAGCCGGTCTGGCAGATGACCAGGTCGGCGGCGGCCAGGGCGCCGTCGATGCGGTGGATGCTTTCCTCGAGGCCGCCGTCGTGGTGCAGGAAGCGGCCGCCGCGCTGTTCGACCAGCTGGCGGTAGGCGTCGACCGCGCCGGAGCGGCCGCCGACGCAGAGAATGCATTTTCCGGACAGGGTTTCGGGCGCGATGCCCGGCACTTCGGGTTCGTCACTGTCGTCGTCGGCCAGCGCCTGGCTGGCCGCGGCGGCACGCTGCTGGCGCAAGCTGTCGATTTCCCGTTGCTGCATCGCGACATGTGCATCAAGCCCGGCCAGGCGGGCTTCGGCATCGCTGGCGCGGCGAGCCAGCGCCTGGAGGTCGCGCAATTCGGGCAGCGATTCGCGCAGCTGGTCGAGCTGGGCGGTCAGGTTGGCAATGCAGGCATCGCGGCCGACCTGACCGGCGCGCAGTTCGGCGATGCGCTGGCCGAGCGACTGGGTCGCCTCGGCCTTTTCCCGGCGTGCGGCCTCAGCCTCGCCCTGGGCCTTGTCGAGCTGCTGGCGCAAGTGCCGGTTCTCCTCCTTCAGGCGTTCCAGCGTCTTCAGGTCGGTGCGGGCGCCGCTGCCGATCTGGTGCTGGATCATGTGGATGTCGGCATAGAGCTCCTGCTCCACCGCCGCCTCGCAGGCCGGGTGCGTCCAGGCCGCCCACAGCGTCGCCGCCAAGTCGCTGCCGCTGCGCAGCGTCGCCTGCCAGTGGCGGCGCAGGGCCTCGCCATCCTTGACCGAGGCGAGGCGGCGGATGGTCAGCTGATAGCGTTTCTCGAGCGTCCGCTGCAGCAGCTCGGCCAGCTGGCTGCGCGTTTCGCAGGCACCGACGGCGGTGGTGTGCAGCACGAAGTCGGTAGTGTCGGGCGGGAAATGCATGACCTTGGCCATCAGCGTGCGCAGTTCGCCGACCTCGAAGCAACTGCCGATGATCGGGCAGTGGAACTTGTGCGGCACCTCCCACAGGCGCCGCCGGCGCGAGCCGCGTGCCACCGGCAGGATTTCCTCAGGCAAGGCCTGGCGCGTCGCCAGGAAGCCGTCGAGCGGTTGGGGCGCGGGTGTCATGAAGCTGCCGCCAGCAACATGGTAGGGAATCTCGGGCATGGTTGTTTTCCGGTGGAGGCGTCGCTGGCTGGCTGACCGGAAGGCGGTTGGCTGGCTGGAAGGGGGGTTAGTTCGGGCGGTGGAGCAGATCGGTGCGCAGGCAGGAAATCGCCACGTCGCGTTCGCGGGCCAGGCGCTCGCATTCGTGATGCGCGGCGCACAGCGACTTGTCCAGGTACCAGACCTGCTGGGCGGCGGCGAGCAGTTGCGCGTTGTTGTCCTCGAGCACCATCAGGCGCTGGCCGAGGCTGACGATGGCCTGGCCGGAGGCGTACTCCTCGCACTGCTGCTGCAGGCTCAGATTCAGCGTCTGCAGGCGGCTGACTTCGTTGTTCAGAGCGACGATCTGCCGGGCGGTCAGCGTCGCATTGCGCCGCTGGCTGCGCCGGGCCTGACGCAAGGCCAGGCGCAGCGCCATGTTCTCGGCCTGCAGGTCGGAGAGCTGCGAGGTATCGGCGGCGCCCGGGCTGTCGTCGCGTTCGATGACGCTGCGGTCCTTAAGCGGTGCCAGCATGTCGGCCTCCTGCGTCGCCAAGGTTTTCGAGGCGGCGGCTGGCCCGTTCGCACAGGGCGCGCGTCTCGGCGTCGAGATCCGCCATGGCGCACAGGCGGTTGAGCAGCAGCGTCGCATGGCGGGCCGACTGCGGGCAGCCGGTTTCGTCATGGATCAGCAGTTGGCTGAGCGCACCGGCCCAGAGGTGACTATTTGGCATGTCGGTTCTCCGCTCAGAGGGGTAACTGGCTGCTCAGCGCTGCCCAGATCAGCAGGCCGGCCAAGGAAATGTGAACGATCAGGCTACGCATGATCCAATTCGCCTAATAAGAATGATTCGCATATTAGGTATTTTTGGCTTGGTTGTAAACAGGAATTATTCTTGTTTATGCGGCAGGCGAAAAAAAGCCACGGTCGCTGCCGTGGCTTTCGGTTCGGGCTGGCCGGTGCGGCTCAGCGCTCGGCGTAGGGCTTTTTCTTGAACTTGCGCTCGCCGTCGAATTTGCGTTCGCCAGCATCATCCGGACGACCTTCGTCGGGCCGCAGGTTGATCGGCACGCCGCGCACGCGGGTACGCTTCAGGGCGTTGGCGGCTTCGGCCGGCATGCCGGCCGGCAATTCGACGGTGCTCGATTCGTCGTAGAGGCCAATGCGCCCGATGAAGCGGCTTTCGATGCCGGCTTCGTTGGCGATGGCGCCGACGATGTCCTTGACCTGCACGCCATGATCACGACCCACATCGATGCGGTAGCGCACCATGTCGCCGCTCGGCGCGGCGCGCTTCGGCTTGTCTTCGAAGCGTGGGCGGCTGTCACCCCGGTCCTCGAAGCGGGGCTTGTCGCCGCGTTCTTCGAAACGCGGCCGTTCGCCACGTTCCTCGCCGCGCGGCTTGCGCTCGCGCTCGGCAAAGCTGGAAGGACGGCGGCTGTCCGTGCCGAACGGCGTCGGCGCCCGGGCCGGTGCCGGATCTTCGCCGGGGATCTGCAGCGGTTTACCTTCCTGGGCCATCTGGCACAGCGCGGCAGCGACTTCCTCGGCGCCGACGTTTTGCTCCTCGGCAATCTGCGCAACGATGTTGGCGAAGAAGTCGAGGCCTTCGGCGTTGAGCACCTCGGCGACCTTTTCCTTGAAGCCGGCGACGCGCTTGTTGGTGACGTCGGCACGCGAGGGCAGGGTGAGCGGCGCGATCGGCGACCGGGTGGCGCGCTCGATGGTGCGCAGCATGCGGATTTCGCGCGGGGCGACGAAGAGGATGGCGTTGCCGGTGCGGCCGGCGCGGCCGGTGCGGCCGATACGGTGCACGTAAGCTTCGGTGTCGTAGGGGATGTCGTAATTGACGACGTGGCTGACGCGCGGCACGTCGATGCCGCGGGCGGCGACGTCGGTGGCGATGACGATGTCCAGGGCGCCCGACTTCAGCTGCTCGATGACGCGTTCGCGCATCTGCTGGTTGAGGTCGCCGTTCAGCGCGGCGGCGGCATAGCCGCGGGCGGCCAGCTTGTCGGCCAGTTCGACGGTGGCGTTCTTGGTGCGGACGAAGATGATGGCGGCGTCGAAATCCTCTTCGACTTCGAGGATGCGGGTCAGCGCGTCGAGCTTGTGCATGCCGGACACCTGCCAGTACACCTGACGGATCGCGGCGACGGTGGCGGTGGCCGACTTGATCTTGATTTCGCGCGGCTCGACCAGGTACTTCTGGGCGACGCGGCGGATCTGCTCCGGCATGGTCGCCGAGAACAGCGCGGTCTGGTGCTTTTCCGGCGTGCGTTCGAGAATCCACTCGACGTCGTCGATGAAGCCCATGCGCAGCATTTCGTCGGCTTCGTCGAGGACCATGGTCTTCAGATGGTCGAGATTGAGCGTCTTGCGCTCCAGATGGTCCATCACCCGGCCCGGCGTGCCGACGATGATGTGGGCGCCGCGCGACAATTGCTTCAACTGGATGGTGTAGCTCTGGCCGCCGTAGATCGGCAGCACATGGAAGCCGGGCAGGTTCTTGGCGTAGCTTTGCAGCGCCTCGGCGACCTGGATGGCCAGTTCGCGCGTCGGCGTCAGAACCAGCGCCTGCGGCTTGGTCAGCTTGACGTCGATCTGTTCCATCAGCGGCAGGGCGAAGGCGGCGGTCTTGCCGGTGCCGGTCTGGGCCATGCCGATCAGGTCATGGCCTTCGAGCAGCACGGGAATGCACTCGGCCTGGATGGGCGACGGCGTTTCGTAGCCGATGTCGGCCAGGGTCTTGAGAAGTGAGTCGCTAAGTCCGAGATCGGCAAAGCTGTCGACGGGTGTCGTCATGGTGCTGTTTCCTTTCCTCGTCGCTGTTGGCATTTGTTATGGCGGGCGACGGATTGGCCCGATGGTCGGGCGGCCTGAGTGACCCCGACGCAGCCATGCCGGGGAATAAATCAATGGGGTGAATCCTGCACAAGAACCTACAAAACCGGGGGCTGCTCGGAATTACTGCGGGCGATACATCACGCATTGAACTGA
>PHCU01000282.1 GCA_002842345.1 Betaproteobacteria bacterium HGW-Betaproteobacteria-12 | reverse complement strand
GCAGCCTGTGCACATGACGAATTATTCCGCCTCGATCGAGACTACCGGTCTGGGTCTCAACCACGGTTACTGTCTTGATGGCGACTTCGTCCATCTCAATGCCGATGTCAGCCTGGCCGAAGCCGATCTGGCCGACGGCGGCCAATGGGCCCTGCAGTTGTGGGCCAGCGCGGCCGGTTTCGACGGCCTGGCGCTGAACGGCGTCAAGGTTGCCGAACTGGCCCTGCAGCCGACACCCGGTTCGTTCAACGTCGCCGCTTGCGTCACGGCCCTGCCTCCGGCCGGTTGCGCCCAGCAGGTGATGTCCCTGGCGCTGGTCTGGCAAGGGACCGACGGCCAGGTCCGTGTGCGTGACCTGTCGGTCTATCCGACCGCGCAGACCTTCTTTCAGCCGTTCATGCACGGTGCCGTCAGTTGCCAGCTGAAGGACGGTGTCGCCGAGATCGCCATCGAAAGCATTGCCAGCCCGCGCGCTCCGGAAAACATCAGCGGCACGCTGACCCTGGAAGTCTGGGCGCTGGATGTCCCCTATGCCGGTGGCGCCTGGGTCGGCACGCCGGTCGCCAGCCTGGTGCTCGGCGTCCTGTCCGGTGGTACGACCTGGAGCGACTGCCACTACAGCGTGCCGGCCGTGACCGCCAATGCCGGTGCGGCGCTGACCGTGATGCTGCGCGAATGGACGCCGGCCGGTTACCTGACGCGCGACTACCGCAATCTGCCGGCCGCGCCTGCTCCTCTGGTCGAAACGCCGGCGGCAAAGAAGACCGCAGAGAAACCGGCGGCAAAGAAGAGTGCAGCCAAGCCGGCGGCGCTCAAGCCCGCCGCCAAGGCTGCAGCTAAACCCGTTGCCAAGCCTGCCGCTGCGGCCGCACCGGTCTCGGTCAACAAGGCCAGCGTCGGCGAACTGGCGGCGGTCAAGGGTCTTAGTCAGGCCGTCGCCGAAGCCATCGTCGCTGCCCGGCCCTATGCCAAGCTCGACGAACTGGTGCGCGCCAAGGGCGTGGGCCCGAAGCTGCTGGAAAAAGTCGGCAAGTTGTTGAAGGTCTGATGTTTTGCCGGGCCTGCCGCTGCGGCGGCAGGCCCCGTCCGGTGGCCGCACACCGCGCCAGGGGCGCCCACCGGCGGAGCGGAATGCGATTGGCAAGCCGGCCCGCGATCGGCCATACTGCACGGCGCCCCAGCCAAACCGGATGCCCGCCATGAAGAAGATCCTGCTGATCAATCCCTCGTTCAAGGGCAGCCTGCACTCGAACATCAAGGTACTGGCCTTGCCGCCGCTGAACCTGGCGTGGATCGCCCGGTATACGCCGGAACACTACGATGTGCAGATCATCGACGAGGCGATGACCGATCTCGATTTCGACCAGCCGGTCGATCTCGTCGGCATCACCTGCATGACGCCGCTGGCGCCGCGCGCCTACGAGATCGCCGGTGAGTTCCGCCAGCGCGGCGTGCCGGTCGTCATGGGCGGCATCCACGTTTCCTACATGACCGACGAGGCGCTGCGCTACGCCGATACGGTGGTCGTCGGCGAAGGCGAGAACATCTGGCCGAAGGTGCTGGAGGATTTCGAGCGCGGCCAGATGCAGCGTGTCTACCGCTCCTGCCAATTGCCGGAACTGACCAAGCTGCGGCCGCCACGGCGCGACCTGCTGACCGGCAAGTACTTCGTCGATACGGTGCAGACCGGCCGCGGCTGCCCGATCAACTGCAACTTCTGCTCGGTCACCGCCTTCAACGGCTCGCGTTACCGGGTGCGCGAAATCGACGACATCATCGACGAGATCAACTCGATCAAGTCCAAGCGCCTGTTCATCATCGACGACAACATCGTCGGCGCCGGACCGCGCTACATCAAGCGCGCCAAGGAATTGTTCGACCGCATGGCCGACTGCGGCAAGGAGTGGGCCGGCCAGACCTGTCTCAACATCGTCGAACACGACGACCTGCTGAAATCGGCGCAGCGCAGCGGCTGCAAGGGTTTCCTGATCGGCTTCGAATCGCTCGATCCGGCGACCATCGACGCCATGCACAAGCCGGTCAACCTGCGCCCCGATACCCGCAACTTCGCCGACGCGATCAAGAAGATCCAC
>PHCU01000281.1 GCA_002842345.1 Betaproteobacteria bacterium HGW-Betaproteobacteria-12 | reverse complement strand
GGGTCAGGGCAGGCCGCGCCGGCGGCCGGCGTCGAGCATCAGGCTGGAACCGGTCATCGCGTCGGCCTCGGGGGCGAGCAGCAGGGTGACGGCCCAGGCAATCTGTTCCGGGGTGCTGAGGATGCCGAGCGAGGATTCGGCGCGCATTTCGGCGAGCACCTCCTCGGTGCTGCAGGCGCGTTGTTCGGCCCGGGTGGCGGCAACGCGGCGCAGACGTTCGCTGTCGGCCGGGCCGGGCACGACGGTGTGGGCGGTGATGCCGCGCGGCCCGTAGGCCAGGCTCAACTGGCGTACGACATTGAGGATGGCGGCATTGGCGACGCCAGCCGCTGCCGCGTAGGCGGTCGGCTCCAGGCCGTAGTGGCCGCCGATGGCGACGATGCGCGAGCCCGCCGAAAGGTTGGCATCGGCCGCCCGCACCAGGCGGAGCAGGCCGCCGACCTTGATGTTCACCGCGTCGACCATCGACTCGGTCGGCGCTGTCAGGATGCCGCCGGCCACCGCCACGCCCGGGCCGTGCACCAGCATGCGCACCGGCTTGTCGATGGCGGCGGCGATGGCGGCAATCGCCGTATCGCTGCCGATGTCGGCGACGCAGGCCTTGATGCCGGGCTGGCTGGCGCTCAGTGCCTGCAGGCTGTCGGCCGAGCGGGCGACGGCGATGACGCCGAGGCCGGCGGCGAGCAGGCGCCCGGTGATCGCCGTGCCGAAAGCGCCGGTGGCGCCGACCAGCACGGCGCAAGCCTCGCGTTCCGCGTAGGGTTTCATCGTGAACTGCCTCAGGTCACGACGGTGAGGAAAGTTTCATGCAGCTTGCGCTGCGGGTAATCCAGCCCGCCGCCGGCGCCCAGGCCGTCGAATGTCCAGGTCGTCGGTTCGTAGTCGGGGTAGGGCTGGTAGCCGCCCATGAAAGTCTCGAACCGGTTGCCGGACGGGTCCCAGGCGTAGATCGTGCAGCCGCGGGTGATGCCGTGGCGGGTCGGGCCGATGTCGATCGGCACGTTGTTCATCGACAGGATGTCGCTGGCGCGCAGCACCTCTTCCCAGCTTTCGAGCAGGAAGGACAGGTGATGCAGCTTGCCCGGCTCCGGGTGCTCGACGAAGGCGATGTCGTGCACCTTGTGCGAGCAGGACAGCCAGATGGCGGCGCTGGTTTCGTTGTCCGGGGCGAGCACGCGCTCGACCAGGTAGAAGCCGAGCACTTCGGTGAAAATCTTCTGCACGGCGGCGATGTTCGGGCCGTAGAGCAGGCAGTGGTCGAGGCGCACCGGCGCGATGCCGTTTTCCGAAGCCTTGGTCCACGGCGCCGGGTTCTGCACCTGCAGGCCGTTGCCGACGGCCTTCTTCTCGGCATAGAGCTCGATCAGGTGGCCGGAGGGAATTTCGAAGCGGACGCGCTCGCCGGTTTCCAGCATCTCGCCGGCCGGGATGCGTTCGGTACTGAGGCCGTAGGCGCGCAGGTCGGCTTCCAGCTGGTCGAGGGTGGCCTTGTCGCGCACCTTGAAACCGAAGAAATCGATGCCGGCCCGGTCCGCCTGGCGCAGCACGACGCTGTTGTGGTCGCGCTCGTCCCAGCACTTCAGATACACCCGGCCCTGGGCATCGCGCCCGGTTTCCACCAGGCCGAGGATGTCGCGATAGTGGTGCACCGCCTCGTCGAGGTCGAGCACGCGGATCGCGCCGTGCCCCGGTCGTAAAACGCCTGTCATTGCCATTGTCTTCGCTCCTTTGGTTGTCTGCTGCTTGTCTCGCCGGCCATTCAGCGATGGCCTGGGTTATGGTTAAATCCGTTCAATACGAGCCGGGCACGCCGGCCGCCACCGCCGCCGGCTTGTAGCTCTGGCACAAGGCCGTGGTCGCCGCGCTGAGCAACAGCGCATCGACCCCGACCGCAACAAAATTGGCGCCGGCGGCCATGTAACGTTGGTTCAGCTGCCGGTCGCTGCACAGCACGCCGCCCGCCTTGCCGGCGGCCCGGGTACGGCGCAGGCCCACCTCGATGGCGGCGACGATCTCCGGGTGGGTGGACTGTCCCAGATAGCCATAGGAGGCGGCAAGGTCGGCCGAGCCGAAAAACACGCCATCGACGCCATC
>PHCU01000280.1 GCA_002842345.1 Betaproteobacteria bacterium HGW-Betaproteobacteria-12 | reverse complement strand
CCCCGCCCCCACCCTGAGCTTCGGCCAGCGTCTGGCCGCCTTCTCCCAGCTATGCAAGCCGCGGGTCAACAGCCTGATCGTGTTCACCGCGATGATCGGCATGTTCCTGGCGACGCCGGGCTTCCCGCCGCTGCTGCGCTTCCTTGTCGCCGCCCTGGGCATCGCCCTGGTCTCCTTCGCCGCCGCGGCGCTGAACTGCCTGGTCGAGCGTACCGTCGATGCCAAGATGGCGCGCACTGCCTGGCGGGCAACGGCCCGCGGCGACATCTCGCCGCTGGAAACAGTGACCCTGGCGACGCTGCTCGGCGCCGCCGGCCTGTGGCTGCTGCATACCTTCATCAATGACCTGACGATGTGGCTGACGCTGGCCACCTTCGTCGGCTACACGGTGATCTACACATTGATCCTGAAGCCGGCGACGCCGATGAACATCGTCATCGGCGGCGCTTCCGGCGCCATGCCGCCGCTGCTCGGGTGGACGGCGATGACCGGCCAGGTCTCGGCCGAGCCGCTGGTGCTGTTCCTGATCATCTTCCTGTGGACGCCGCCGCATTTCTGGGCGCTGGCCTGCTACCGGCGCGACGACTATGCCCGCTCCGGCCTGCCGATGCTGCCGGTGACGCATGGCGTCGCCTTCACCTGCCAGCACATCCTCTGGTACACGCTGATGCTCGCCGCCGCCAGCCTGATTCCGGTGTCGCTGGGCATGAGCGGAACCTTCTACCTGGTCGCCATCAGCCTGCTCGACCTGGTTTTCCTGGCCTACGCCATCGCCCTCTGCCGGCATTACAGCGACGACCTGGCGCGGCGCACCTTCCGCTACTCGATTCTCTACCTGACGCTGCTCTTCGCCGCGCTGTTCGCCGACCGCCTGATCGCCTTCTAAGTCGATGCATCTGTATCGCCGTCTGCTGCTCGCCGCCACGCTGCTGGCCGTTGTCGTGATCGGCCTCGGCGCCTACGTCCGCCTGTCAGACGCCGGCCTCGGCTGCCCCGACTGGCCGGGCTGCTACGGCCACTGGCTCGGCGTACCGGAGGCCGCGCACGAACAGCAAGCCGCCGCCGCGGCCTACCCGCAGCAGCCGGTCGATGCCGGCAAGGCGTGGAAGGAGATGATCCACCGCTATGCCGCCGGCACGCTCGGCCTGCTGATTCTCGGCCTGTGCCTGTTGGCGTGGCGGACGGAACTGCGCCGCCAGCAGTCGCCGACACTGCCGACGCTGCTGCTAGCGATCGTCGGCCTGCAGGCGGCGCTCGGCATGTGGACGGTGACCCTGCTGCTCAAGCCGCTCATCGTCACGCTGCACCTGCTCGGCGGCATGACGACGCTGGCGCTGCTGCTCGGCCTGGCCCTGAGTCGCCGCCCGGTCACTCCGTCGGCAGACGTCGGGCTGGGCACGCGGGCGCTGGCGGCCGCCGCGCTGCTTGCCGTCGTCGTCCAGATCGCCCTCGGCGGCTGGGTCAGCAGCAACTACGCCGCCCTCGCCTGCCCGGACTTGCCGTTGTGCCAGGGGCAATGGCGCCCGGCCATGGATTTCGCCCAGGCCTTCAGCCTGCACCGCGAGCTGGGCCAGACCGCCGCCGGCGAGCTGTTGCCGGCCACCGCCCTGACCGCCATCCACTGGACGCACCGGGTCGGCGCCCTCGTCGTCGCCATCCTCGCCGGGGCGCTGGCCGTGCGCTTGCTCGGTTCCGGCGAACGCCGCTGGCGGCACTGGGGCGGCCTGCTGCTCGGCCTGTTGTTGCTGCAGATCGCGCTCGGCCTCGGCAACGTCCTGCTGGCCCTGCCGCTGGCCCTGGCCGTGGCCCACAACCTGGGCGCCGCGGCGCTGCTGAGCGGGCTGCTCGGCATCAACATCCTGCTGCTGCGGGCGCGCCCCGGCCCGGCACCGGCCACGGCGCCGCAGCCGCCCGTCCTGGGCGAAGCCTGCCGGCCGGGGCGATAGCGCCGGGAAAACTTCGCCGGCCGGGCGCGGTCAACCACTCATCCCCTAGGGCGCGTTCACAGTAACCAGATATAGGCGCAAGCGAGATGCAGAAAGGCGTTGAATCGGTTGGCGAGTTTGTCGTATCGGGTTGCGATACGACGGAACTGCTTGAGGCGATTGAAAAATCGTTCGACGAGGTTTCGCGCCTTGTATCGATGCCAGTCGACTTTGCGTTGAGTGTTGCGGTTACTCCGCGGCGGGATGATGGCCTCGGCGCCTGTGGCTTCGATGATGTTGACCAAGGCATCGCTGTCGTAGCCCTTGTCGGCGATGACTGCGCCAGTAGGAATGGCCTCGATCAAGGCGGCACCTTGCGTAACATCGGCAACCTGGCCTGCCGTCAGGATCAAACGAACCGGATTGCCAAGGGCATCGACACAGGCATGGACTTTGGTGGTCAGTCCGCCCCGCGAGCGGCCGATCGCCTGATCGCTACCGTTTTTTTGGGGGCGCCTGCCGCATGCTGGTGGGCGCGAACAATCGTCGCATCGATGAATAACTCTTCCAGGTCGGCATCGCCTTGCAGCGCCTCGGCTACGCGGTGCCAGACGCCGTACCCTTCCCAACGCGCAAACCGGACATACACCGAGTGCCAGTTGCCCAACTCCTTGGGCAGGTCCCGCCATGGCGATCCTGTACGGGCAAGGTACAAAACTGCTTCGACAAACTGTCGGTTATCTGCCGCTCGACCGCCTTTATCGGTCGGCTTCCCCGGCAGCAAATCCGCTATCCGCAACCACTGTTCATCGTTCAACATTCGCCGATCCATGTGCAACATCCAAATTCCAGGATGTAAACACAAATCAGCTACTGTGAACAGGCCCTA
>PHCU01000112.1 GCA_002842345.1 Betaproteobacteria bacterium HGW-Betaproteobacteria-12 | reverse complement strand
CGGGCGCAGCCCGGCGCCGACCCAGGGGTGGCCTTTTCTTTGGCTACTTTCTTTTGGCCACACAAAAGAAAGTACGCCCGCGCCTCCAGCGCGGAACCCCCAAGTTCAGAAAACGAAGAACCCCGCCAGCAAACGGGGGAAACCAGCGGTTGATAGAAAGAAAACCCCATCACACCCGCCTCAACAACGCCGCCCGCAATTCCGGCGCAGTCGTCCGCGGATCCAGCCAGATGGCGAAGAAGGCCTCGGCGAAGGCCGGTTCGTCCACCGTCCCGATCGGCCGGCCGTTGTGGAAAAAACGCGCGCCTTGCGGCAGGTGCAGGCCGAGAATCTCGTCCTCCGGCCGGACATCCGGGAAAATGCGCTCCATCTGCTCGCCCCAGAGGCGCAGTTGCTTCTCCTCGGCCACCCCGAGTTGGCGCATTTCCTTGACACTGGCTTCGGCGATCGCCTTGCCGGCGATTTTGCGCTTGTAGGTCAGACGCAGGGCCAGTGGCGGGCGTTGCGGGTCGGCGCCGGCCCACAGCGTGGCTTCGTAGACGAGAAAGCCGAAGCGCCGGAACGTGCCGCTGCCCCAGCGCGTCAGGCCGACGGTGGGATCGCTGTTGGCCTGGGCGGCGAACGGTGCGGCGAGCAGGCCGAGCAACAGCCGGCGACGGCCGCTACTGATCGCCGCACCGCTAGCGATGCGCGAGTTCAAAATGCACGACATCGATGTTGCCGGCCCGAAAGCCGGCTTCGCAATAGCAGAGGTACATCCGCCACAGGCGACGGAAATGCTCGTCGAAACCGAGGGCGGCGATTTGCGGCCAATTGGCTTCGAAAGCCAGGCGCCATTCGGCCAGGGTGCGGGCGTAATCCTCGCCGAAGGCGTACTCCGCCCGCACCGCCAGGCCCTGACGGGCGGCGGCGGCGCGGAAGGCAGCACGTGAGGGCAGCATGCCGCCGGGGAAGACGTATTGCTGGATGAAATCGGTGCCCTGACGATAGTCGGCAAACAGGTCGTCGCGAATGGTGATGCTCTGGATCACCGCCCGGCCACCCGGCTTCAGTGCCCGGGCGACGGTGCGGAAATAGGTCGGCCACCAGCGTTCGCCGACTGCCTCGAACATCTCGATGGAAACCAGGTGATCGAACTGTTCCGTCGTGTCGCGGTAGTCCTGCAGGCGCAGGTCGGCCTGCGGCACGCGCCGGCGAGCGATCTCCAACTGCGCCGGCGACAGCGTCAGGCCGGTAACCTGCAAGCCTTCGGCCACCGCCAGTTCGGCAAAGCCACCCCAGCCGCAGCCGATCTCCAGCACGCTTTGTCCGGGTTCGGAGCGCAGGCGGCGCAGGATGCGGCGGTACTTGGCGCGCTGTGCCATTTCCAGATCGCCGGCCTCGGCGGTCCGGTAGAGGGCGCTCGAATAGCTCATGCCCGGATCGAGCCAGAGCTTGTAGAAATCGTTGCCGAGATCGTAGTGGGCCATGATGTTGCGCTTGCTGCCGGCCTTGCTGTTGCCGTTAAGCCAGTGGCGTAGACGCGCTGCCAGCAGGCCGTGCCAGGAACCGTAGACGGCCCGTTTCAGGGTCTCCCGATTCCTGGCCAGCAGGGTCAGCAGGCCGGTGAGGTCTGGCGAATCCCAATAGCCGTCGAGATAGGCTTCGGCCAGGCCGATGTCGCCGCGCGCCAGCACCTGGCCGAACATCGCCTCGTCGTGCACGCTCAGCGTCACGCCGTGCTCGCCGTCGCCGAACAGATAGCTGTCGCCGCCGGGCAGGCGGATTTCGAGCAGGCCGCCGGAGATTTGTTCCAGCAGCCGGAAAACCAGACGGGTGTCGCGGGCCAGGCTGTCGCTGCCGCGCAGGGTCAGGGTGTTGTTCATTTGGTCGATTCCTGGAGGGGTTGGGAGGTCGCGCGCGGCCGGGCGCCGACGAAGGGCACGCCCTTCAGCCACAACTTCAGCGCCTGCCAGTGGATACGGAACATGACGCCGGCCGTCAGCAGCGGCATGCGGGCAAAATCGGCGAGCAGCGCCGCGGACGACCAGGCTTGTGCCCGGCCGGAAATCGAGGTCAGCAGCAACTCGCCTTCGGCATCGTCGTAGTCGATGCGGACCAGCGGGCACGGGCGCTGCAGGTGGAAACGGAAGCGGTAGCCGCCGGCGACGTCGCAGAACGGCGAGACGTGGAATTCCTTGCGCGCCCGCAGTTCCTGGCCGTCGCGCAGCGGTGCGCCATCCGGGTTGTGCAGCAGATAGCGGTGGCGGCCGCCGAAGGTGTTGCTGACGTCGGCCAGCACGGCGATCAGCGCCCCTTGGCGGTCGTGACAGAACCAGAAGCTGACCGGGTTGAAGACGTAGCCGAGGACGCGCGGAAAGCATTGCAGCACGATCTCGCCGTCGTCGGCCAGGCCGCGCTCGCGCAGCCGTTCGCGGATCCACGGCAGCAGCGGACTGCCGTCGCGCGGACCATGATCCCGGTTATGAAAGGCCAGCAGATTGAAGCGATCGAGCGAGAACAGCGGGCGGCGTGCCGCCGCCAGGTCGGCCAGCGGCAGTTGCACGTAGAACACCGGATAGACGAAGGCATTGACCGCCGGCCGGAGGCGCCGGTGCATCACGTGGCCGAGGAACAGGCGCGGACAAGCAGCCATGATCAGACCCGTTCCAGGGTGTGCGCCAGCGGCGCCGCAGCGCCTTGCCACGGAGCGCTGATGCCGAGAGCGTTGGCCACGCGCAGCGCCGATTTCAGGCCATCCTCGTGGAAGCCGTAGCTGCCCCAGGCGCCGGCCAGCCAGATGCCGTTGTCGCCCTGCACCGCCGCCAGCCGCTGCTGGGCGGCGATGGCCGGGCCGTCGAAGATCGGGTGGGCATAGTCGAACTCGGCGATGACCGTGGCCGGGTCCGGCTCGCGTGCCGGGTTCAGGGTGACGACGACTGGCGTCTTGAACGGCAGCGGCTGCAGCTTGTTGATCAGGTAGGAAACGCCGACCGGCTGCTCGCCCGGTTGTCCCGAGCCGGCGAAGTAGTTCCACGCCGACCACAGCTTGCGATCGCGCGGCAGCAGGGCCGGGTCGGTATGCAGCAGGGCGCGGTTGGGCTGGTAGCGGATCGCCGACAGCACTTCGCGCTGGCTGTCGGTAGCGGTGAAGCCGAGGATGGCCAGGGCCTGGTCGCTGTGGCAGGCCATCACCACCTGGTCAAAATGTTCGCTGCCGCCAGCATGGGTGACGCGCAGACCGCCAGCCTCCCGAGTCACGGCGCTGACCGGGCAGGCCAAGCGGATATCGTCGAGCTGGTCGGCGATCTTATTCACGTATTCGCGCCCGCCGCCCTTCACGGTGCGCCACAGCGGCCGGTCGAAAACCTGTAGCAGACCATGGTTCTGGCAGAAACGGATGAAGGTGGCGAGCGGCATGTCGCGCATCTGGCCGGTCGGGCAGGACCAGATGGCGGCGGCCATGGGCAGCAGGTACCAGTCGGCGAAAGCGGCGGAATAGCGGCCTTCGCTAAGAAAATCGCGCAGGCTGCGCTGTTTGTCCGGGTGCGAAGCCAGCCAGGCGGTGCTCTCGCGATTGAAGCGCAGGATATCGGAGAGCATGGCCCAGAACGGCCGGCGCAGCAGATTGCGCTTCTGGCCGAAGACAGTCGCCAGGCTGCTGCCGGCCCACTCCAGGTCCGGGTTTTCCAGGCTGACGGCGAAGGACATCTCGGTCTCGACGCTGTCGATGCCGAGCAGCGCGAACATCGCGATCAGGTTGGGATAGGTCTTTTCGTTGAAGACCAGGAAGCCGGTATCGACCGGATGCGTCCGCCCTTCCAGCGTCACGTCGACGGTATTGGTATGACCGCCGAGGTAGTCGCCGGCCTCGAACAGCGTCACGTCGTGGCGGCGGCCGAGCAGCCAGGCGGAGGCTAGGCCGGAGATGCCGGCACCGACGACGGCGATGCGTTGCTTCCTGTTCATCATTTTTCCTTGTAGTGGGCAGCCGTGACCAGCGACGGCCACCGGGTTAACGGAGGAACTCGTCGATCTTGTCCAGCAGTTCCCGATCTTCCGGCGTGGTCCGGCTGCCGTAGGCCAGCACCTGTGAGGCGTCGCGGTTGATCAGGTACTTGTGGAAATTCCACTGCGGCTGGCTGCCGGTAAGGTCGGCCAGCTTCCGGTAAAAGGGATTGGCCGCCCGGCCCTTGACCACCGTCTTGCCCATCATCGGAAACTCGACGCCATAGGTCAGCCGGCAGAAGTCGGCGATTTCCTTTTCGCTACCCGGCTCCTGCTCGCCGAAATCGTTGGAGGGAAAGCCGACCACCACCAGCCCGCGGTCCTTGAGCCGGGCATAGAGTTTTTCCAGGCCCTCGTACTGCGCGGTGAAGCCGCAGAAGCTGGCGGTATTGACGACCAGGACGACCTTGCCCTGGTATTGGCAGAGCGATTGCGGCTTACCGTCCTGCAGGCCGGGGAAGGTGTGATCGAGCAGCGCCGGGCAGGCCGCGACCGAAGCCGCCGGGACGATCCCGAGGGAAACCACACCGGCAATGCCCAGCCAACGCTTGAGGTTCTTAAGCATGTTCAACTCCATATGTTTGTCCTAGACAAATAGGACGTTTGTTCGTAAGATAGACATCGAAAGCCTGCCTGTCAACAGTTTGTCTAACATTTGTTCAGGACAAAAATGAGCAATCCCAGTTTCAACATTGCTGCCGTCGAACGCGACACCGGTCTGTCCAAGGATGTCCTGCGCATGTGGGAACGCCGCTACGGCTTTCCGGTTCCCGACCGCGACGCAAACGGTGAGCGCAGCTATCCGGCCGAACAGGTCGACCGCCTGCGCCTGATCAAACGTCTGATGGACATGGGCCACCGGCCGGGCAAGCTGCTGGCCCTGCCCGGCGCCGAACTGAACGCGCTGGCGCCGCGCCGCGCCGCCGCCCAGCAGCGTGATTCCGCCAGCGGCAGCGACGTCGCCGACCTGCTGGCCCTGATCAAGCAGCACGACGGGGCCGCCTACCAGCAGGCAATGCAGCAGCGCCTGGCGCGCCAGGGCTTGCAGCGTTTTGTCCAGGACACCGTGGCGCCGCTGACGCAGCGCGTCGGCGAAGCCTGGGAGGACGGCCGCTTCGAGGTTTTCGAGGAACATTTGTTTACCGAGCTGACCAAGCGCCTGTTGCGCCAGGCCATCGCCGCCCTGCCCGGCGGCAGCCAGGGGCCGCGCATCCTGCTGACCAGCGTGCCCGAGGAAGCGCACGTGCTCGGTCTGTTGATGGTCGAGGCCCTGTTCGCGCTGGAAGGCGCCGAGTGCATTCCGCTCGGCACCCAGATGCCGCTACTGGAGATCGGCCGCGCCGCCGTCGCCCATCACGCCGACATCGTTGCCCTGTCCTTTTCGGCGGCCTTCCCGCAGCGCCAGATTCCCGCCCTGCTGCAGCAGTTGCGGCGCCTGCTACCGGCCCCTGTCGCCCTCTGGGCTGGCGGTGGCGGCATCCTGCGCCTCGCCAGGCTCGATGGCGTGGCGTTGCTCCCCGGCCTGGACGAGGCGCTCGCCGCCCTCGCCGATTGGCGCAGCGGCCAGACCGGCACTGCCACCGTCACCGCCTGAAAGCTTTGGCGGGCAGCGCCCGGCCCCGGCTACTTCGCCCCCTGCTCCAACCACTTCAGCAACAGGCGGAAGAACACCGGCGGATCGACTGGCTTGCTGATGAAATCGTCCATGCCGGCCGCCTTGGCGAGGAGCCGGTCTTCGGCAAAGGCATTGGCGGTCAGGGCGATCACCGGCAGCCGGCAGGAAAGCGGCGGCGCCCGCAGGCGGCGGGTCGCCTCGAGGCCATCCAGGTTGGGCATCTGCATATCCATCAGCACCAGGTCGTAGTTGCCTTCGGCCAGCTTGGCCAGCGCCACGGCGCCATCATCGGCGGTGTCGACGTGCAGCCCGGCCTCGGCCAGCAGCATGACGGTGATTTCCTGGTTGATCGGCTCATCTTCGGCCAGCAGGATGCGCCGGCCGGCAAACCGCTGGCGCAGTTCGGCTTCGGGATCGCCGATGGGTGCCGCCGGCTCCTGTCGCTCGCCCTCGGCCCTGGGCAGGTGCACGGTGAACCAGAAAGTGCTGCCCGCCCCCGGCGTGCTCCGCCCGCCGGCATCGCCGCCCATGGCCTGTGCCAGCTTGCGGGTCAGCGCCAGCCCCAGGCCGGTACCGCCATACTGGCGCGTCGTCGAGTTGTCGGCCTGCTCGAAGGCATTGAACAGGCGCGCCAGCACCGCCGGCTCGATACCGATCCCGCTATCGCTGACGACGAAGCGCAGCACGACCCCCGCCGCATCCTCGGCGACGATACTTGCCGACAGCTTTATTTCGCCGTGCTCGGTGAATTTGACCGCGTTGCTGGCGCAATTGAGCAGCGCCTGCTGGATGCGCGTCGGGTCGCCGACCAGACAGGGCAGTGGCGACAATTCGCGCAGCACCTGCAGGCCCTTTTCGCTGGCACTCGGCCGGATGATCGAGAGCACATTCTCGACGAGGCCGGCCGGGTCGAAGACGACGCTTTCCAGCACCAGCTTGCCGGCTTCGATCTTCGACAGATCGAGCACCTGATTGATCACCTCCTGCAGATGGCGGCTGGCCACCTCCTGCTTTTCCAGGCGCTCCAGTTGTTCCGGCGGCAGGCCGGCCCGACGCATCAGGTGGATCATGCCGGCGATGGCGTTGAGCGGCGTCCGGATTTCGTGACTCATGTTGGCCAGGAAGGCACTCTTCGCCCGCGTCGCCGCTTCCGCCTCCTCCTTGGTTGCCGCCAGTTCGGCGGTGCGCGCCGCCACCATGTCCTCGAGCAAATCGCGCTGCGTCGCCAGCGCCTGCTGGCGCGAGGCAACGTTATCCGCCATCTGGTTGAACGCCCGCGCCAGTTCGGCCAGTTCGTCCTGCCCCGCTTCCGGCACCCGGCTGTCGTGCGCCCCGGCCGACAGCCGCAGGGCGCTGGCGCGCAGTTCGACCAGCCGACGCAGCACGAGGCGGTCGAGCATCACCCCGACCACCACGAAGATGACCAGGTAGGCCAGCAGATCGCGCCACAGGTTGCCGCTCCAGCGCTGCCAGAGATTGGCCTCGAAACGCTCCAGCGGCAGCTTGATGCTCATCACGCCGCGCAGGTCGCCGAGCTTGTAGTCGTAGGATTCGGCGTACTGCTCGCGGATGCTCGCCGGCGCCTGCTCGCGGTCGCCATGGCACTTCAGGCAATAGGCCTCGATCCAGATCGGCGCCGTGTAATGCACCCAGCGCTTTCCCTGCTCGTCCTCGATCGGCATCAGGCGTTCGGCGACCTGCGGATTGGCGCGGAAGTAGTCGATCGCCGCCATTTCGAAGCGATCGGCCCGATTGGCCGGATTGCGCGGCCGATCCGAGACGTTGTTGAAGCGATAGCCGTTGTTGGTCCAGCTGGCGTAGTCCGCCGAGATGCGCGTCATCGCATGCGCCGGCAGGAAGCCGACGGTCTTCTCGTTCACTTCCAGACCGCTGGCGATGAACTGCTGGTGATAGACCCGCCGGGTCGCCATCAGCAAGGCCCGCATGGCGTGCACATCGAGCTCCTGCTCGAGGCGCTGCTCGGCGCTGATTTCCCGCCAGGCAATAGTCAGGTCCAGGGCGAGCGCGGCCAGCAACACGGCGCCGAGCACACCCCACATTTTTTTGCGTAACTTCACTTCATCTGCCCCGCATGCAGATTGATTATGCGCACGACTCTACTCCGATTCGCTTAAATTTTCCTTGTCGGAAAGATCAATTTTGCGCAGTGCAGCAAGCGAACTACCGCGCATCCCCTGGGCGACGAGCCGCGCATCGCAGCCGCCGGGGCGAATGCAGCAGGACGCCCGGTTCCGCACTAGAATGGCGGCCTGTCGTTCCTGCCGAATCCGCCATGACCTACGCCACGCCCCGCTTCGAAGCCAAGATCTGCCCACCCGAACAACTCGCCGCCCGTGCGGCGGAACTGGCCCGGCCGCTGGTATTCACCAACGGCTGCTTCGATATCCTGCACCGCGGCCACGTGACCTATCTGGCGCAGGCGGCGGCCCTCGGCGTGTCGATGGTCGTGGCGCTCAACAGCGATGCCTCAGTCAAGCGCCAGGGCAAGGGGGACGACCGCCCGGTCAATAGCCTGGAAGATCGCCTGGCGGTGGTGGCGGCGCTCGGCTGCGTGGCGCTGGTCACCTGGTTCGACGAGGACACGCCGCTGCAACGCATTCTCGACTGCCGTCCGGAAATCCTGGTCAAGGGCGGTGACTGGCCGGTGGAGCGGATTGTCGGCGGCACGGAAGTACGCGGCTGGGGCGGAACGGTGCATTCCATCCCGTTCATCCACCAGAAATCGACGACGGCGCTGCTGGAAAAAATTCGCCGGCTCTAGGCCGGCGTGATTCAGGAAGCGGCAGCGCCTCAACCGCCGAGAGCGGTCTTCAGCGACTGCACCTCTTCCTGCGACTCGTCGACGATCTCGGCCAGCGTCTCGGCATCGAACAGGCTGTCCAGCATCGAGGTATCGACGGCCCCGTCGAGCTCCGGATCGCGCCAGCTGGCGCTGCGGTTGGCGATCTTGTTGGCAACGTAGAGCACGTCCGACAGCGTCTTGACCTCGACGATCTCGCGATCCGTCTCGTGCTCCTGGACGGCAATCAGCACCGATTCCGGCGAGCCGAGCGCCGACAGCAGGGCATGGCCGATGCTGTCGTGCCAGCCGACCAGCAGGGCGTGCAACTCGGCCTTATCGGCGACCAGTTCGGGGAAGTTGGCGGCGCGCGACATCAGGTAGAAAACGCCGAGATCGTGCACCAGACCGGCGAACATCGCCTCGTCGCCATTGATCTTGGCCATTTTCTTGGCCAGCACCCGGCACAGCGCGGCGACATGCGAAGTGTGCTCCCACAGTTTCTTGGAGATGCCCTCGAAGGCATGCATCTGCTTCGATTTCAGCAACTGCTCCATGGCCACGGCGAAAGACACGGTGCGCACCGCCTCCATGCCGACGCGGACAATGGCGCTCTTGACGTCGGCAATCTCGCGGCCGGACGGATTGAGCGCCACCGAGTTCGACATGCGGATGATCTTGGTACTCATCAGCGGCTCGGCCCCAACCAGCCGGGCCAATTGGTCGACGCTCAGGTTGGGGTCCTTGAGCGCCGTGCGTACCTGGAAGGTGATGTCGAGGAAGGTCGGAAAGGTGATTTCGTCGCCCGACAGGTCGCGGGCGATGTCTTCGAGAACCTTGAAGGTGATGGGGTTGGCCATGTTGCGATCCTGTTCGGGACTATTGTTCGATCAATCGTCGTGGCAGCCGCGGACTCCCGCCCTGCCACGTTCGCCCGAGCTTAGAACGGAATGTCGTCGCCCAGATCGTCAAACGAGGGCTTCGGTTTGTTTTTCGCCGGCGCCGGTGCGTAATCAGTCGGCTCGCTGTCATAGCCGCCGGCGGATGCCTGGCCACCCATGCCCTGGCGCGAGCCGAGCATTTTCATTTCGTCGCCGCGGATTTCCGTGGTGTAGCGTTCCTGGCCATCCTTGTCAGTCCACTTGCGGGTGCGGATGCTGCCTTCGACATAAACCTGCGAACCTTTTTTCAGGTACTGGCCGCAGATTTCGGCCAGCTTGCCGAAGAAAGAAATGCGATGCCACTCGGTCAGTTCCTTCTTCTCGCCGGTGGCCTTGTCCTTCCAGTTTTCGCTGGTGGCGACCGTGATGTTGCACATCGCCTCGCCGCTGGCCGTGTAGCGCACTTCCGGATCCTTGCCCAGATTGCCGACGATGATTGCCTTGTTGACCGATGCCATGCCTGTATCTCCCTGGTTCCCGTGCACATGCCGACCGTGCCGGCACGCTTGAATGCAAAGCACGCATTGTAATTGCCGGTGCGACCTGCCGCCAGCATTCCGCACGCGAATGCCAAAGGCCCGGCCGGAGCGCTGGCTCCGCCGGGCCTCGGGTGCGCGACGAGGGCCTCAGGCGGCCGGGCGGACCCGCCAGCCGAGGATCGAGTAGACGATCACGATGGTGCCGACCAGGCCGACGCCGAAGACCAGGGCGATCAGGAACCAGTCGGCCGGGCCGCCGGCATCGGTGAAGCCGGAGGACGACACCTTGGCCATCAGCACCAGGGCCAAGCCGCCGCCGAGCAGGCCGGCGAGTTCGGCGCGCACCAGGCGCTTCGAATGGATGGTCCGCTCCTTCAACAACAGCGCGACGAAAGCCGCCGTACCGGCGACGATGATCAGCAGCATCAGCCACAGCAAGGGGCCGAGCATTTCATGGAAAACGGCCAGGAAGACCAGGGGATCGAGTTCTTTCATGATGTTCTCCTCAGGCGCGGCCGCGCAGCATGCTGATGTAGGTGGGTTTCAGGGCCATGGTCTTCATTACCCAGCTGATCCACAGCTCTTCCAGCGGCGCGATGACGCCGGGGAAGGAGGGGACCAGGTTGTCCTTGTAGTCGAACTCGACCAGCATCGCCTGGCCGAGGCGGGTGATCAGCGGACAGGAGGTGTAGCCGTTGTAAACCGCGGCCGATTCCTTGCCTGCGATCGTCGCGATCAGGTGATCGACGGCCACTGGCACCTGCCATTTGACGCTGGCTGCCGTCTTGCCCTTGGGCACGCCGGCCACGTCGCCGACGGCGAAGACGTTGGCGAAGCGCTTGTGCCGCAAGCTGTGCTTGTCCACCTCGACCCAGCCGTCGCCGGCCCAGCCGCCTTCCTGCCAGCGCAACGGGCTGTTGCGCACCGAATCGGGGGCGCGCATCGGCGGAATGACGTTGATGAAGTCGTACTGCAGTTCGACCGGGCCGATCGGCGTCCTGAACACGGCCAGTTTCTTGCCGATGTCGATCGACTCGAGGATGCGCTCGTAATTGACCTTGACGCCGCGTTCCTCGAACAGCATGCGGACCTTTTCGTGCACGATCGGCACGGAAAACAGCGCCTTGTTGTTGGCGTTGTAGATGATCTCGGCCTTGCCGCGATTGCCGCGGCGGCGTAGATGGTCGTCGGCGAGGAAGGTGTATTTGAGCGGTGCGCCGGCGCATTTCATCTCGGTGCCCGGGCGCAGGAAGACGCCGACACCGCCGGTATCGGCAAAATTCGACATGGCCCGCCAGGTGGCCTCGGCCTTGGCCGGGCTGTGGTAGATGCTGCCCAGGCCGTTGTTGCCGATCTGCTCGGTATCCATGCCGGCGATCGCCGCGTAGTCAAGCTTGAGGCCAGTGGCGACGATGAGGAAATCGTAGGGATAGGACTTGCCGCTCTCGGTGACGACCTTGTTGCCTTCGGGGTCGAACTCGGCGACGCGCTCCTCGACCAGTTCGACGCCGCCCGGCACGTATTCGCGGGTGGTCGATACCACGTAGGAAGACTCCTTGATGCCGCCGGCGACCAGCGTGAAGCCGGGCTGGTAGAAGTGCTCCTTGCGCGCATCGAGCAGCGTGATCCGCGCCCCGTCCAGACGGCTGGCCAGTTGCGCGGCGGCGGCCAGGCCGGCGGCGCCGGCCCCGGCGATGACGATGCGCGCCGCGCTGTGCACCTTGCTCGCCGCCTGGGCGCCGCCCGGTCGCAGCAATAGCGAACCGCCAGCGGCGGCCCCGAGCATCATGAACGAACGACGGCTTACGGCGGCTTTGCCGCTGTCGTCGAGAATTGTGGCCAATGCATCTTTGTACATGGTGTCTCCTCTTCTCCGATGAACGCCGTGGCGCCCGATTAATTTCATTAAATCAGCAAATACTGATATTTGCCAACCAAAAAAAATGCCCTCCCGACATCCCCGCAAGCCGGGGACCGCAGTCCCCGGCGCCACGCTCAGCGGGCGAAATACATCTTCGCCTTGTCCAGTTTGTAGCTCCATGGCAGCTTGGCATTCTTCCAGCCATTGACCACGCGCTGCCCCTTCTGCGGCCCGTCCTCGGCGCGATCGCCCTCGAAGCCTTCGGCGACGCTGTACACCTTGGTATACCCGGCAGCCTGCAGGCGGTCGGCGGCCTTCGAGCTGCGGTCGCCGGAGCGGCAGACGAGAATCACCGGCGACTCCTTGCCGAAGCCGAGCTGCTTCATGCGGCGCTCGAATTCCGGCACGAAATCCTGGTTCGGCTCGAGCTTGTACATGGTCCGCTTGTCGTCCCAGTCGACCATGAATTCCTGGTGCTCGACGTAGGGCACCAGGGCATCGGCGTCCGTAGCCATGCCGACATACATGGCCTCAGCGCGGGTGCGCACGTCGAACAGCGCGACGCCCTTCGGGTCGGCCTTCTTCATTTCGTAGGCCTGCTGCGGCGTCAGGTACAGCCCGAGCTTGCTGACCTTGACGTCTGGCAGCTTGGCCCAGTCGCTGCTGCCCGGCGCCCAGTCGGCTGCAAAGGCAGCGGCGGAAAAGGCCAGCGCGATGCCGGCCACGGCGAATTTCAGATTTTTCATAGCGCGATCCCCGGGTTGTTGTTGGCGCCGACCAGCTTCGGCATGTTGAGTTGCACCGGTTTCAGCGTCTTGACGTCGCGCAGGTAGCGGGCGACGACTTCCCAGATCGGTTCGCCGGCGTTCTTGCTCTCCTCGGCCACCGGCGCCCAGCCGGCGACGCGGTAGTTCTTGGCCGGATCGATCGCCTGGCCGCGCAGCATCATGTTCTGGATGCGCTGGCCGGCCTTGGCGGTCGGATCGCAGCTGTATTGCAGGCCGCCGACGCGCACCATGTCGCCGCCCTGCTGATAGTAGGGATCGGGATTGAACAGGTTGTCGCAGACATCCTCGAGAATGGTCTTGATCATCTCTCCGCTCATGTTGGTCACCGTGGTCCACGGATAGGTGATGGCGGTCTGGTCGAGCACATGCTCCATCAGGATCGGCTGTCCCGGCAGCAGCGAGGTGCCCCAGCGAAAGCCGGGCGAGAAGGCGATTTCGGCATCCTTCACTTTCATCAGCGCATCGACAATGACCTGATCGAAGGTGCCGTTGAAATTGCCGCGGCGGTACAGCGTGCCCTCGGTAACGGCCAGCTTTTCGCTGAGCTTGTCGAGATAGGGGGCGCGCGCCTTGTCGATCAAGGCCTGCATGTCCTTGTCAGCCGGCAGCAGGTTGGCGAACACCGGCAGCAGCTTGTAGCGGTAGCCGGCGATCTTGCCGTTCTTGACGTCGAAATCGAGCACGCCGAGATATTTGCTGTTGGAACCGGCATTGGTTACCAGCGTCTGGCCGCCGGCATTCTTGACGATGACCGGGGCCGGCATGCCGTCGTGCGTGTGGCCGCCGAGAATGGCGTCGATACCCTTGACCCGGCTGGCCATCTTCAGATCGACGTCCATGCCGTTGTGCGACAGCACGACGACGACCTGGGCGCCCTTGGCGCGGGCTTCGTCGACGGTCTTCTGCATGTTCGCTTCCTGGATGCCGAAGCTCCAGTTCGGGGTCTGCCAGCGCGGGTTGGCGATCGGCGTGTAGGGGAAGGCCTGACCGATGATGGCCACCGGCACACCATTCATCTGTTTCATCACGTAGGGCTTGAACACCGGGTCGCCGAAGTCGGTGGTCTTGACGTTCTGGGCGACGATATCGACGACGCCGGCGAAGTCCTTCTCCTCGATTTCCTTGACCCGTTCCTCGCCATAGGTCGATTCCCAGTGCAGGGTCATGACATTGACCCCGAGCGCCTTGCAGGCGTCGACCATGTCCTGGGCGTTGGACCACAGCGCCGTGCCGGAGCCCTGCCAGGTGTCGCCGCCATCGAGCAGCAGCGCCCCCGGACGGCTGGCCTTGAGGCGCTTGACCAGGGTCGCCAGATGGGCGAAGCCGCCGACCTTGCCATAGGTTGCGGCGGCCTGCTCGAAATTCAGGCAGCTGTAGGCATGCGCCTCGAGGCTGTTCGGCTTGAAGCCGAAATGCTTGAGCAGGTTGTCGCCGACCAGGTGCGGCACCTTGCCGAATTGCTCTCCGAAACCGAGATTGACGCTCGGCTCGCGGAAATAGATAGGTTGCAACTGGGCGTGGCAGTCGGTGATGTGCAGCAGGCTGACGTTGCCGAACTTCGGCAGGTCGTAGAGTTTGCCGGCGCCCTTCTCGGCCAGCGCCCATTCACTGTGCAAGGTCATGCCGCCGGCTGCGGCGACGGCCATCACCTGGAGGAATTCGCGACGATTCATGCTCATGGTTGATCCTTGAAATCAAAAAAAGGCCCGGCGGGGTTACCGCCGGGCAAATCACGCAAGTTCTATTTCTTGTTCACCGGCGAGGCCGGATCGAACAGGAAGGCCATCAGGTGCTTCATCTGCTGCTCGGTCAGGATCTCGGCATCGCCATTGCGCGGCATGTTGCTGCAGGCATTGAAGGCCTTGGCG
>PHCU01000111.1 GCA_002842345.1 Betaproteobacteria bacterium HGW-Betaproteobacteria-12 | reverse complement strand
TGGCCGCAGAGAGACAGGAAGCGCAGCGCCGGGAAGCTGCCCGTCAGGAAGCCGCCCGCGCCGAGGCCGCGCGCCAGGACACCGAACGCCGCGAAGCCGCGCGAACCCAGGCCGATCGGGAAGAAGACGAACGCCGGCTGGCGCGGCGGCGGGCTATGGGGCGCCAGCTCGACGAAGAAGCAGCGCAGCGCCAGACCGCCGCGACGGCCAACCGCCCGCCCCTGCCCCTCTCCTTGAGTACCGCCCGCCGGGCCCGGCTGTGGGGACGCAGCGATCCCAACGTCGAACTGGTGCTCTATGCCGAGGCCTGGATGCGCCGGATCCAGCTCAACACCCCGGTCGACACCGTGCGTCACGTGGCCAGCCGGCGGCACACCGCGCCGATGGTGACGGTGGCGGTGCGCAGCGACGGCTACGTGGAGTCGGTGACCATCGTCGTCTCCAGCGGGGTGGCGGAAGTCGACGAAGCGATACGGCGCATCGTCACCAACAACGTCCCCTATCCACCCTTCCCGGCAGCCCTGTCCCGCCAGTACGAAGTGCTCGAAATCCGCCGGACCTGGCACTTCGACAACACCCTTCACCTGGACTGAACGGCCGCGCCGGAACCCGCGGCAGCCGTCGCCGCCCATCGCGTAGAATCCTCAGCCCCAGCCCAACCCGTCCCCGCCATGGCCCCCCTGCTGCTCCACACCATCGTCTTCATCGAGGGCTTCTGTTCGCTGGGCGCCGAGATCATCGCGCTGCGCCGCCTGCTGCCGCACGTCGGCAGTTCCATCGTCATCACCGCCCCGACCATCGGCCTGTTCCTGCTCGCCCTGGCCCTCGGCTACGCCTCCGGCGCCCGGGTCGCCACCTGGTTCCGCGCCACGGTCGCACGCAATTTCCTGATCGCCGCCCTGCTCTGCGGTCTCGGCCTGTCGGCGCCAGTCGTCGATGCACTGTTCAAAGGCCTGCCGACACCGATCGCCTACCTGCTGTTCGTCGGCGGCGTGCTGTGCCCGATTGCCTGGCTGCTCGGCCAGACCGTGCCGATCCTGACCAACCTGATGAAGCACGCGCGCACCGGCGAGGCCAGCGGCATCGCCCTGTACTGGTCCACGCTCGGCTCCTTCCTCGGCTCGCTCAGCCTGTCGCTGCTGGTCATGCAGTGGCTGGGCGTCGCCGCCGCCGTCGCCATCTGCGCCCTCGGGCTGCTCGCCGGCACCCTGCTGCTGCACGGGCGGCGCAAGGCCTCGCTGATCCTCGGCCCGCTGGCCGCCGTGCTGATCGTCGCCCCCAACCTGCCGCAGACGGCCACCGCCGATACCGCCTACGCCGAATACCAGATCGCCCCGCTCGACCGAGACGGCCTGCAGGACGCCCGCGCCTTCTGGGTTAACAAGTCGCTGGCCTCGCTGATCGACACCGCTGAACCGCCCAACTACACCCGCTACATCCAGCACCTGCGGCAGATCCTGCTCAAGGACCTGGCCTACCGCGACCGCGACATCCTGGTCCTCGGCGCCGGCGGCTTCACCCTGTCGCACCAGGAACCGCTGAACCGCTACACCTACGTCGACATCGACCCGGAGATCCGCCGCATCGCCGAGCAGCACTTCCTGCGCCAGCCGGCCAACGGCGAGTTCATCGCCGACGACGCCCGGCGCTTCGTCGCCACCACCGAGCGCCGCTTCGACGCCGTCGTCGTCGATGTGTACAGCTCGCACACAGCCATTCCCGCCCACCTGGTCACCCGCGAATTCTGGACCGCCGCGCGCCGCGTGCTGAAAGCCGACGGCGTGCTGATCGCCAACCTGATCCTCGACGGCAAGCTGGAAACCCCCTACGCCCGCAACCTGCTGGCCACCATCGAAGGCGTCTTCGGCCGCTGCGCCGTCGACGTGCTGCACAAAGGCAAGCCGCTGGCCAATGTGGAAGTCAGCTGTTTCGCCAGCAGCCGGGCGGCCGAGGCGCATATCTATATTGATGAGAAGAACCGCGCCGACCTTGATATGGCGAGCTCGCACTAGCAGGCCATCGAGCAAGGCATAGGCCAGACTCCGACTTTATTGCACCCAACTGCAAGAAAGTCGCGACTTTTTTGCAGTGCTCGATTGCTACTTGGGGGTGGTTGTCGGCCAGAGAAAAAGCTCATGCCTTGAACTGAGAATTTCAGCTGTCGGCCATTATGCACAGTGCGCAGTTATGACCAGTAAACTTGGTCGATAGGCCAGGAAGCCGCACCAATACAGACTTTGAGCGGTATGGGCCGCAGCATTCTGAGCATATTTCAAGTGGCTCGCGGCACCATGTTTCCTGAGCTCTGCGTCGACTTCAGCGTGTAGCCGCATCGGGTCGGTTCTTAGGGTCGGAAGATGAAGGGCAAAACGTCGAGTGCGCTTGGGTGGTGAAGATTCACACTCTGTACTGCGCCTAAAGCAGGGCTTCACGCCCTGCCGAGGCACTGCGGGAGACGCACGACCCGTTTTCCCGAAGGCTCTGAAATTATGCTCAGCATGGAAATGCTCTCTGCCGCTTCCTGCAAGCCTGCAATGGTGGTGAGGTGTTCCAAATGCACATAATTGGGCACTGTGCATAATGGCCGTTATGGATAGCTGTTCATAACGACCAGAAGCGGCCGTTCGGTCTTCTGCCCGAAAGCGGGCATTCCTTCGAGAATTAGTACAATGGCAAGGGGTGTCCGCTTTGCTGCCATCGTCCGGAGGAATCACAACCCAATGAAACAACAAAAAGCTTGCCACACAACGAATACAGCTTGTCCTGTATTCCAGCTTATTGGACGCGTCCCAGATTATTGGACGCTTTTGTCGTCTTCTTCACGTTAGCCCGTATGAGATTCATTCAATGAGCCGATACGATTTGTCAAAGATGTTTTCCACAAACTGGAGGCCAACGGTATGTTTGGCAGCAATAGGCGTATCGCTGTGGGTGCTGGTTGTTCTAGATGCCTCAGCTGAACAATTGGCTGCAACGGTTCCAACTGCTGGCGCTTCTGCAGCCATAGGGTGCCCTCCAGCGGTTGCGGGTGTGCCTACTCACTCTTCCGAAGTATCAAGAGGGCCCAGAGGACAAACGGGCAAACAAGGGCCATCAGGTCCTCCTGGACCGCGTGGCGAACAAGGCCCCCCCGGCCCACCTTCGTCGACCTGCATGTGCTGCCAACCCGTGGCACCTTCCGATGGAATCACCACTCAGGCTTTTGGCCCGTTGGGTGCTGTAATGGCTGCATTCGTTGCTGGCATCTTTGCTCTGCTAGGACTACTAATTGCCAAAGAAAACAAAACCTCTGAGTTTCGCCAGTTATGGATTGATGCGCTGCGGCAAGACATTGCAGACTATGCGTCTGCAGTCAACAGTTGTAACTTCTACGAGCATTCCAGGATAAACGCACCAAAACCTGAAATTGAGTTGGAGTATGAAAAGCTGCTACAGCCAATGCTCAGCACAGCAGCTAATGCGCAAATGCGAATTCGGCTACGAGTTAATCCGGACGACTCGGATGAAAAGCTAAAACCTCTCAATACCGCTCTTCTCCAAAAGCTCGACGCTATTCAATTGGCTTTCAACAATAGCGACTTTGATAAGGCTGCTGATATTCTGAAGGACTTGCACGGCACGGCGGCGCCACTGTTAAAACTGGAATGGAACCGTGTCAAACAGGGGGAGCCAACCTATGTGCGAGCCAAGCAGTTGGCCGCAACACTTGTCGTACTCTCACTCGTTGCCGCAGTTGTCGCAGTTTTGTTTCGGCTTGCTGCGGGCTAACCCTTCGGTCAATCGGACCTGCCGCAAGCGGCAGTCCGGTTACCTCGTTAGATTTCTCCAAATTCACATCATTAACTTATGCATTGGCTAAAAGAAGCTCTCGAACTCTTGGCGCCCGGATGGGTAGGCTCAATCATTGGACTTGTCGGTATCGTTGCTGCAGGCGTTACCTACGTCCTCACACGTCAACGCACTCGCCTTGCTTATCGGTACGTTGGGGAGAGGCTACTTGGCCTCTCAACAGATGGGCTGCCCGCAGACATTACTGTTCAGTATCGCGGCCAGGAAATCCAAAGACTCACTAGAACTCTTGTGGTTTTCTGGAATGCCGGAGAGAAGACCATCCTTGCCGCAGACATTGTGGAAGCCGATCCGTTACGGCTGAAGCTTCGAGATGACGGGAGTGTTCTCGCAGCCACTGTATTGAAGGTAGGGCGAACAGTCTGTCAAGTTGAGGCAAAGTTAATCACGTCCAGTTCAAATGAGGTAAGTCTCGGCTTTGCCTTTCTAGACTCTGGGGACGGTGCCGTGATTGAAATTCTGCATACCAGTGAGAAGAGGCACCCAGAGTTCTTGGGTACGATTAGAGGCCTCCCGAGTGGTTTGCACAATCTGGGCCGCATCACGGGTCGGGAGTTCAATCGCCGTCTCTTCCTCCTTCCCACGTCTCCGCGCAAACTTGGTCTGATCACAGCAGTGTTGGGCGTAGCCATAGCCGGTGCAGGGCTACTCGTTCCGTGGGAGAGCCTTAGCAAATCAAGTACACAGGCACTACCAACTAGTCTGGTTGTTATGGGTGCGGGCGCTTTGTACGCGCTCATGGGGGCCGTATTGATCTTCCTGACCCGCAGACGCTATCCAAAAGCTCTTCATGTCGATGAGCTTGGCTAAGCGAACCAATCTAACATTCCAATCCACCGGACCTCTGGCAAGCGCAGCTTGCCAGAGGTCCGGTGATTTACAACGTTCCTGACAGTCCGCTTTTTGATGTGCCGTAGTTCCGCTATGGTTTAGGGTTGTCCGATGCCGGCCCTTACACGCCAGCCCGCGAACCCCCTCGCCCCAACGCCTTCCAGACACCGCTGACCCCATCGCAAAGTTGTAGTAGCCTTGCGCCCCCTTTCGTCGTCGAAGCTGGACATGATCATGGCGCGTGGATTGCAGCACGCCACCTTCAACCGCTCAGCGCTCGTCCGCGTTCTCTCCGACGCCCTCCCGGAAGTCACTTGTCCGAAATACGATTTCGGCGAACGGCTCGGGCAGTGGCTGGACGTTTCCGATGCGCTTACGCTGTATTCGGTCCTCAATACCCGGGCCGGCGGTGGCACGACCGTATCTCCGGCAAACGATGATTTGCCCGGGCAATTGGCCCGCGTGCGCCGCAATCTGACCGACTCCATCCACAACGACGGCGTCTTCAATCCGCAGCCGGCGCGTATCCCGTTCCCGGTGCCGCTGCCCAACGCCACGCCGGAAAGCGCCGCCGATTTCTCGCCCTATCACCGCTACTACCTCGCCCACCAGCGCGACATGGGCGCCGCCATCACGGCCCTGCGCGCCAATGCCCGCAAGGCGCTGGCCGGCCAGTCGGCCGCCGGCCGGCAACTGGCCGAGCTCGACGCCGCCTTTGAAAAATCCCTGGCCGCCCGCGAGCGCAATCTGCTGGGCAACATTCCGATCCTGCTCAGCAAACGCTTCAACCAGCGTCATGCCGAACACCGCGCCACCCTCGCCGCCGGCAGTGCCGACGACCCCGCCAGCTGGTCGCAGGCGGGCAGCTGGCTCGAAGCCTTCTGCCAGGATGCCCAGACGGTTCTGCTGGCCGAGCTGGAACTGCGCCTGAAACCCGTCACCGGCCTGATTGCCGCTTTGGTTGCCACACCGGGCAGCGCCAGCGGAACCAACGAAACGAAACCCCGATGAACCGCAATCTCAGTCTCTTCGCCTTCATCCTCGGCCTGCTCGCCGTCGTCTGGGTCGCCATCGGCTACCTCGGCGGCCACACGCTGGCCTTCACCGTCTCCTGCATCATCGCGGTGGTTTATGTCGCCGGCGCCCTGGAAATGCGCCGTTTTCACGACAACACCGCGGCGCTGGCCAAGGCGCTTGGCAATATCCCGGACGACATCGGCCACCTCGGCGAATGGCTGCAGCAAGTGCCGGCGGCGCTGCAAAACGCCGTGCGCCTGCGCATCGAAGGCGAGCGCGTCGCCCTGCCCGGCCCCGGCATCACGCCCTATCTGGTCGGCCTGCTGGTGCTGCTCGGCATGCTCGGCACCTTCCTCGGCATGGTCGTCACGCTGAATGGCGCCGTGCTGGCGCTGGAAAGCACCACCGACCTGCAAACCATCCGCTCGGCGCTGGCCGCGCCGGTCAAGGGCCTTGGCGTCGCTTTCGGCACCTCGGTCGCCGGCGTCGCCACCTCGGCCATGCTCGGCCTGATCTCGGCGCTGTGCCGGCGCGAGCGCCTGCAAGTCGGCCAGTTGCTCGACAGCAAGATCGCCAGCGTGCTGCGCGACTTCTCGCTCACCTACCAGCGCCAGGAAACCTTCAAGGCCCTGCAGGCGCAGGCCCAGGCGCTGCCCGAACTGGTCGGCAAGCTCGACGCGATGATGAGCCAGATGGCCGAACACAGCCGCCAGCTCGGCGAGCAGTTGCTGGCCGGCCAGCAGCGCTTCCACGAAGAAGCCAAGGGCCAATACACCGACCTCGCCCGGTCCGTCGATCTGTCGCTCAAAGCCAGCCTGAAGGACAGTGCAACGGTCGCGGCGCAGACCATCCAGCCGGTCGTCACCGCCACCATGGCGAGCATCGCCGGCGAAACGCGCGGCCTGCACGACAAGCTGTTCGGCACCGTCGAAACCCAGCTGGCCGGTATCGCCGGCCAGTTCGCGCAGACCGTGACCACCGTCAGCGACACCTGGACGCAGGCCCTGAGCCGCCACGAAGCAGCCACCGACACCCAGCACCAGCAATTGCAAAGTGCGCTCACCGCCTACGCCGACAGCTTCGAGCAACGCTCCACCGCCCTGCTCGCCTCGGTGGACAGCACCCAGGCCCGGCTCCAGGCCGACGCCGCGCAGCAGCAGGCGGCATTGGCCGAAACCAGCGCCGCCAGCCAGCAGCAACTGGCCGGTACGCTGGCCAGCCAGTTTGACGGCGTCACCTCGCGCCTCGATCAGGCCGTCAGCCAGGTTGCCGACACCTTCGGCGAACGCACCCAGGCCCTGCTCACCGCCATCGACGCCAGCCACGCCGCCTTCGCCCAGAGCACGCAGGCCCAGCAGGCAGCGATCACCGAGCAGGTCGCCAGCCAGCTCGACGGCATCGCCCAACGTTTCGACGGCGCCGTGCACACGGTTGCCGAGACCTGGACCGGGTCGCTGGCCAAGCATGAACAGGCCAGCGACCGCCTGACCCAGGCGCTGGCGCAAACGCAAACCACGCTGGCCGACATCTTCGCCCAGCGTACCGCCGCCCTGCTGGCCGACATGCGCGCCACCCAGGCCGATTGGCAACGCGATTGGGCGAACGGCGAGCAAACCCGCCAGGCCAGCTTCACCGATGCCCTGACCGCCATGGCCGGCAAGCTCGAAGCGCAATGGCAACAGGCCGGCCAGGCGACGCTGGCGCAGCAGGAGCAGATCACGCACACGCTCGGCGACACCGCCCGCGAGCTAGTCGCCGCCCACCAGCGCCAGGCCGAAACGACCATTGCCGAAGTCACCCGCCTGATGCAGACCGCCGCCGAAGCGCCCAAGGCGGCGGCCGAGGTGATCGGCCAGTTGCGCCACGAACTGTCGGCGAGCATGGCGCGCGACAACAGCCTGCTCGAAGAACGCAGCCGCATCATGGAAACCCTGGGCGCCCTGCTCGACGCCATCAACCACGCCTCGACCGAGCAGCGCAGCGCCATCGACGCACTGGTCGCCTCGTCGGCCGACCTGCTCGAACGCGCCGGCAGCCAGTTCGCCGCCAAGGTCGAGAGCGAAGCCGGCAAGCTGGTGGATATCGGCACCAGCATCACCGGCGGCGCCCTCGAAGTGGCCAGCCTGGGCGAGGCGTTCGGTACCGCGGTCAAGCTGTTCGCCGAATCCAACGACAAGATGATGGCCGCGCTGCAACGCATCGAAGGCGGGCTGGCCAAGTCGCTGACGCGCAGCGACGAGCAACTGGCCTACTACGTCGCCCAGGCGCGCGAAATCATCGATCTCAGCATCTTGTCGCAGAAGAAGATGGTCGACGATCTGCAGCGCGTCGCCCGCCTTTCCGACAACTGCGAGGCCTGAGCATGGAAAACATCGACGCCAGCGTCGACCACAGCACGCCCGTCTGGGCCGTCTTCGGCGACCTGATGGCGGGCCTGCTCGGCGCCTTCGTGCTGATTCTAGTTGGCGTGCTCGGCGTGCAACTCGAACTGGTCACCAGCCTGGAAGCCGAAATCCAGAAGCGCCAGCAGGAAGAACAGCGCCGCGAAGCGCTGGAAAAGGCCCTCGCCGGCCCGCTCGCCTCCGGCCGCGTGACGCTCGACAACGGCAAGATCGGCATCAGCGGCAACGTGCTGTTCGCGCTCAACTCCGACCAGTTGCAGCCGGAAGGCAAACAGCTGCTGAAGAGCCTCTCCCAGCCCATCGCCGCCTACCTCGGCGCCAGCGAACAGATGCTGATGGTCAGCGGCTTTACCGACGACATGCCGGTGCGTGGCAGCAACAGCCGGTTCGCCGACAACTGGGAACTCTCGGCCCAGCGCGCGCTGACCGTCACCCGCACGCTGATCGAGGACGGCGTGCCTTCGTCGTCCATCTTCGCCGCCGCCTTCGGGTCGCAGCAACCGGTGGCCGACAACGCCGACGCCGACGGCCGCGCCCGCAACCGCCGTGTCGAAATGGCACCGGTGCCCAAGTCGCGCACTAACGGCAAGGACGCCAATGGCTGAAGCGGTCGCCATGGCTGACCTTCAGGCCCGGCTCGATGCCCTGCGCGGCAGCGGCGTCGCCGAACGCGACCCCGTCCGCTTCGCCTACCTCGACGCCCTGGCCCGCCGCGCCGCCACGCAGCCGGAAACCATTCGCCAGTCGCTCGCTGCCAAGATCAGCGCCGCCACCGACGAACTCGCCAGCCGCCCGGGCCCGGCGCCGAGTGCAACCGCACCGACCAGCGACGTCAGCCCGCTCGCCGATCTGCTCGCCTACATCAGCCAGCAGGCCCACGGTCAGCCAGGCGCCCCGCAAGCCGCCAACGATGCTTCCGCCCCGCAAGGAGCGTTTCGGCCAAAACCGAACGATTCATCGACAGGCCGCAGCCGGCAAACCCCGGAACTCAAGTCCGTCGCCTACTTCCGCAACGAGTGGTCCCGGCTCAGCACCGAGCAACAGCTCAGCCAAACCCTCGCCCAGGCTCCGGAAAACGCCGGCCCGATGAATTCCCAGCACCTCGTCCTGCGCAGCCTGCAAGTCATGCACGACATTGCGCCGGACTATCTGCACGGCTTCATGTCCTACATCGACGCGCTGATCTGGCTGGAGCACGCGGCTCCGAGCAAGCCGGCGACGGCGCGTTCAGCGGGGGGCGAGGGACAGAACACGAAGCGAACGGCAAAGAGTAGCGTGAAGCATCGGTAAGCAAACTTGGGTTACCGGCGAAAGGTTGGCCGCGGCCGTATCCACCTTGCGCTCACTCAGACATCTGCTCCACCCTGAAACCAGCCGCCGCAATAGCCGAATGCCCCCTATCCTGCTTCCGCTAAAATCCGCCCCATGACTCCGCTCACCGACCCCAGCATCCTTTCCCCGCTCGGCAAGCCGACCGAGTACCGGGCCACCTACGCGCCGGAACTGCTCTATCCGATCCCGCGCCAGTTGAAGCGCGACGAACTGGGTATCGACTCCGCATCGCTACCTTTCGTCGGCGAGGATTTGTGGAATGCCTACGAACTGTCCTGGCTGAACACCAAGGGCAAGCCGCAGGTAGCGGTGGCGACGTTCCGGGTGCCGGCGGACAGCCCGAACCTGGTGGAATCGAAGTCGCTGAAGCTGTATCTCAATTCCTTCAACCAGACCGCCTTCGCCGATGCGGCGGCAGTCGAGGCGGCGCTGGTCGGCGATCTGTCGGCGGCGGCCGGGGCGCCGGTGAGCGTCGCGATCGCGCTGCTGACCGGACGGCCGCCGGCGGCGGTCGGCTACCCGGAGGGCGTGCTGCTCGACGACCAGGACATCGCCTGCGACACCTACCAGCCGGCGCCGGAGCTGCTGGCCACGGTGGCCGGCGACGAGATCGAGGAAACGCTGTACTCGCACCTGCTGAAGTCCAACTGCCTGGTCACCGGCCAGCCGGACTGGGCGATGGTGGTGATCCGCTATCGCGGCCGGCGGCTCGACCGCACCGGGCTGTTGCGCTACATCGTCTCCTTCCGCGAGCACAACGAGTTCCACGAGCAGTGCGTCGAGCGCATCTTCTGCGACATCAGCCGCCAGTGCGGGCCGGCGGCGCTGGCCGTGTACGCCCGCTACACGCGGCGCGGCGGGCTGGACATCAATCCTTTCCGCAGCAGCGGCGAGTTTTCGGCGCCCGATAACACCCGCGAAATTCGCCAGTAGCCGGTGTCGTCCGCCCGGCGAAACTTTCCCCGGGCTGCACCGTCAAACCGCCCCCTCAAGGAGAATCCATGAATCCGGAAAACGCCATCCTGACCATCAGCCTGTTCGCCGCCTTTGCCGACGGCGCCAACGATGACCGCGAGCGCGAACACATCCGCCGCTTTGCCGAGACCCTGGGCAGCGATGCACCCGACCTGCCGTGCCTGTACCAGGACGTCCTGCTGCGCCGGGTCAAGCTGAGCGACGCGACAAAGGCGCTTGGCGAGCTCGGCCAGCGCCAGTTCGCCTATGAAATGGCGGTCTGCGTCTGCGATGCCGACGGCGTGCAGGGCGACGGCGAGCGGCGCTTCCTGGCCGAGCTGAAGACCCTGCTGGCGCTGGCCGGCGACCGCGAGAGCAGCGCCTTCGAGCACCAGGCCGACGCGCTGGCCGATGCCGCCAGCTTCATGCCGGCCCGTCCCGCCGCACCTTCCCGGCCGGCCGCCGCCCCGGCGGCCCCGGTGGCAGCGCAGCCCTCGGTCAGCGAGGCGGAGCTGGACAAGTCCATCCTCAACTATTCCATCCTCAACGGCGCGCTCGAACTGCTGCCGCAGTCCTGGGCTTCGGTGGCGATCATTCCGCTGCAGATCAAGATGGTCTATCGCATCGGCAAGGCCTATGGCAACGAGCTGGACCAGGGGCACATCAAGGAATTCCTGGCTACCGTCGGCGTCGGCCTGACCTCGCAGTATCTCGAACAGTTCGGCCGCAAGCTGCTCGGCGGCCTGCTCGGCAAGGTGGCCGGCAAGACGGTGGGCGGCCTCGGTCGCGCCGCCACCGGCGTCGCCTTCTCCTTCGCCACCACCTACGCCCTCGGCCAGGTGGCCCGGCGCTACTACGCCGGCGGCCGGCAGATGAGCACGCAGTTGCTGCAGGACACGTTCCAGCAACTGCTCGGCCCGGCCAAGCAGATGCAGAGCCAGTACCTGCCGCAGATCGAGCAGAAGGCCGGCAGCCTCGACGCCGGCCAGATCATGGCCATGGTGCGCGGCAACCGCCTCTGATGGCGGCAGGCCGGCGCCCGCCGCCGGCCTCGCTGCGCAAGAATCGGGTTGCCGCTCCCGGCTCGGCGGACGACACTGAGGGCAAACCCACGACCGATTGCCTGCCATGGACACCGCCCGCCTGAGCCACTCCGATTCAACCGTTGCCGCTGCGGCGGCCTGGCCGGATTTATCCGCTGCCGAATCGACGCTGGCCGAACAATCGCGGCATTTCGCCATCGTCGCCCGCGCCATCACCTACCTGCGCGCCACGGCACCGCAGCAGCCGACGCTGGAGCAGGTCGCCGCCGCCGTACATCTCAGCCCCTTCCATCTGCAGCGGCTGTTCTCCGACTGGGCCGGCGTCTCGCCCAAGCGCTTCCTGCAGTACCTGACCAAGGAGCACGCCAAGCGCGCCTTGGCGCAGAGCGGCGACGTGCTGACGGTGGCTGCCGAGGTTGGTCTGAGCAGCTGCAGCCGGCTGCACGACCTGATGGTCAGCTGCGAAGCGCTGACACCCGGTGAGATCAAGGCCGGCGGCGCCGGGCAGACGATAGTCCACGGCTTCGGCCCCTCGCCCTTCGGCCCGGCGCTGGTCGGCTGGACCGGACGCGGCATCTGCCATCTCGCCTTCTGCTCCGGCGACGAGGCGGTGCTGCTGGCGGAACTGGTCGGTCTGTGGCCGCGGGCGACGTTGCAACGCGACGATGCGCAGGCCGCCGAGCTGCTGGCCAAGGTCTTTCCCGCCACGGCACCGGCCGCGCCACTGCACCTGCTGCTACGCGGCACCAACTTCCAGATCAAGGTCTGGGAGGCGCTGCTGCGCTGCCCGCCCGGCCAAGTGCTGTCCTACGGCGAACTGGCCCGCCGCGCCGGCATGCCGCGCGCCCCGCGCGCCGTCGGCAGCGCCCTGGCAGCCAATACCATCGGCTTCCTGATCCCCTGCCACCGGGTCATCCGCGACTCGGGCGAGGTCAGCCACTACCGCTGGGGCAGCGAGCGCAAGCTGGCCATGCTCGGCTGGGAGGCGGCGCAGGCGTGCGGTGGCGAGGCAGGCTGAAGCGGCTTTACGCTTGTCCTGGAATCCCCCGCCAGTTCAGGAAACCGTGAATCCGGCGGGGGATCAGCAAGCTCAGAAATTGATGCCGAGCTTCAGCGTGGCGTAGCGGCTGTCGAAATCGCTGTGGTTCTTTTCATTGGTCCGCCGCACGCTGAGGTCGAGCCCGGCGTAAAGGGCGCCCATCCGGTAATTGACGCCACCGACGAGACCATAGGCAAAGAAGGTTTCCCGACTGGCGCCGACCGCATCCGGATCGACGCGCACGGCGCCCAGGCTCGGGCCGACACCGACGGAGAAGCCGCTGGCCAACGGTAGCGTGTAGCGCGGCGACAGTTCGATGATCGTTGCGTCGTAATCGCGATCGTTGAGGCGCGCCAGCGACAGGTGGGTGCGGATGCGCTTGTCCGGCGTCTGCAGCAGGCCGCAGTTGAAATTCAGCTCGAGGCCATAGGCCGTCTCGCTGCTTTCGCCGTTCGGCTTGACCGTACCGACGGTCGCCGCCAATGTCGGCTCGAACGTGAACGCCTGGTCGGAGAGCAGTGGTGCGAAGGTCAAGCCATCAGCCATGGCAGCGGCGGACAGGGACGAAACGAAAGCGGCCAGGAGGAGCTTTTTCATGGGGGCAGATTCCTTGAAGAGTTGGCCGGGACATTCACCACGCCCGGCGGGAATGCGGCCAAGGGCCGCAGGCCGCTGAATATTAGCCGCCTCTGATCCAGCGCTCTGTGACCGCGGTCACCTAACGCCCTCTAAACCGCCCGCCCTCTGCAGCCGGCCAGTCCGGCCCCACCACGCCTTAGTTGAGTTCTTCTTCCTTGATGCTGGGCAGGCGAATGACCTCGATGCCCTCGTCGCGCAGGGCTTCGCACTCTTCCTCGGAAGCGTCGCCACGGATCGGGCGCTCCGGCGCTTCGTTGTAGTGCATCTTGCGCGCTTCCTCGACGAAGGCGGGACCGACGTCCTCGCAACTCTCGACCACGGCCTGGATCAACTGCCGGTAAAGCGCCATAACCTGCTTGCCGGCCGGCATCATCGCCGTACCGGACAGCGCCACCGATGGCACGCCGGGCACTGCCGCCGCCGAAGTGCCGATAGCCACCGCCGACGGCACGCGCCGCACCTGATGGCTGTCGCATTGCGGACAGCTGACAAAGTGCCGCTCCTGCTGCACCGCGAAGTCTTCGGCGCTGCGGAACCAGCCTTCGAAGCGGTGGTCGTTTTCACAGCAAAGGTCGTAAATGATCATCTGAGTGGCTGCTGCCTGGACAGGGATGGAACGAACCGCCGGGCGGTCGTTTCCAGATTACTCCCCCCGCCAGCTGTCGGCATGTTGTTTCGTAAGGGCGCGGATCATACCATCAGGCCTGCACTACCAACGGCAGGCCGGATCAATTGTCGACCTTCCTCCAGCCCCGGGCGGCCAGGCAGTCATGCATCCGCCGCACATGGGCCTTGGTCACCATACCGTCGGCACCCGAGTAGGCCTGCAGCTTGCAGTATTTCTCATCCGCTTCGTAATCCGCCGCCGATGCCCCCCGCTTCTCCCAGTGCCAGGTGGCACAGCCAGACAGGAGAAGGATGGCGGCAAACAGGTATCGCATGACGGAAGGCTCCGGTTGAGCAAAGAAATACCCGCAAGCTGCGGGTTCGTCGGACACTTCCGGATCAATTCTGGTGCCCGGGACGGGGGTCGAACCCGTAAACCTTTCGGCGAGAGATTTTAAGTCTCTTGTGTCTACCAATTTCACCACCCGGGCGGCGGGACGATTATATCGGTGCCCGACAAGAAAAAAGGGAAAGCGCCGTTGCGCTTTCCCTTCATCTGTACTGGAGCGGCAGAAGAGTCTCGAACTCTCGACCTCAACCTTGGCAAGGTTGCGCTCTACCAACTGAGCTACTGCCGC
>PHCU01000110.1 GCA_002842345.1 Betaproteobacteria bacterium HGW-Betaproteobacteria-12 | reverse complement strand
CAACGAGCAGGTCATCGACGGCCGCGGCTGGCGTTCCGGCGCGCTGATCGAGAAGCGCGAGATCCCCATGTACTACATGAAGATCACCGCCTACGCCGAGGAACTGCTGAGCGAACTCGACAACCTGCCGGGCTGGCCGGAACAGGTGCGGCTGATGCAGAAGAACTGGATCGGCAAGAGCACCGGCGTCCGCTTCGCTTTCCCGCTGGCCGACAACGCCGAAGAAAAGCTGTGGGTGTTTACCACCCGCGCCGACACCATCATGGGCGTCACCTTCGTCGCCGTCGCCGCCGAGCATCCGCTGGCCACCCGCGCTGCGGCCAACAACCCGGAACTCGCCGCCTTCATCGAGGAATGCAAGAAGGGCGGCGTTGCCGAAGCAGACATCGCCACGATGGAAAAGAAGGGCATGCCGACCGGCATCTACGTCAGCCATCCGCTGACCGGCGAACAGGTCGAAGTCTGGGTCGGCAACTACGTGCTCATGAGCTACGGCGACGGCGCCGTGATGGCCGTGCCGGCCCACGACGAGCGCGATTTCGCCTTCGCGCTGAAGTACAACTTGCCGATCAAACAGGTCGTCGCCGTCGACGGCGAGACCTTTAGCGACCAGGCCTGGGCCGAGTCGTACGCCGACAAGGTCAAGGGTAAGCTGGTCAATTCCGGCAAGTACGACGGCCTCGGCTACGAAGCGGCCGTCGATGCCATCGCCGCAGACCTCGCCGCCACGGACCTGGGCGACAAGAAGGTGCAGTTCCGCCTGCGCGACTGGGGCATTTCCCGCCAGCGCTACTGGGGCTGCCCGATCCCGATCATTCACTGCCCGAGCTGCGGCGACGTGCCGGTGCCCGACGAACAACTGCCGGTCGTGCTGCCGGAGAACGTCGAGATCACCGGCGCCGGCTCGCCGCTGGCCAAGATGCCCGAGTTCTACGAATGCGCCTGCCCGAAGTGCGGCGGCGCCGCCAAGCGCGAAACCGACACCATGGACACTTTCTTCGAGTCGTCCTGGTACTTCCTGCGCTACGCCTGCCCGGACAACGTCACGGCCATGGTCGACGAGCGCGTCGCCTACTGGTGCAAGGGCGGTATCGATCAGTACATCGGCGGTATCGAGCACGCCATCCTGCACCTGCTCTATTCGCGCTTCTTCACCAAGCTGATGCGCGACGTCGGGCTGATCGGCGACCTCGGCGAACCGTTCGCCAACCTGCTGACCCAGGGCATGGTCGTCGCCCCGACCTTCTACCGCGATCTCGACGGCGGCAAGAAGCTGTGGATCAACCCGGCTGAGGTCGATGTCGTCACCGACGAGCGCGGCCGCCCGACCGGCGCCACGCTGAAGGCCGACGGCCTACCGGTGGTCATCGGCGGCACCGAGAAGATGTCGAAGTCGAAGAACAACGGCGTCGATCCGCAGGCGCTGATCGACCAGTACGGTGCCGACACCGCGCGGCTGTTCATCATGTTCGCCTCGCCGCCCGACCAGTCGCTGGAATGGTCGGACGCCGGCGTCGAAGGTGCCTACCGCTTCCTGCGCCGCCTGTGGAAGACCACCTACGACCACGTGCAAAGCGGCCTGGTCGCCGCCAGCACCAGCAATGACGGCTTGAGCTCTGCCCAGGCCGACCTGCGCCGCAAACTGCATCAGACCATGGGCAAGGTCGCCGACGACTACGGCCGGCGCAAGCAGTTCAACACCGCCATCGCCGCCGTCATGGAACTGCTCAACGCCCACGACAAGACCGAGCTCAAGGATGCCGCCGGTCGCGCGCTGGCCCAGGAAACTCTGGAAAGCATCGCCCTGCTGCTCTTCCCCATCGTCCCGCACATCGGCCAGGCGCTCTACGGCGAACTGAAGCCGGGTGCCGACGCCGGCTGCGCCGCCTTCCCCAAGGCCGATCCGGCAGCGCTGAAGCAGGACGAGATCGAGCTGGTGATCCAGGTCAACGGCAAGCTGCGCGGCAGCATCCGCGTGCCGGCCGAAGCCGACAAGGCCAGCATCGAAGCCGCCGCGCTGGCCAACCCGGAAGCGCAGAAATTCATGGAAGGCAAACCGGCGAAGAAGGTCGTCGTCGTTCCCGGCCGCCTGGTCAATATCGTCGTCTGAGGAAAGCCGCCATGCCGCTGCTGCGCGCCCTGTCCGTTCTGCTGCTCGTCGCCACCCTCGCCGGCTGCGGCTTCCAGCTGCGCGGCGCGAACAGCGGCGGCCTGCCCTACAAGAGCCTCTACATCGCCCTGCCGGAAACGGCCGATGTCCGCGTCTGGCTCGAACGCTACGTCCGCTCGACCGGCGGCACCGAGATCGTCGACGACGGCAAGCAGGCGGAAGCCACCTTCCAGCAGATGTCCGACAGCCGGCAGAAGACCATCCTCAGTGTCAATGCCCAGGGCCGCGTGCGCGAGTACCGGCTGCAGCTGAGCTACCGCTTCCGCCTGGTCAATGCCAAGGGCCAGGAAGTGCTGGCGCCGAACGAGATCAGCCTGACCCGCGACATCACCTACGACGACTCCAACGTCCTCGCCAAGGACCTGGAAGAAGGCCTGCTCTGGCGCGACATGAACAACGACCTGGTCAACCAGATCATGCGCCGACTGGCTATCGTCAAGCCGAAGGATCCGGCCCAGGAAACCGACGAGTAATGTTGCTCAGGGGCGAACAGCTCGCCGCGCACCTCGAACGCGAGTTGCGCCCGCTCTACGTGCTGTACGGCGACGAGCCGCTGCTGGTCATCGAGGCCGCCGACACGATCCGCGCCAAGGCGCGGGCCAGCGGCTACACGGAACGCGAAGTGCTGACCGTGCTGCCGCAATTCGACTGGGGGCAGCTGCTGGCCGCCGGCGGCAACATGTCACTGTTCGGCGACCGCAAGCTGATCGACCTGCGCATTCCCACCGGCAAGCCGGGCAAGGACGGCGGCGCGGCATTGCAGCAGTGGTGCCAGAACCTCTCCGCCGACAACCTGCTGCTGATCACCCTGCCCGAGCTCGACTGGCGCGAGGAAAAGGCCGTCTGGTTCACCGCCCTGGTCAACGCCGGCGTCGCCCTCAAGCTCAACGCGCCGCCACTGGCCGAGCTGCCCGGCTGGATCGCCGGCCGCCTGCGCCGTCAGCAGCAGTCGGCCGACCTCGACAGCCTGAAATTCATCGCCGAGCGCGTCGAAGGCAATCTGCTCGCCGCCCATCAGGAAATCCAGAAACTCGGCCTGCTCTACCCGGCCGGCCAGTTGAACGCCACCCAGATCCGCGAGGCCGTGCTCAATGTCGCCCGCTACGACATCGACGGCCTGCGCGAAGCCCTGCTCGCCGGCGACATCGGCCGGCTGACACGCACGCTCGACGGATTGATGCAGGAAGGCGAGGCGCCGCCGCTGGTGCTCTGGGCGATGAGCGAGGAAATCCGCGCCCTGTCGACGATCCGCAGCGGCATGGATGGCGGCCGGCCGCTCGACCAACTGCTCAAGGACGCCAAGGTCTGGGGCCCGCGCCAGATGCCGGTGAAGAAGGCCCTGCAACGCCTGGACACGGCGCGCCTCGAGACTGCCCTGCAACACGCCGGGCGCATCGACCGGCTGGCCAAGGGCATCGGCCAGGGCAACCTGTGGGAAGAGTTTCTGCGCCTGGGTCTGAGCCTGTGCGCCGACGGTAAGTTTGCCGCAAGGAATCACATTTAGGCTGTCCGGTCAAAAAGCAGAACCTGGGGGGGTCCATGCATTACTCACGTTGCGGGGTCATGGCGCTGACGTTGTGCGCCGCGCTACCGTTGCAGGCAGCGGATGATGTCTTGCCGCTATTGCCGCTGTCGCTCGACGAACTGATCGCCACCCCGGTCACCACCGCCTCGCGCCGGGCCGAAGCGCGCGAACGGACGCCGGCCCACATCATGGTGATCACCCGCGAGCAGATGCGCGACCGCCGTTACAAGAACCTCGCCGACCTGCTCGAAGACCTGCCCGGCGTCGATTTCCAGCGCGGCACCCGGTCCACGCAGTACAACCATTTCGTCTTCCAGGGCCATGTCAGCAACAACAAGCTGCTGATCCTGCTCGACGGCGTGCGCATCGACCATCCGGCCGGCGGCAAGATTCCGGTGGCCGAGAACTTCTCCCTCTATTTCGCCAAGCAGGTCGAAGTGCTCTACGGCCCGGCCGCTGCCCTCTACGGCGCCGACGCCTTCGCCGGCGTGATCAACATCATCACCCAGAAGGCCGGCGACGCGCCGACCGGCAAGCTGGCGCTGGGCGGCGGCAGTTTCGGTTCGCTGGAAGGCGATTTCCTGGTCAGCGGCAAGCTCGGCAACGCCCTCAACATCAGCGCCGGCGCCCACTACCAGAAGAGCGACCGGGCAGAGCTCGACAAGTACTACCGCGACGACTTTCCCAAAGTCGATGCCCGCGTCGGTCCAACCGTGATCATTCCCGCCGCCCAGCGCGAGGACTACGTCGGCGACATCAGCAGCCAGAGCCAGTACGTCCGCCTCGACGCCGGCGACCGGCTGACGCTCGGTTTCTACCGCAACCGCTTCCGCAACCTGAGCAGCAATGGGGACCGCTCGTCGGCCGCGCTTTTCCTGTCCGATGCCTACTGGGACACCACCATCGATACCTGGCACGGTAAGTATCACTTCAACATCACGCCTAGCCTGAGCAGCGAAACGGTCGTCGATTACTCCCGCTACGAGGTCGATCCGCAGAGCCGCTACGTCAATGTCTTCACCGGCTTCGCCGATCACGGCTACGACTACGCCTATGGCCGGCGCGCCGGCATCGAGCAGAACCTGAGCTGGCAGGCCAGCGACGCCCACAACCTGCAGGGCGGCATCGGCTACCGCAATTACCACGCCATCGAGACGCCGGATCTGCCCAGCCCTTACCGCCGCTCGCGGGAACCCGACGAGCAGGGTTTCACCTACGCGAACACCAATCTGCCGCTGCAGATTTTCGAAGCGCGTTATCACAGCTGGGCCGGCTACCTGCAATGGCAGGCGCAATGGTCGCCGACGCTGTCCACGGTAGCCGGCCTGCGCCACGACTGGTACTCGACCTATGGCGGCAGCACCAATCCGCGCCTGGGCCTGGTCTGGCAACCACTGCCCGGCAACTTCCTCAAGCTGCTCTACGGCGAGGCCTTCCGCGCCCCGTCGCCGGAAGAGAGCTACAGCGCCTTCGGCAGCTTCACCGCCGGCGGGGCACCCAATGGCTTGTTCCGCGCGCCGAACCCGAACCTCGAACCGGAGAAGTCGAAGACCTGGTCGGCAACCTGGGACTGGCGCCCGGGACGCAAATTCAATCTGGTTACCAATGCCTATCTGACCGAGGTCGAGCGAATCATCATCACCCGCCGCGACAGCACGCCGATCCAGTACATCCCGGGGACCGTGCTGGGCGCCACCGAATCCAAGCAGAACAGCGGCAACGACCGCTACCACGGCATCGACATCATTCCGCAGTGGCAAATGCACCTCGGCGGCCCGTGGTCGGCCGATCTGTGGGGCAGCTACAGCTACGTCAAGGGCTGGTACCGCGAGACCGACGACGGTCCCAAGCAGAAGCAGGTCAACATCGCGGCGCACAAGCTCAAGCTCGGCGTCACCCTGCGCTACCAGGACTGGCTGACCATCACGCCCCGCGTGCAATGGATCGACGACACGACGACCGGTGCCATCAACCGCGTGCCGAACGACCGGATCAAGAAGACCGACGACTACACCGTCGCCAGCCTGCACATCGGTGCCCACAAGCTGGCCGGCGAACGGCTGGCGCTGTACTTCGACATCTACAACCTGTTCGACCGCCGCTACCACGCCGCCCATACCTCCTCGTCGAGCGCCGTGATGCAGGCGGTACCGCAGCAGCCGCGGACCTATATGGGCAGCCTCGAATACCGCTTCTGAGCCACAGGTGAGTCTTATCCGTTCGCTTCCCGCGGCGCTGCGCGCCGGCCTACTGGCCCTGCTTCTCGGCAGCGCCACGCTGCCGCGCGCGCAGGCCCAGGATGTCAGCGAATACGGCATGAAGGCGGTGCTCTTCTTCCGTCTGGCGCAGTTCGTCTACTGGCCGGGCGCCCAGCCGGCACCGCGACCGACCGTCCTCTGCGTCGTCGGCCGCAACCCTTTCGGCGCCGCGCTGAGCCAGATCGACGCCAGCACCGGCGAGGTCCAGGTTCGCCTCGCCCCGGGCGAACTTGCCGCCTGCCATCTGCTGTTCATCCCGCGCAGCGAGGCGGCCACCGTGAACGGCTGGCTGGAGCGGGCGGCCGGCAAACAATTGATCACCGTCTCCGACCTGCCCGGTTTCGCCCGCGGCGGCGGCATGATCGAACTGCCGCTCGACGGCGAACGCATCGGCATCGTGCTCAACCGGGCGGCGGCACAGCGCCGGGGCTTCGAGTTCAACGCGCAGTTGCTGCGCCTGGCGCGGATCATCGAGCCATGAACCTGCTACGCGCCCTGCTGCCGCTGCCGAGCATCCGCAACAAGCTGGTGGCGCTGTCCTTTTCCTTCCTGCTGATCACCGTCGGCCTGGTCTTCCTGCTCGTCTACACCCAGCAACGGCAGCTGCTGCAGACGCAACTGGCTGAATCGATGGCCGCCCAGGCCCGCCTGCTCGCCACCAACCTGCAGGCTGCCACCGCCTTCCTCGACCGGCGTGAGGCCGACCGCCTGCTCTCCTCGCTGGCCATCAATCCGGCGGTCGATGCCGGTCGCGCCGTGCTGGCCAACGGCAGCGTGCTGGCCACCTATCAGCGCCGGCCGGGCGAGGCGCAGGACATCCCCGACGGCGAGGCCAGCCCGGAGTTTCTCGACGACCAGCTGCTGGTCCGCCAGCCGATCCTCTTTCCCGGCCAGTCCGAGGCCGCCGGGCGTATCGAACTGCTGGTCTCGCTCGAGCAGTATCACGCGACCATGCGCCGGACCATGGTCGACACCCTGGCCGTGCTGCTGCTGGCGCTCGCCATCCTGCTGGTGCTCAGCCGCTACGTCGTCAGCCACATCACCGCGCCGCTCGAATACCTGGCCCAACTGGTCCATCGCGTCTCCCATCACGCCCGCCTCGACGAACGCCTCAATATCGACAGCCAGGACGAAATCGGCAGCCTGAGCCTTGGCTTCAACCGCATGCTCGACACGCTGCAGGCGCGCGACCAGGAACTCGCCACCTATCGCGAAAGCCTGGAGAGCATGGTCGGCGAGCGGACACGCGCGCTGCGCGCGGCGATCGACGAGGCGCGCCGGGCCAACCGCGCCAAGTCGGACTTCCTGGCCCGCATGAGCCATGAAATCCGTACCCCGCTCAATGCCATCACCGGCCTCAGCCGGATGGTCCTCGACACGCCGCTCAATCCGCAGCAGCGCGAGTACCTGGACCAGGTCATGCATTCCTCGGACGCCCTGCTCGGCATCATCAACGACATTCTCGACTACTCGAAGATCGAGGCTGGCGGCCTGCACCTGGAAAGCCGGCCATTCGATGTCGACCGCCTGCTGCAATCGGTCGGCAGCCTGTTCGCCGCCCGCGTCCGTGCCCAGGGACTGGATCTGCGCTTTATCAAGGATGACGCGGTGCCGCCGACCCTGCTCGGCGACTCGCTGCGCCTCGGGCAAATCCTGATCAACCTGGTCGGCAATGCCGTCAAGTTCACCCCGAGCGGCGAAATCGAGGTCCGCATCGCCGTCGCCGAACGGCTGCCCGACCACCAGCTGCGCCTCGCCTTCAGCGTCCGCGACACCGGCATCGGCATTGCGCCGGAACACCAGGACGGACTGTTCTCGCCGTTCTCCCAGGCTGACAGCAGCATTACCCGACGCTTCGGCGGCACCGGCCTGGGCCTGGCCATCTGCCGCCAGCTGGTCGAGCTGATGGGCGGCGAGATCACGCTCAACAGCATGCCCGGCCACGGCAGCACCTTCCGCTTCACGGTCCTGCTGGCTCAGCCCGCCGCCGGCAGCACGACAAGCGGCAGCGAAAAACCAGGCAACGTAGGCAGTGATGCCCCCCTGCCGCGCTGGGCCGGCGAGCGCGTCCTGGTCGTCGAGGACATCGCCATCAACCGCACCATCGCCGTTGCCTTGCTGCAGCGGGTCGGCCTCAGCGTCGCCGTCGCCGCCAACGGCCAGGAAGCGCTCGACATGCTGGCCGGCGAACACTTCGACCTGGTCCTGATGGACATCCAGATGCCGGTCATGGACGGCCTGACCGCGACCCAGACCATCCGTGCCAATGCGCAGTGGCGGGACCTGCCGATCATCGCCATGACTGCCCATGCGACCAGCGAGGACCAGGAGCTGACGGCCATGGCCGGCATGAATGCCCACCTGACCAAGCCGATCATCCCCCGCCTGCTCTACGCGACCATCAGCCAATGGTTGCCGCCCGCCGCCGAACAGCCGGCGCCGCCCGCCGGCGACGACAGCCGGCCGGCCCTCGACGCCTGGCCCGGCCTGCCCGGCATCGATCGCCAGGCCGGCCTCGAACTGCACATGAACCGCCCCGACTTCTACCTGAAGTCGCTGCACGCCTTCCGCCAGGATTTCGCCGGCAGCAGCGAGCGCCTCAGCATCGCCCTGGCCGCCGGCGAGCGTGACGAGGCCCGCCGCCTGGCGCATTCGCTCAAGTCGGTAGCCGCTTCGCTCGGCGCCACGAGCCTCAGCGAAGCCGCCCGCCATCTGGAGCAGGCACTCGCCGACGACAGCTCGGACAGCGCCAGCGGAGCGGCCCTCGCCCTGCTCGGCGAGGCCCTGGCGCGGGTCAGCGATGGACTTGCCGCGCTGCCTCCGCTAACCTCTGCAGCGCTACCCGTCAACACAATGGCATGGCCCGACATCGAGGCGGAGTTCCTGCAACTGGACAACTGCCTGGACTTGGCCGATGCCCGCAGCGAAACCGGGTTTGCCAAGCTCCGCCGGATACTGGCCGGCCAACCCTTGCTGGACGATGAGTGCCGGATGATGCTGAATCAGATTGCCGCCCTGATCGACGACGTCGAATACGAAGCGGCGCGCGCCAAGCTGCGCCTGCTGCGCCACCAGCTTGGCGAGAGACTGTCATGAGTCTGGGGCAGTCGGTGCTCGTCGTCGACGACGAAAAGCAGAACCGGACCCTGCTGGCCGAACTGCTGGCCAGCGAATGCCGCGTCATCCTGGCCAGGAACGGTATCCAGGCGCTGGAGCGGGCGCGTGAACAGGCACCCGACCTGATCCTGCTCGATGTGATGATGCCTGAGATGAGCGGCTACCAGGTGATCCAGGCGCTGCAGCAGGACGATGCGACGCGGCAGATTCCGGTCATCATCATCTCGGCCCTCGATGCCCCGGCCGACGAAGAGCGTGGCCTCGACCTCGGCGCCGTCGACTACATCACCAAGCCCTTCCACCCGTCGATCGTCCGCAAACGGGTACGCAATCACCTGCAGTCGGTACATCGCCGCAACCTGCTGGAAAACCTGGCCAAGATCGACAGCCTGACGGAAATCGCCAACCGGCGGCGCTACGACGAAGCGCTGGAGAGCGAATGGCGGCGCTGCGCCCGCAGCGGCTCACCGCTGTCGCTGGCCATCATCGACGTCGATCATTTCAAGCGTTACAACGATCATCTCGGGCACGCCGAAGGCGATCACGTGTTGCACCGGATTGCCTGCGAACTGAACCGTTTCGTCCGCCGCCCGGGCGACCTGATCGCCCGCTACGGCGGCGAGGAATTTGTCATCCTGCTACCGAATACCGACGCGCTGGCAGCAGCCAATTTGGGGCACGAAATCCGCGCCAGTATCGAAGCGCTGGCCCTGCCGCACCCCAACTCGCCGGTCAGTCGCCATGTGACGGTCAGCATGGGCGGTATTTCCGCCGTGCCTACCGGCGGCGAGGTCGATCCAAAATTTTTTCAGGAAGCCGATGCGGCGCTTTATGCCGCCAAGGCCGAAGGCCGCAACCGCGTCTTCTGGCGCCACGGCTGAATCAGCACATCAGCGGTTCAAGCGGCCTTGCCTTCGGCCGCATCGTCGGGTTCCAGGTCTTCCCAGATGCACTCGCATTCCTTGCGTACATCGTGCAGGCCCGGCTTTTTTTCGCCCTGAACCAGGCATTCGCCCATGCATTCGTCACCGACGACGACCACTCGCATGTCGGCATCGACGCGACGCTCGCCATCCCAGTAGCTGCAGGTTGCACAAATCTTCACTTCGGTCGGCAGAATCAGTTTTTCGGCCATCTTGTCCTCGACGGAAAGCCCTCTTATCGTTGCGGATAAGAGTTTACCCGCTTCCGGAAGTTCCCTGTTATTTGTCTGGCTATAATGTTCCTTTGCCTTTCCCGCTGAAAAACATGGATATCAAGGACTACATGCAGACGGTCGGCCGCCAGGCCCGGGCCGCCTCGCGCCGCCTGGCGACGGCCAGCACCGGCGAGAAGAACGCCGCGCTGCTGCACATCGCCAGCGCCATTCGCCGCGACAAGGCCGCGCTGCTCGCCGCCAATGCCGAAGACCTCGCTGCCGCCCGCGCCGCCGGCTTGGAAAGCGCCATGCTCGACCGCCTGACGCTGTCCGAAAAGGGCGTCGACAGCATGGCCGAAGGCGTCGAACAAGTCGCCACGCTGGCCGATCCGATCGGCGAGATGAGCGACATCAAGTTCCGGCCGAGCGGTATCCAGGTCGGCAAGATGCGCGTGCCGCTCGGCGTCATCGGCATCATTTACGAAGCCCGGCCGAACGTCACCGCCGACGCCGCGGCACTGTGCCTGAAATCGGGCAACGCGGCGATCCTGCGCGGCGGCTCGGAAGCCATCCGCTCCAACCGCGCCATCGCCGCGCTGGTCCAGGAAGGCTTGCTGGCCGCCGGGCTGCCGGCCGATGCGGTGCAGGTCATCACCACCACCGACCGCGCTGCCGTCGGCGAATTGATTACGATGCGCGAATTCGTCGACGTCATCGTGCCGCGCGGCGGCAAGGGCCTGATCGCCCGCTTGCTGGCCGAGTCGCGGGTGCCGATGATCCAGCACCTGGACGGCAACTGCCACGTCTACCTGGAAGAGGAAGCCGATCCGAACAAGGCGCTGAGAATCGTCGAAAACGCCAAGACCCAGCGCTACGGCACCTGCAATACCGCCGAATCGCTGCTGGTCGACCGCACCGTCGCCGCCATGCTGCTGCCGCCGATCGCCCACATGCTGACCGAGAAGGGCGTCGAGATCCGCGGTTGCGCCGAAACCTGCGCCATCGTGCCAAATGCCGTCGCCGCCACGGAGGAGGATTACTACACCGAATACCTGGCACCGATCATCTCGGTCAAGGTGGTGGCCGGCATTGACGAAGCCATCGCCCACATCAACCAGTATTCCTCGCACCACACCGAGGCCATCGTCACCGACAACCACCCGAAGGCCATGCGCTTTCTGCGCGAGATCGATTCGGCGTCGGTCATGATCAATGCCTCGACGCGTTTCGCCGACGGCTTCGAGTACGGACTGGGCGCCGAGATCGGCATTTCCACCGACAAGATCCACGCCCGCGGGCCGGTCGGACTCGACGGCCTGACCAGCCAGAAGTGGGTGGTCTTGGGCGACGGTCACGTGCGTGGCTGAGAAACCGGGCGCCGGCGAGTTCCAGGCCGTCGTCGCCGCCCCCGGCTTTGCGCTGGGGATTTGCTGCGATGCCGACGAGGTGACCGCCATCGAGTTTCTCGAAGCGCAGCCGGCACAGGCACCGCAGACCGCATTGGCGGCTGAGACAGCGCGTCAGCTGGAAGCCTGGCTAGCCGACCCGGCCTTCGTTTTCGGCCTGCCGCTGCGCCCGGCCGGGACTGCCTTCCAGCGCCGGGTCTGGGCCGAAATCGCCGCCATCCCCTGCGGCCGGACGCTGACCTACGGCCAGGTCGCCCATAATCTGCACAACGCCCCGCGCGCCGTCGGCCAGGCCTGCGGCGCCAACCCCTACCCGCTGGTCGTGCCCTGTCACCGCGTCGTCGCCAGCGCTGGTGGCCTCGGCGGTTTCGCCCGCGAACGCGGCGGCTTCCTGCTCGACGTCAAACGCTGGCTGCTCGGACATGAAGGCAGCCGCGCCCGCTGATCTCGCCGAGATCGACGGGTTCTGCGACGCCCTCTGGCTGGAAGACGGCCTGGCCAAGGCGACCCTCGACAGCTACCGCTCCGATCTCGGCCGCCTGGCGTTGTGGCTGGCCGAGCACGGCCACGAACCGCTGCTCGACGTGCGCGCCACGACACTGGCCGCCTTCATCGCCCATCTGTCGCGCCAGACCCGGGCCAGTTCGCAGGCCCGCTATCTGTCCACCTTGCGCCGCTTCTACCGCTGGCACCTGACGCGCGGCCGCCTCGTCGCTGACCCGACCTTGAAGCTGGCCAGCCCGGCCAAACCCTCTCGCCTGCCCAAGGTGCTGTCGGAAAAGCAGGTCGAGGCCCTGCTCGCCGCCCCCGATCCGGAGACACCGCTCGGCCTGCGCGACCGGGCGATGATCGAGGTGATCTACGCCAGCGGCTTGCGCGTCTCCGAACTGGTCAACCTGAAACTGCATGAAGTCGGCCTCAACGAAGGTGTCGTCCGCGCCTTCGGCAAGGGCAGCAAGGAGCGCCTGGTGCCACTCGGCGAGCTCGCTATCGACTGGCTGCAGCGCTACCTGAACGAGGCGCGCGGCGAAATCCTCAAGGGCCGACAGAGCGACGCGCTGTTCGTCACCGGCCGTGGCGGCGTCATGACCCGCCAGGCCTTCTGGCAACTGATCAAGCGCTATGCGTTGATCGCCGGTATCGCCCCGGAACGCCTGTCGCCGCATGTGCTGCGCCACGCCTTCGCCACCCATCTGCTGAACCACGGCGCCGACCTGCGTGTCGTCCAGTTGTTGCTCGGCCATGCCGACATTTCGACGACGCAGATCTACACCCACGTCGCCCGGGAGCGCCTGAAGGCGCTGCACGCCGTGCATCATCCGCGTGGCTGAACGCGGCGCTAGAATTCCGACCCCGCCTTCTTCTGTCCGTTCTCCCATGAGCAAAGCCGAACACGCCCCGGAAACCCAGGCCACCAAGTTCCTCAAGGCCCACAGGGTGCCTTTCTCCAGTCACCTGTACGCCTACGAGGAGCATGGCGGCACCAAGGTTTCCGCCCGCGAGCTGAATGTCGACGAGCATGCGGTGGTCAAGACCTTGGTCTTCGAGGACGAGAACGGCAAACCGCTGATCGTACTAATGCATGGCGATTGCAAGGTATCGACCAAGGAGCTGGCACGGCAGATCCCCTGCAAGAAGGTCGAGCCGTGCAAGCCGGAAGTCGCTAACCGCCACACCGGCTTCCTGGTCGGCGGCACCAGTCCGTTCGGCACCAAGAAGGCGCTGCCGGTGTTCATCGAGAAGAGCATCCTCGACCTGCCGCTGATCTATATCAACGGCGGTCGCCGCGGCTATCTGGTGGGCATCCATCCGCACGACATCCTGCGCACCCTGGCCCCGAAAGCCGTCGAAGCGGCGCTCGCCTGACGATTGCCAATAACAATCGATGTAATTTGATCAATCGATTGGAACTATAAGACGACGGTGGATAAAGTTCTCCCATCACCGAGGAGAACACCATGAGCCAGCTCGTCATCCGCCACTACGCCCAGCCCGCCGCCCGCCGCCATCTGTGGCTCGGCGTCGTCATGGCCATTGTCGCCCTGGCCTTCGGCATCGAGCAGTCGATCGCCTGGTTCGCCGCCCACCCGATGGCCGCCAAGGGCCTCCAGGCCAGCCTGCTGGCTGGTCTGGCCACCGGCCTCGGCGCCATTCCGGTGCTTTTCCTCCGTCGCCCTTCAGAACATCTGATGGCGCCGATGCTCGGCCTGGCCGGCGGCATGATGCTCGCCGCCAGCCTCTTTTCGCTGCTCGTTCCGGCGGTGCAGATGGTGGCCGCCAGTACCGCGCCGTGGTGGCTCGGCCTCGCCACCGCCAGCGCCCTGCTCGCCGGCGCGGCCGTGATGCAGCGCCTGGATCGGCGGACGCCGCACGCCCATGTCGAAGGTGTCGAAGACAGCGGCCATCAGCCGCGGGTCGCCCTGGTGGTCGCCGCCATCGCCCTGCACAACGTGCCGGAAGGCCTCGCCGTCGGCGTTGCCGCCGCGGCTGGCGCCGATCACGGGATGAGCCTGGGCATCGCCATCCAGAACGTGCCGGAAGGCTGGATCGTCGCCAGCGCCATGATCACCCTCGGTGCCGCGCCGTGGCGGGCGGCGCTGATCGCTCTCGGCACCGGCCTGGTCGAGCCGGTCGGTGGCTTGTTCGGCGTGATTGCCACGACGGTCGCCGGCGCCGCCCTGCCGCTGGCGCTGGCCGCGGCGGCCGGTGCCATGCTCTGGGTAGTCAGTCACGAACTGATTCCCGCCTCGCACCGGCCGGGCCGCGA
>PHCU01000279.1 GCA_002842345.1 Betaproteobacteria bacterium HGW-Betaproteobacteria-12 | reverse complement strand
AACGCCGCATCTCGTCTTCGAGGCTGATCGGCAGAGTTTCTTTGGCGAATTGGTCCATGTCTCACAATCGCACCGCTCGCGCGATGCCTTATTGGTTGTGTTGAGCGTAATTTGCTATTTTAACACGCCACTATCACCGAACAGACGCCGTTTCATGACACTCACACCCGAAGCGATCGACCTGCTGATCGAGGCCCGCTGGATCGCCCAGGTCGAGCCCGACACCCTGCTCGACAACCATGCGCTGGCGATTCGCGATGGCCGTATCGTCGCCGTCCTGCCGAGCAGCGAGGCGCGCAACCGCTACCGGCCAGACAAGCGGGTGACGCTGGACCAGCACATCCTGATTCCCGGCCTGATCAACCTGCACACCCACGCGGCGATGACCCTGATGCGCGGCCTGGCCGACGATCTGCCGCTGATGGAGTGGCTGCAGAAGCACATCTGGCCGGCCGAAGCGGCCCATGTCTCGGCGCAGTTCGTGCTCGACGGCAGCCGCCTGGCCTGTGCCGAAATGCTGCGCGGCGGCATCACCTGCTTCAACGACATGTATTTCTATCCCGAGGCCGCCGCCACGGCCGCCGCCGAATTCGGCATGCGCGCGGCACTCGGCATCACCACGCTGGAATTCCCCACCCCCTACGCCAGCGATGCCGACGATTACCTGAACAAGGGCCTGGCCGTCCGCGATCAATGGCGCAAGCATCCGCTGCTCTCGTTCTGCCTGGCACCGCATGCGCCGTACACGGTTTCCGACACGACCTTCGAGCGCATTCGGATCCTCGCCGAACAACTCGGCCTGCCAGTGCACTGCCACATTCACGAAACACGCCACGAGGTCGACGAAGCCACCGGACGCGATGGCCATTCACCGCTCGCCCGCTTGCACCGCCTTGGCCTGCTCGGCCCTGGCTTCATCGGCGTCCATGGCGTACACCTCACCGACGCAGACATCGAACTGCTGGCCACCACCGGCAGCCACATCGCCCACTGCCCAACCTCCAACCTGAAACTGGCCAGCGGCATTGCGCCGGTGGCGCAACTGCATCGCCGCGGCGTCAATATCGGCCTCGGCACCGACGGCGCCGCCAGCAACAACCGTCTCGACCTGTTCGGCGAAATGCGCCTCGCCGCCCTGCTGGCCAAGGGCACCAGCGGCGATGCCAGCGCCCTGCCGGCGCGCGCGGTGTTGCGCATGGCAACGCTCAATGGCGCCATCGCTCTCGGCCTGGGCAATGACATTGGCTCAATCACCCCGGGCAAGGCTGCCGATTTGTGTGCGGTAAACCTGGGAAGCCTGGAATGTCGCCCGTGCTTCGATCCCGTATCACAACTGATTCACGTCGCCGGACGAGAATCAGTCACCCACGTCTGGGTGAATGGAAAATGTTGCGTTGAGAACAAAACGCTGACCAATGACCTAGCAAATAACTTGGATTCTGTCATTGCGCTATGGCAAAATAAGTTGGAAGTCCGCCGGAATATTTAGTTCTCCGGCCTGACACGGACTACAAATTTCCAAATTTTCTTCAACGAGGGAAAACAATGATCAAAAATATCGCCAAGAAAACCCTGGCCGTAGCCCTGCTGGCCGGTATCGGCTTTGCCGCCACGGCGCAGGAACGTGTCTATGCCATCGATGGCCGCGACGTCGTCGCCAAGAGCAACTTCGGCCTATGCTGGCGCACCAACTACTGGACCCCGGCTGCCGCTGCCGCCGACAAGTCCGGTTGCGAATGCGACAAGGACCTGCTGCCGAAGGAAACCTGCGAGCCGAAGATGGCCGCTGCTCCGGCCGCCGCTCCCGCCGCTGCCCCGGCTGCCGGCCCGAAGCCGACCGGTGAAAAGATCACCGTCGCTGCCGACGCCCTGTTCGACTTCAACAAGGCTGTCCTGCGTCCGGAAGGCAAGGCCAAGCTCGACGAGCTGGTCTCCAAGGCTGCCGCGATCAAGCTCGAAGTGATCCTGGCCGTCGGCCACACTGACCGCATCGGTGGCAACGCCTACAACCAGAAGCTGTCCGAGAAGCGCGCCGCCGCGGTCAAGGAATACCTGGTCGCCAAGGGCATCGAAGCCAACCGCGTCTACACCGAAGGCAAGGGCGAAACCCAGCCGGTGACCGGCGACAAGTGC
>PHCU01000278.1 GCA_002842345.1 Betaproteobacteria bacterium HGW-Betaproteobacteria-12 | reverse complement strand
CGGGGATAATCCGCATTTTTACACCCATTCGACGCCCGACGTGAATTCGCATCTCGCCCAACTCCAGCCCTACCCCTTCGAAAAGCTGCGCGCGCTGTTTGCCGGCGTGACACCGAACCCGCAATTCAAGGAGATCAAGCTCTCCATCGGCGAACCGCAGCACCCGACGCCGGTCTTCATCATGGAGGCGCTGGCCAACGGCCTGAAAGGGCTGGCCAACTATCCGACGACCCAGGGCATGCCGGCACTGCGCCAAGCCATCGCGGCCTGGTGCCAGCGCCGCTACGACCTGGCGCTCAATCCGGAAACCGAAATTCTGCCGGTCAACGGCTCGCGCGAGGCCCTTTTCTCCTTCGCGCAAACCGTCATCGATACCAGTCGTGGCCACGTTCCGCTGGTCGTCAGCCCGAACCCGTTCTACCAGATCTACGAAGGCGCCGCCTACCTGTCCGGCGCCGAACCGCGTTTCCTCAACAACCTGCCGGACAACGATTTCGCCTTCGACTACGCCAGCCTGAGCGAAGAAGAATGGGCCCGCGTCCAGCTTTTCTACGTCTGCTCGCCGGGCAACCCGACCGGCAAGGTGCTGTCGCTGGACGACTGGAAAGAGCTGTTCGCGCTGTCCGACAAGTACGGTTTCGTCATCGCCTCCGACGAGTGCTACTCGGAAATCTATTTCGACGAAGCCAACCCGCCGATCGGCGGCCTCCAGGCGGCCAAGCTGCTCGGCCGCACCAACGAACAGCTGGTCATGTTCTCCAGCCTGTCCAAGCGTTCCAACGTGCCAGGCATGCGCTCCGGCTTCGTCGCCGGCGACGCCGCCATCCTCAAGAAATACCTGCTGTTCCGCACCTATCAGGGCTGTGCCATGGCGCCACCGGTGCAGACGGCCTCCATCGCCGCCTGGAACGACGAGGCGCATGTCCTCGACAACCGCAACCAGTACCGCGAGAAGTTCGCCGCCTGCACGCCACTGATCGGTGAAGTACTCGGCACCGCCATGCCCGACGCCAGCTTCTACCTGTGGGCCAAAACGCCCATCGCCGACACCGAGTTCGCCCGCGGCCTGCTCGAACACTATAATGTCGTGGTCCTGCCCGGCAGCTTCCTGGCCAGAGAAGTCAGGGGCGTCAATCCGGGCGCCAATTTTGTCCGTATCGCGCTGGTGGCTTCGCTCGACGAATGTCTCGAAGCCACCCGGCGTATCCGCCAATTTGCCCAACAACTGTAATCAGAGAGAGCCCCCATGACTCACCCCTTGCAAGCCACTATCGAAGAACTCTGGGAACGCCGCACCGAGTTGTCGCCGCAATCCGCCCCGACGACCATCGCTGCCATCGAATCCGTGATCGGCGACCTCGACGCCGGCAGGCTGCGCGTCGCCGAGAAGATCGCCGGCGAGTGGTTCACCCATCAGTGGATCAAGAAGGCCGTGCTGCTTTCCTTCCGCATCCGCGACAACCGCGTTCAGGAATCCGGCGACGTTCGTTTCTACGACAAGGTCGACACCAAGTTCCAGGGCTGGACCGAAGAACAGTTCCGCCAGGGCGGCTTCCGCGTCGTTCCGGGCACCGTTGTCCGCAAGGGCTCCTACGTCGCCAAGAACGCCGTGCTCATGCCGTCCTTCGTCAACATCGGCGCCTACGTCGACGAAGCGACGATGGTCGACACCTGGGTCACGGTGGGCAGCTGCGCGCAGATCGGCAAGAACGTGCACCTCTCCGGCGGCGTCGGCATCGGCGGCGTCCTTGAGCCGCTGCAGGCCAATCCGACCATCATCGAAGACAACTGCTTCATCGGCGCCCGTTCGGAAGTCGTCGAAGGCGTCATCATCGGCGAAAACTCCGTGCTCTCCATGGGCGTCTATATCGGCCAGAGCACGCCGATCTATGACCGCGAAACCGGAGAGGTGACCTACGGTCGCGTACCGCCCGGATCGGTCGTGATCAGCGGCACCTTGCCGAAGGCCAACGGCGCGTATAGCCTGTATGCCGCAATCATCGTCAAGAAGGTCGACGCGCAAACCCGCTCGAAGACCAGCATCAACGAATTGCTGCGCCCGTAAGCCCCACCACTCCACGAAGGTCTTGTCATGATTCTCGACAAACTGTTCCAGTTGATGGCCGAAAAGCAGGCCTCGGATATCTTCA
>PHCU01000109.1 GCA_002842345.1 Betaproteobacteria bacterium HGW-Betaproteobacteria-12 | reverse complement strand
ACAGGGAAGAATTGGTCGGGGCGGTGGGATTCGAACTCACGACCCTCTGCTCCCAAAGCAGATGCGCTACCAGACTGCGCTACGCCCCGACACGAGAAGGCGCATTCTAGCACCGCCCGGAAACCCGCACCAGATCAACAGCCTATGTTGGCAAAACAAACTTTCCTTGCCTAGGTAGCCCCTTTCTGATATTTAATCGCCTTTTTCGTCACCAGGACGCTCTAGAAAAATGGCTGAAGATTTGCTCCACAAACATTTCGCACCGTACGAACCCAAGCCGGGCGAGGACTACATGAGTGCGAAGCAACTCACACATTTCCGCAAGATTCTCGAGGCGGTCAAGAAAGAGTTGAGCGAAGACATCGACCGGACCGTGCATACGATGCAAGATGAGGCGACGGTTTTTGCCGACCCCAACGACCGTGCCAGCCAGGAAACCGATATCGCCATCGAACTGCGCAATCGCGACCGCGAGCGCAAGCTGATCAAGAAGATCGACGAGACGCTGGCCAGCATCGAAAGCGGCGACTACGGCTTCTGTTCGAAGTGTGGCGTCGAGATCGGCATCAAGCGCCTTGAGGCCCGCCCGACGGCGACGCTGTGCATCGACTGCAAGACACTGGACGAAATGAAAGAAAAACAGATGGCCAAGTAAACGCCACCGGCTCCTGGCACCGGCACGGCTTCGGTCGCGCCTGCGCGCTGAGCCGATGCATGCGCTGCCGGGGCAAGCAAGATTGCCGGGCAGCAAAAAACAAAGGGCACCATGCGGTGCCCTTTGTGCTTTCCGGTGTGAACCGGTGATTACTGCTGTTGCTGTTCCTGCTGGGCCACCGGCGCGATCACCGTGCCTTCTTCGGCAGCAGCAGCCTTCATCGACAGCTTGACGCGGCCGCGGTCGTCGGTCTCGAGCACCTTGACGCGCACAACCTGGCCTTCCTTGACGTAGTCTTCGACCTTGTTGACGCGCTCCTGGGCGATCTGCGAGATGTGCAGCAGACCATCCTTGCCCGGCAGCACGGAAACGATCGCACCGAAATCGAGGATCTTCAGCACGGTACCTTCGTAGATCTTGCCGATCTCGACTTCCGCCGTGATCGCATCGATGCGCGAACGGGCAGCAGCGGCAGCTTCACCGCTGGTGGCGGCGATGGTGATCGTGCCGTCGTCCTGGATGTCGATGGTGGTACCGGTTTCCTCGGTCAGCGCACGAATGACGGCGCCGCCCTTGCCGATCACGTCGCGGATCTTTTCCGGATTGATCTTGAAGGTGTACAGGCGCGGGGCGTAGGCCGACATCTCTTCACGCGGACCGGCAGCCGATTCCTGCATCAAGCCGAGGATGTGCAGACGGGCTTCCTGGGCTTGCGCCAGTGCAACCTGCATGATTTCCTTGGTAATGCCCTGGATCTTGATATCCATCTGCAGCGCGGTGATACCGGTCGTCGTGCCGGCCACCTTGAAGTCCATGTCGCCGAGGTGATCTTCGTCGCCGAGGATGTCGGTCAGCACGGCAAAGCGGTTGCCGTCCTTGATCAGACCCATGGCGATACCGGCAACGTGCGCCTTCAGCGGCACGCCGGCATCGAGCAGCGCCAGACAGCCGCCGCAAACGGAAGCCATCGACGAGGAACCGTTGGATTCGGTGATTTCCGAAACCAGACGCATCGAGTACGAGAAGTCTTCCGGCTTCGGCAGCACAGCCAGCAGCGCGCGCTTGGCCAGACGACCGTGACCGACTTCGCGACGCTTCGGCGTACCGACGCGACCGCATTCGCCGGTGGCGTACGGGGGCATGTTGTAGTGCAGCATGAAGCGGTCGCGATATTCACCGGCCAGCGCATCGATGATCTGCTCGTCGCGGTTGGTACCGAGCGTGGCCACGGCCAGCGCCTGGGTTTCGCCACGGGTAAACAGGGCCGAGCCGTGGGTACGCGGCAGGACACCGGAACGCATGGTAATCGGCCGCACGGTGCGGGTATTGCGGCCGTCGATACGCGGGGCGCCGCTCAGGATGCGGCCGCGAACGATGGAAGCTTCGATTTCGTGGAACAGATTGCCAACGGTGTTTTCGTCCGGAGCATTCTCACCCTGGCACAGGGCGGCGATGGCTTCGGCGCGGATGACCTTGACGGCCTGGCTGCGCGTCTGCTTGACGGTGATGTTGTAGGCTTCTTCGAGCTTGGCGCTGACCAGAGCGGACAGGCTGGCAACCAGCGCTTCGTCCTTCGGTGCAGCTTCCCATTCCCATTCCGGCTTGCCGGCTTCTTCGACCAGTTCGTTGATGGCGTTGATCGCCTTCTGCATTTCGGTGTGGCCGAACACGACGGCGCCGAGCATGACATCTTCCGGCAGTTGATCGGCTTCGGATTCAACCATCAGCACGGCAGCTTCGGTACCGGCAACGACGAGGTCGAGCTGGCTGGTCTTGAGCTGGCTCAGGGTCGGGCACAGCACGTACTGGCCGTCGATGTAACCAACGCGGGCAGCGCCGATCGGGCCGTTGAACGGCACGCCGGAAATAGCCAGGGCGGCCGAGGCGCCGATCAGCGCCGGGATGTCGGAATCGACTTCCGGGTTCAGCGACATCACCGTGGCGATGACCTGGACTTCATTGTAGAAACCGTCCGGGAACAGCGGGCGGATCGGACGGTCGATCAGGCGGCAGGTCAGCGTTTCCTTCTCGGAAGGACGGCCTTCGCGCTTAAAGAAGCCACCGGGGATACGGCCGGCTGCGTAAACTTTTTCCTGGTAATCGACGGTCAGCGGGAAGAAATCCTGACCCGGCTTGGCATTCTTGGCGGCCACGACAGTGACCAGCACCACGGTTTCTTCCATGGAAACGAGGACGGCACCGCCGGCCTGGCGGGCGATTTCGCCGGTTTCGATAGTGACCTGATGGGCACCGTAGGCGAAGGTTTTTTTCACGACATTAAACATATTTTCCTTTCACTCTCATCACAATTAACAACGATAACAACAACTTACAACGACAACAAAATACATTGTGCCAGAAACAAAAAAAGCGGCCGGGAGGTTTCCGGGCCGCTCTTTCTAGGCTTCGTCTGCTTACTTGCGCAGACCGAGCTTGGTAATCAGGGTACGGTAAGAATCGATGTTCTTGCCCTTCAGGTAGTCCAGCAGCTTGCGACGCTGTGACACCAGGCGCAGCAGACCACGACGGGAGTGGTGATCCTTCTTGTGTTCCTTGAAGTGCGGGGTCAGGTCGTTGATGCGTCCGGTCAGCAGCGCGATCTGGACTTCCGGGGAGCCGGTGTCGCCCTGGGCGCGTTGGTATTCGGCAACGATGCCGGCCTTGATTTCGGTGGTGAATGCCATTTCAAAACCCTCTTTCTTGGTTACGACGCAGCCCCGGTTTGATAGAGCAAGCGCCAAGTTGAAGTAAATTTTCCGTTGGCGACGGAAAGCGCGCGATTATACCCGCTTAAGCCGCCAATTGCACCAGCCGTTTCGGCCACAGGCGACCGTCCTCGGCCGCCTCGCCCACACCGATCAGGCGGCCGTCGGCATAGACACGAACTTTTCCCGTCAGGCCAGCCGGCAGTTCGACCGGGTTGCCATGGCTAAAGCGTTCGGCCGCCTCGCCTTCGACGTTGACGATGGGCAGTGACTTGAGCAGTGCATCGACCGGCTGCAAACGCCCCCCCCTTGCTGCTTCGGCCAGCGCTTCAAGTTCGGCCAGGGTCACCGCGCCATGCAGATCGAGATCGCCGACCGCCGTCCGCCGCAGGCCGATCAGATGCGCACCGCAGCCCAGCACCTGGCCAAGATCGGCGGCCAGCACACGGATATAAGTGCCCTTGCTGCAGCGAACGCGCAAGCTCAGAGTGTCGCCGGCGAAACTCAGGAGTTCGAGTGCGTGAATGCTGACGGCACGGGGCGCACGCTCGACCTCGATGCCCTTGCGGGCCAGTTCGTAGAGCGGCCGGCCGTTGCGCTTGAGCGCCGAGTGCATCGGCGGAATCTGCTCGATAGCGCCGGTGAATTGCGGCAAGGCGCGCCGGACATCGGCTTCGTTGACCGCGACCGGTGCCGTCGCCACGACCTGCCCCTCGGCATCGCCGGAATCGGTCGTCACACCGAGTTTGACGACGGCTTCGTAGGTTTTGTCGGCATCGAGCAGGTCGGCGGAAAACTTGGTGGCCTCGCCGAAGCACAGCGGCAGCAGACCAGTCGCCGCCGGATCCAGGGTGCCGGTATGACCGCCCTTGGCCGCCGAAAACAGCCGGCGCGCCTTTTGCAGCGCGTCGTTGGAGGTCAGCCCGAGCGGCTTGTCGAGCAGCAGAACGCCATCGACCCGTTGCCAGGTCCTTTTAAATTGCATGCGCCGCTCAGTCTTCCGGCGTCTGGTCGCTAAGCGCCTTGGCCTGGTCGATCAGGGCCGACATGCTGGCGCCGCGCTCGATCGAGTTGTCGTAGACGAAATGCAGTTCGGGCAGGGTGTGGATATGTATCCGCCGGCCCAGTTCGCGGCGCAGGAAACCCGCAGCGCGCTTCAGCCCCTGTTCGATTTCGGCCAGATGCTCGTCGTTGAGCGTGGCGAAGAAAACCTTGGCATGGGCATAATCCGGGGTCAGCTCGACGGCGGTCAGGCTGACCATACCGACCCGCGGATCCTTCAGTTCGTTACGAATCAGGTCGGCAAGGTCGCGGCGCACCTGCTCCGCGACCCGGTCACTGCGCTGAAAGGCTTTTTTCTTCATTACAGCGAGCGCGCCACTTCCTGGATTTCGTACACTTCGAGCTGATCACCTTCCTGGATGTCGTTGTTGTTCTTCAGCGACAGACCGCACTCGAAGTTGCTGCGGACTTCCTTGACGTCATCCTTGAAACGCTTGAGCGAATCGAGCTCACCATCCCACTGCACAACGTGGTTGCGCAGCAGACGGACGCGCGAACCGCGCTTGACGAAACCTTCCAGCACATAACAGCCGGCGATGGCGCCAACCTTGGAGACATGGAAGACCTGGCGGATTTCGACCAGACCGGTGATCTGTTCGCGCTTTTCCGGCGAGAGCATGCCGGACAGTGCCGACTTGACCTCGTCGACAGCGTCATAGATCACATTGTAATAACGGATATCGACACCGAAGCTCTCGGCCAGCTTGCGCGAATTGGCATCGGCACGCGTATTGAAGCCGATGATGACCGCGCCGGAAGCCTGCGCCAGGTTGACGTCGGATTCGCTGATGCCGCCGACCGCACCGTGGATGATCTGAACGCGGACTTCCTCGTTCGACAGCTTGGCCAGGGTCTGCACCAGGGCCTCCTGGGAACCTTGCACGTCGGCCTTGACGATCAGCGGCAGAGTCTTGACCTCGCCCTCTTCCATCTGCTGGAACATGTTTTCCAGCTTGGCCGCCTGCTGCTTGGCCAGCTTGACGTCGCGGAACTTGCCCTGACGGAACAGGGCGATTTCGCGGGCCTTCTTTTCGTCGGCCAGAACAATGGCTTCTTCGCCCGCCGCCGGCACATCCGAGAGACCGAGGATTTCGACCGGGATGGACGGGCCAGCTTCGTTGATCGGCTTGCCGTTCTCGTCGAGCATGGCGCGCACCCGGCCGGAAACCTGACCGGCCAGCACGACGTCGCCGCGCTTCAAGGTACCGGACAGCACCAGCATCGTGGCCACGGCACCGCGGCCCTTGTCGAGACGCGCTTCGATGATCAGACCCTTGGCCGGCGCATCCTTCTGCGCCGTCAGTTCCAGCACTTCGGCCTGCAACAGCACCTGTTCGAGCAATTCGTCGATACCGGTACCCTTCTTGGCCGAGACCGCGACAAACGGAGAATCACCACCGTACTCTTCGGGAATGACGCCTTCAGCCACCAGCTCCTGCTTGACGCGATCCGGGTTGGCATCCGGCTTGTCCATCTTGTTGATCGCCACGACCAACGGCACGCCGGCCGCCTTGGCATGGTGAATGGCTTCCTTGGTCTGCGGCATGACGCCGTCGTCGGCGGCGACGACCAGGATGACGATGTCGGTTGCCTTGGCGCCACGGGCCCGCATGGCGGTAAACGCCTCGTGACCCGGGGTGTCGAGGAAGGTAACCACGCCACGATCGGTTTCGACGTGATAGGCGCCGATGTGCTGGGTAATGCCGCCGGCTTCACCGGCCGCCACCTTGGCGCGGCGGATGTAGTCGAGCAGCGAGGTCTTGCCGTGGTCGACGTGACCCATGACAGTGACCACCGGGGCCCGGGGTTCCAGCGGCACATCCTTGTGCGCGGCGGATTCCTCGAGGAAGGCATCGGGATCGTCGAGCTTGGCGGCGAACGCCTTGTGGCCCATTTCCTCGACCACGATCATGGCCGTTTCCTGGTCCAGCACCTGGTTGATGGTAACCATCGAACCCATCTTCATCATGACCTTGATCACTTCGATGGCCTTGACCGCCATCTTGTGCGCCAGGTCGGAGACCGAAATGGTTTCCGGCACATGCACCTCGCGAACGATGATCTCGGTCGGCGCCTGGAAGCTGCCCTGACCGTCGTCGGCCGCATGGCCATGTTTCTTGTGGCCGCCACGGCCACTCTTCCAGGAAGAGCCGGTATCGGCGGAGCGTGTCTTGATACCCGGCTTCTTCTTGCCGTCGTCGGCACGGGCATTGCCGCCCTTCTTGGCATCCTTGCCCGGCGCATCCGGACGCTTATGCAGCGTTCCCTTCTCGCTTGGCGCTTCCTGGGTCTTGGCCTGGGCAGCAGCCTGTTGCTTGGCTTGTTCGGCAATCTTGGCGGCAGCGGCGGCGGCTTCGGCCTGCACGCGCATCTGGGCCAACTGGACTTCGCGCGCCTGCTTTTCACGCAGTTCGCGCTCCTGAATTTCGCGCAGGCGGCTCGAACGACGAGCCTCTTCCTCGCGAGACTTGAGTTCCTTTTCACCGATGATGGCAGCCCGACTGAGGACCGGGGCGGGTTTGCCCGGGAGCTCTTCGGCAATCTCGACGACCGGTTCTTCCGCCTCGGGTTCCGGAGCCAGTTCGACGACCGGCTCGGGCACCACCTCGATGACCGGTTCCGGTACCACAATCGGTTCTTCGACGACCGGCTCGGGAGCGACAACGGGTGCCAGTTCCTCGAGCACCTCGGCATCCGGCAGATGATCAGCGACATCGCGCTTGATCAGCACGCGCTTCTTGCGCACCTCGACCTGAACGGTACGAGCCCGGCCATGAGCATCGGTCGCCTTGATTTCGGACGTCTGCTTGCGGGTCAGGGTGATCTTGGTTTTTGACTCGTCGCCATGGGCGCGACGCAGGTAGTCGAGCAACCTCGCCTTGTCCTGGTCGTTCAGCGTATCGTCGGCGCCCTGCTTGCCGACACCTGCCTTGCCCAATTGCTCGAGCAGGGCCGTGACCGGCATTTTGAGTTCAACGGCAAATTGTGAGACTGATGTTGCAGACATACTTCCTACCTCCCCGCTCACTCGAACCAGTGAGCCCGTGCCTTGAGAATGAGTTCCTTGGCACGCTCGTCGTCGATGCCGGTCATTTCCGTAAGTTCATCCACCGCCAATTCGGCGAGATCATCACGCGTCTTGACACCATTGCCGCCCAACTTGGCGGCCAGTTCCTTGGTCATGCCCTCGAGACCGATCAGATCCTCGGCAACATTCTCCAGTTGCTCCTCGGCGGCAATCGCCTCGGTCAGCAGGATGTTGCGCGCCCGATTGCGCAGTTCGTTGACGATGCCTTCGTCGAGCCCATCAATTTCGAGCATTTCTGCCAGCGGCACATAGGCCACCTCTTCCAGCGTCGAGAAGCCTTCCTCAATCAGCAGATCGGCGAGTTCTTCGTCGATATCGAGCTTTTCCATGAAGGTGACGCGGGTCACGGCGTACTCGGCTTCAGAGCGCTTGGCCGACTCGTCCTGGGTCATCAGATTGATGGTCCAGCCGGTCAACTCGGACGCCAGGCGCACATTCTGGCCGCTACGACCGATAGCGATCGCCAGGTTGTCCTCGTCGACCACCACATCCATGCTGTGCTTCTCTTCATCGACCACGATGGACGAGACTTCCGCCGGCGACAGCGCGCCGATCACGAATTGCGCCGGATCAGCCGACCACAGCACGATGTCGATATTCTCGCCGCCGATCTCGTTGCGCACCGCGGTGACGCGCGAACCGCGCAGACCGACGCAGGTGCCGATCGGATCGACCCGCGAATCGTTCGACTTGACGGCGATCTTGGCGCGCAGGCCGGGATCGCGGGCACAGGCCTTGAGTTCCATCAGGCCATCGGAGATTTCCGGCACTTCCATGTCGAACAGCTTGATGACGAATTCCGGGGCGGTGCGCGACAGGATGATCTGCGGACCGCGGGCATTGCGGTCGATGCGCAGCAGGTAGGCACGGATGCGGTCGCCGATGCGCAGGTTTTCCTTGGGGATCATCTGGTCGCGCGGCAGCATGGCTTCGATCTTGCCGGCCTCGACAATGGCGTTGCCGCGCTCCATGCGCTTGATGGTGCCGGAAACGACATGTTCCTTGCGATCCAGGAAGTCGGCCAGGATCTGCTCACGCTCGGCGTCGCGGATCTTCTGCAGAATCACCTGCTTGGCGGCCTGGGCGCCGATGCGGCCAAAATCGATCGGCTCCAGCGGTTCCTCCAGGGAATCGCCGGCCTCGATCTCGGGATCGTCCTTCTGCGCTTCGGAAAGCGGAATCTCGAGGAATTCGTTGACGTATTCGTTGTCCGGCACGACCTGCCAGCGACGGAAGGAATCGTAACTGCCGGTATTGCGATCGATGGAGACCCGCACATCGGCCTCGTCGTGGATACGCTTTTTGGTCGCGGATGCGAGCGCCAGTTCAAGGGCACCGAAAACGATTTCCTTACCGACGTTCTTTTCGCGGGCCAATGCATCGACCAGCAGCAAAATTTCACGGCTCATGGGCTAAAACCTCCTAGTCCTTCAGTCGAAACGAGGCACCAGGCGTGCCTTCTCGATATTGGTGAATTCCAGTTCCACATCATCTTTTTCCAGGCGCAGGCCGACCTTGCCGTCCTTGCAGCCAAGCAACTCGCCCTGGAAATTGCGGCGACCGCCCTGCGGTATGCGAACCTTGATCTGGATATCCTGCCCGGCGAAGCGCGCGAAATCCTCCGCCTTCTTAACGACGCGATCGAGTCCCGGCGAGGAGATCTCCAGCCGATCGAAATCGATATTTTCGACTTCGAAAACACGCGTCAGCTGATTGGAAACGCGCGCACAGTCCTCGACATCGATACCGCTATCCTTGGCCGGCGCGTCGATGAAGACGCGAATGGTGCGGCCGCGCGGCGACATCTCAATGTCGACCAACTCATAACCCAGACCGCTTACGGTCGTTTCGATCAGCGTGTTTAAATCCATAACCACAAATAAAAAATGGGCGAAACGCCCACCTTATGAAAAAAGATGCCCCGCCAGAAACGACGGGAGGAACAAACCCGTGAATTATAACGAGTTTACTCCCCCCGGTAAATGAATCCGGCGGACTATTTATGCGCTTTCGCGTGATCCTGGCTCGTTTCGCGGCGTTTTCTCCAGTTCGCGCAGCAAGGCCTTGACCTCGGCCTCCGACAATTCGTGGACACGGCCGCGCTTCAATTGCGGCGGCAGGGTGAACGGACCGTAGCGCACGCGGATCAGGCGGCTGACCGTACAGCCGACGGCTTCGAACATGCGCCGCACTTCGCGATTGCGGCCTTCGAACAGGCTGACGCGATACCAGTGATTGGCACCCTCGCCACCGCCATCGACCAGACTGGAGAAATTCGCCGGTCCGTCCTCCAGCTCGATACCGTTGAGCAGATTCTTCTGCGCATCCAGCGTCAGTTCGCCGAGCACGCGCACGGCGTATTCGCGCACGAGTTCCGAACTCGGGTGCATCAGGCGGTTGGCCAGATCGCCGGAGGTGGTGAATAGCAATAGGCCGGAGGTATTGAAATCGAGCCGGCCGACCACGATCCAGCGACCGCCGCGCATGCGCGGCAAGGCGGCGAAGACCGACGGGCGGCCATCCGGATCGTCGCGCGAGACGATTTCGCCTTCCGGCTTGTGGTACATCAGCACGCGCGGCGGGCGCGAGCTGCCGGTGAAGCGGATGTTGATCAGACGGCCGCCGATCTTGACCTTGTCAGTCGGCACCACGGACTGACCGAGGGTCGCCACCACGCCATTGACGCTGATCTTGCCGGCGGCGATCCACTCTTCCATCTCGCGGCGCGAGCCGACGCCGGCTTGGGCCAGGATCTTCTGCAGGCGTTCCGGCTTGGCTTCGACCAGCGGCTTGCCGTTGCGCCCGATATTGCCGCGATTGGCCCGCCCGGTCGGGGCCTTCACCTGACGCCGGCGCGGTGCCGGAGCGACGACCACTTCTTCGGCCGGCGGCGCTTCCGCCCCCCGCGCCCGACGTGGCGCCCCCCGTTCGGAATGGGCGGCCGGAGCGGCTTCGCCCTTGCTCTGCGCCGAGCGGAACGGCGTACGTTTATTGGTTTTCATGATTCAACTCCAGTGTCTGGCTGATTTGCTCGAGTGGCGGCAATTCGCTGAGGCCGCGCAAGCCGAGATCGTCGAGAAATTGCTTGGTGGTGGCCAGCAGCGCTGGCCGCCCGGGGGTGTCACGATGGCCGACGACGTCGACCCAGCCGCGTTCTTCCAGCGTGCGGATCACGTTGGCGTTGACCACGACGCCGCGGATTTCCTCGATGTCGCCGCGCGTCACCGGTTGGCGGTAGGCGATGATGGCCAAGGTTTCGAGCATGGCCCGCGAATACTTCGGCGGCTTTTCCGGATTCAGCCGTTCCAGGTAAGGCAGATATTCAGCCCGCGTCCGAAAGCGCCAGCCGGAAGCCAGCTGGAGCAGCTCGACCGGCCGCGGCGCCCAGTCCTCGCGCAACTCGTCGAGCAGCTTGCGCAGGGTTTCGGAAGACAGTTCCTCGTCGAACATCTTCTTCATGTCATGCGTCGTCATCGGCTCGCGCGCGGCGAGCAGCGCGGCTTCAAGAATCTTCTTGACCTGGCTCGGTTCCACCGCTGTGCACTCGGACGTAAATGGGTTGAAAGGCTTCGCTCTGGGTGATTTCGATCAGTTTCTCGCGGGCCAGTTCGAGCATCGCCAGGAAATGCACGACCAGGCCGGGCACGCCCATCTCGGCGGCGAACAGGGTTTCGAACTGGACGAAGCCGCCGCGCTCCTGGAGTTGGCGCAGGATGAGGCCCATGTGCTCGCGCACCGACAACTCCTCGCGTCCGATCTTGTGATGTTTGTTCAGACCGGCCTGGCGGATGATGGCCAGCCAGGCCTCTTTCAGGTCGTCCGGCGAGACTTCCGGCAGGCGCACGTAAAGCGATTTCTCGACCAGCGTTTCGACCCAGAAGAACTCGCGTCCAGCCTGCGGCTGCTCGTTGAGCCGCTGGCCAGCGAGCTTCATCTGCTCGTATTCCATCAGCCGGCGCACCAGTTCGGCGCGCGGATCCTCCGCCTCGCCATCATCGCCGAGCTTGGGTCGCGGCAGCAGCATGCGCGACTTGATCTCGATCAGCATCGCCGCCATCACCAGATAATCGGCCGCCAGTTCGAGATTGCTGGCGCGCATGCTCTCGATATAGTCGAGATACTGCCGGGTCAGCGGCGCCATCGGGATGTCGAGGATGTCGACGTTGGCTTTGCGGATCAGGTACAGCAAAAGGTCGAGCGGCCCCTCGAAGGCATCGAGCATCACCGCCAGCGCATCCGGCGGGATGTACAGATCCTGCGGCAGATGCTCGAGCGGCCGCCCGTAGATCAGGGCGACCGGTTCAAACAGCGCCGCCTGCGCGGGTTCGACAGCGGCATTCATGGCCGGCGCCACCCACTACCACCGAGGATCCTGGCCGGAGGCGCCATCAGTGGTATTCCAGCCCCATCGACTCGCGCACGTCGCGCATCGTTTCGCGCGCCAGCTCGCGGGCCTTCTCGCAACCGTCGGCGATGATGTTGCGGACCAGCGCCGGATCGTCGAGATAGACCTGGGCGCGCTCGCGCATCGGCGCCTGCTCGCGCAGGATGCCATCGATCACCGGCTGCTTGCATTCGAGACAGCCGATGCCGGCCGTGCGGCAGCCCTGCTGCACCCATTCCTTGCAGGCATCGTTGGAATAGACTTGGTGCAGCTGCCAGACCGGGCACTTGGTCGGCTCACCCGGATCGTGGCGACGGACGCGGGCCGGGTCGGTCGGCATGCTCTTGACCTTCTTGGCCACCGATTCCTCGGATTCGCGCAGGGTAATGGTGTTGCCATAGGACTTGGACATCTTCTGCCCGTCCAGGCCCGGCATCTTCGACTCCGGCGTCAGCAGGTAGCCCGGTTCGACCAGGATCATCTTGCCGGTGCCTTCGAGGTAGCCGAACAGACGCTCGCGGTCGACCGTCGACAGGTGCTGGATCTCGTTGAGCACGGCCTTGGCTTGCTCGACCGCTTCCTTGTCGCCATTCTGCTGGAAGCGCACGCGCAGTTCCTCGTAGAGGCGCGCCTTCTTGCTACCCAACTTCTTGACCGCCTCGCGCGCCTTGTCCTCGAAACCCGGCTCGCGGCCGTACATGTGGTTGAAGCGGCGGGCCAGCTCACGGGTGAACTCGACGTGCGGAATCTGGTCCTCGCCGACCGGCACCTTGTCGGCGCGGTAGATCAGGATGTCGGCGCTCATCAACAGCGGATAGCCGAGGAAGCCGTAGGTGGTCAGATCCTTACCGGCCAGCTTCTCCTGCTGGTCCTTGTAGGTCGGCACGCGTTCGAGCCAGCCGAGCGGCGTCATCATCGACATCAGCAGGTGCAGTTCGGCGTGTTCCGGCACGCGCGACTGGATGAACAGCGTCGCCTGGTTGGGATCAACGCCGGCCGCCAGCCAGTCGACGATCATGTCCCAGGACGCCTTCTCGATGCCCTGCGGATCGTCATAATGGGTGGTCAGCGCATGCCAGTCGGCGACAAAGAACAGACAGGGATATTCATGCTGGAGCTTGACCCAATTCTTGAGCACCCCGTGGTAATGGCCAAGATGGAGGGCGCCGGTCGGGCGCATGCCGGAAAGGACACGTTCTGCGTACATGGTGTTATTAGTAGAGACCGAAAATGGATTCGATGGCGCGTGCCGAGAAGCTCACCAGCGGGGTCATGACCTCGCCGAGAATGCCGGTAAACAACAACAGCAACAAAATGGGAAAGCCCCACGGCTCAATCTTGGCGAACTTCCAGGCCAGGCGATGCGGCAACAGGCTGACGGCGATGCGGCCGCCGTCGAGCGGCGGCAGCGGTAACAGGTTGAGGACCATCAGCACGCAATTGACGATGATGCCGATCTTGCTCATTTCGGAGAGCGGCACCGTGAAATCGTTGACCGGCAGCAACCACGCCAGCTTCAGCATGAAGGCCCAGCAGAAGGCCATGAACAGGTTGGCGCCTGGGCCGGCCAGGGCGACCCAGAACATGTCGCCCTTCGGATTGCGCAGGCGGCTGAAATCGACCGGCACCGGCTTGGCATAGCCGAACAGGAAAGTGCCGCCGGAAAACAGCAGGATCGCCGCCGGAATCAGGATGGTGCCGATCGGATCGATGTGACGGAGCGGGTTGAGGCTGATCCGCCCCATCTGCCAGGCCGTCGGATCGCCGAAATGGCGAGCTGCGTAGCCATGCGCTGCCTCATGCAGGGTGATCGCGAAGATGACCGGCAAGGCGGCAATGGCAATGGTCTGGATCAGGCTTTCCAGCATGGCGCTCAGTCCAGTCCGAAGGGCGTCAGCGAACCACGGCCAGCACGGATCAGCTCCGGCGCCGAAGCGGTCAGATCGATGATGGTGGTCGGCTCGGTACCGCAATGACCGGCATCGAGGATCAATTCCAGCTGGTCTTCAAGACGGTCCTGGATTTCCCAGCCCTCGGTCAGCGGGAACTCGTCACCGGGCAACTGCAAGGTCGTCGTCAGCAAGGGCTCGTTGAGTTCTTCCAGCAAGGCCAGGGCGACCGGATGATCCGGCACACGCAGACCGATGGTCTTGCGCTTCGGATGCAGCACCCGGCGCGGCAATTCCTTGGTGCCTTCGAGGATGAAGGTATAGCTGCCGGGCGTGGTCGCCTTGAGCAGGCGGTACTGGGCGTTGTCCACCCGGGCGAAATGGGCGATTTCGGAGAGGTCCCGCACCATCAGCGTCAGATGGTGGCGCTCGTCCATCTGGCGAATCTGGCGGATACGCTCCAGCGCTTCACGGTCGCCCAGGCGGCAGCCCAGCGCGTAGCAGGAGTCGGTCGGCAAGGCGAGCACGGCCCCTTCACGAAGGAATCCGGCGGCCTGGACGAGCAGGCGCGACTGCGGCGACTCGGGATGAATATTGACGACGCGTGCCATAACTTGACTTAACGAATCAGACGCCAGACCGGTTTCAGGTCTTCCGGCAGTTGCGGCAATTTGC
>PHCU01000108.1 GCA_002842345.1 Betaproteobacteria bacterium HGW-Betaproteobacteria-12 | reverse complement strand
GGGAGAAGGGCCGAATGCGGCTAAACTTCGCATCATGAAAGATCCTGTGGAAAACTGCGGCGATTATAGCCGAATTGAACCGCTGCACCTGACCGTCCCCGATGCCGACTTCGGCCGCCGTCTCGACCAGGTGCTGGCCTCCCTGCTCCCCCAGCACTCCCGTAACCGCCTGCAATCGTGGGTGCGTGACGGGCATGTCGCGATCGACGGCAAGGTCGAGCATGAACCCAAACGCAAGCTGCTCGGTGGCGAACGCCTGAGTGTCAGCGAGCCGGTCGAGGCGCGCGCCGGCCAGGAGTTGCCGGAGGACATTCCGCTCCATGTCGTCTTCGAGGACGAGACCCTGCTGGTCATCAACAAGCCGGCCGGGCTGGTCGTCCATCCGGGCAGCGGCAACTGGAACGGTACCCTGATGAATGCGTTGCTGCACCATGTGCCGGGTATCGAGGCGATTCCGCGGGCCGGCATCGTGCACCGGCTCGACAAGGACACCAGCGGCCTGCTGGTCGTCGCCAAGACCCTGGAGGCGCAAACCGACCTGGTGCGCCAGTTGCAGGCCCGCAGCGTGCGCCGGGTCTATCTGGCGCTGGCGGCCGGCGCCATGAAGACTGGTGGCGGAGTCGATTCGCCGATCGGCCGGCACCCGGTGCAGCGCATCAAGATGGCTGTGGTTCCGGAGAGCCGTGGCGGCAAACCGGCGTTGACCTGGTTCCGCATCATGGAGCAATTTCCCTATTGCACCTTCGTCGAGTGCTCGCTGGAGACCGGGCGCACCCACCAGATCCGCGTGCATCTCGCCTCGATCGGTCATCCGTTGGTCGGCGACCAGGTCTATGGCAAGCCCAATGCCAAGCTGCCTGAGTTTCCCCGCCAGGCCTTGCACGCCACGCGGCTGGGGCTGGTACATCCGCTCAGCGGTCTGAAGATGCAGTGGGAAGTGCCGCTGCCGCAGGACATGCGCGACCTGCTCGATACGCTGCGTTATGGCTGACCTGCTGTTGCCGGAGTGGCCGGCGCCGCCAGGCGTTCGGGCAGTGCAGACGCTGCGCACCGGCGGTTGCAGTCCGGCACCGTGGGAGAGTTTCAATCTTGGCGATCATGTCGGCGACGACCCGTGCCGTGTCGCCGCCAATCGTGCCGAACTGCGCGCCATGCTGCCGGGCGAGCCGTGCTGGTTGCGCCAGGTGCACGGTATTCGCGTCGTAGATGCCGCCAGCGTCGAGAGCGTTCCGGAAGCCGACGCCGCCTTCACCCGCCAACCAGGAACGGTTTGCGCGGTAATGACCGCCGACTGCCTGCCGGTGCTGTTCTGCGATCGTTCCGGCAGCGTCGTCGCCGCCGCCCATGCCGGCTGGCGGGGGCTGTTGGCCGGAGTGCTCGAGGCAACGGTCGGCGCCATGGATGTCCCGCCCGGCGAATTGCTGGCCTGGTTCGGTCCGGCCATCGGGGCGCAGCGCTTCGAAGTCGGCGACGAGGTCCGTGCCGCCTTCGTCGCGCGCGATCCGGCTGGCGCCGCGGCTTTTCGTGCCTTGGACGGGGGCAAGTGGCTGGCCGATATCTACACGCTGGCCCGCCAGCGTCTGGCGGCGGCCGGTGTTGCTGCAGTCTTCGTTGGTGGCGGTTGCACGGTTGGCGATTCGACGCGCTTCTTTTCCTACCGCCGCGACGGGACGACCGGACGCATGGCGACGCTGATCTGGCTCGATCGCTAGCTGGCGCTATGCTTCGCTCTTGTCCCGGGGCTGATCTTCCGGGGGGGCGTCGGTCGTTTGCCGGGTGGCCATCTGCTCGCGGTAGGCGCGCCGCTGCCGTCGTACCTTGCTGCCGCTGATCCACAGCAGAAGGCCGCAGGGCAGCAGGCCGTAGAACAGGAAAGAGATGACGCCGGCGATGACGCTGGCCTCGTTGACGGCAACGAGCAGGGTCACGTAAAGCCAGCCGATAGCGATGATATACATGCGGTAATTATGCATTGACAGGCTTCCGGACGGTATGGAGAATCCAGAGGTTCAAACCCCGACAACAGCAGAGACGAGACTTCCCATGGCGCAGGGATCGAACAATAACGACGCATTTTTGGGTTCGGCCATGCAATTCATGCAGGCCGGGCAGAACATGGCGCAGCAGTTCATGGACTATCTCGGCAAGAACGCCGGTGCGAATGCCGCACCTGCTCCGGCGGTCGATCCGCAGGCGCTGACGGCGCTGCAAAAGCAGTTCATGGATCAACAGATGGCCCTCTGGCAGGCGATGCTGGTCAAGCAACAGGGGCAGGAGCAGAGCTTCAAGGTGGCGCCGGAGCCTGGTGATCGGCGTTTCTCGGCACCCGAGTGGCGCGAGAGTCCGATCTACGATTACCTGCACCAGGCCTATCTGCTCAATACCCAGTACCTCAAACAGATCGTCGAGACGGTACCGGCCAACGACGAAAAAGCCAAGAATCGCATGCGCTTCCTGGCGCGCCAGGTGGCCGATGCGATGGCGCCGTCCAATTTCGCCGCGACCAACCCGGAATTCATCAAGCTGGCGCTGGAGACCAAGGGGCAGAGCATTACCGAAGGCATCAACAACCTGATCAAGGATTTCGAGAAGGGGCGTATTTCGATGACCGACGAATCGGTCTTCGAGGTTGGCCAGAACATCGCGACGACGGAAGGTGCCGTTGTTTACGAAAACGAGCTGATGCAATTGATCCAGTATGCCCCGCTGACCGCCAAGGTCGGGACGCGGCCGCTGGTCGTCGTGCCGCCCTGCATCAACAAGTTCTACATCATGGACCTGCAGCCGGAAAATTCGCTGATCCGCTTCATGGTCGAGCAGGGCAATACGGTGTTCCTGGTTTCCTGGCGCAATCCGAAGGAGGAACTCGGCAGCGCCACCTGGGACGATTACCTGGAACACGGCCCGATCGCCGCCCTACGTGTCGCCCGCGACATCTGCAAGGTCAAGCAGGTCAATGCCCTCGGCTTCTGCGTCGGCGGCACCATCCTGACTTCGGCGCTGGCCGTGCTGAAAGCGCGTGGCGAGGAGGCGGTGGCCTCACTGACCCTGCTGACCACGCTGCTCGATTTCACCGATACCGGCGAGATTGGCCTGTTCATCGATGAACAGGGTCTGGCCGCCCGTGAGGCGACGATCGGCAGCGGCGGCCTGTTGCCGGCGCGCGACCTGCAGAACACCTTCTCCTTCCTGCGCGCTAACGACCTGGTCTGGAACTATGTCCAGAACAACTACCTGAAAGGGCAGAAGCCACAGGCCTTCGACCTGCTCTACTGGAATTCCGACTCGACCAATCTGCCGGGGCCGTTCGCCTGCTGGTACATGCGCAACCTGTATCTGGAAAATAGCCTGCGTGAACCGGGCAAATTGCAGATGTGCGGCCAGCACGTCGACCTCGGAAAGCTCGATATGCCGGTCTATCTGCTGGCCACGCGCGAGGACCACATTGTTCCCTGGCAGTCGGCGTATCAGAGCACACGCATTCTCGGTGGCCAGACGCGCTTCGTCCTCGGGGCGTCGGGACATATCGCCGGGGTCATCAATCCAGCCAGCAAGAACAAGCGAAGTTTCTGGATCAATGACGATGCAATGGCCGATGCCGAGGGCTGGCTGGCTGCCGCGGAAGAGAAAAAAGGCAGTTGGTGGAACGACTGGGCCGACTGGCTGAAGCCACTGGCCGGCAATCCCAGGGCGCCGCGCAAGCCGGGAAATACCAAGTACAAGCCGCTCGAACCGGCACCCGGACGCTACGTCAAGGAACGCGCGGTTTAACAAGTACAAACGCTGGAGGAGGGGCAAATGTCGCGAGTCGCACTGGTTACGGGGGGGATGGGCGGTCTGGGCGAGGCTGTTTGCATCAAGCTGGCGGGCCTGGGCTTCAAGGTGGTGACGACCTATTCGCCAGGCAACGCCAAGGTTCAGGACTGGCTGAAGACGATGAACAACATGGGCTATGGCTTCAAGGCCTTCCCGTGCGACGTCACCGATTTCGATTCGGCCCATGCCTGTGTCGAGACCGTGACGCAGGAAATCGGACCGGTCGATGTGCTGGTGAATAATGCCGGCATTACCCGCGACATGACCTTCAAGAAAATGAGCAAGGCCGACTGGGATGCGGTCATTCACACCAATCTCGATTCGGTCTTCAACATGACCAAGCAGGTCATGGACGGCATGACCGAACGCAAATGGGGGCGGATCATCAACGTCGGTTCGGTCAATGGCCAGAAGGGCGCCTTCGGGCAGACCAACTACTCGGCAGCTAAGGCCGGCATGCATGGGTTCACCAAGGCGCTGGCGCTGGAAGTGGCCAAGCAGGGGGTGACGGTCAACACCATCTCGCCGGGCTACATCGGCACCAAGATGGTCACCGCCATACCGCAGGAAATTCTCGATACCAAGATCCTGCCGCAGATTCCGGTCAATCGACTGGGCAAGCCGGAAGAAATCGCCGGCCTCGTAGCCTATCTGGCCTCGGACGAGGCGGCTTTCGTCACCGGCGCCAACATCTCCATCAACGGCGGTCAGCACATGTACTGATCGTCGCTTTTACCCCGCTGTATATATCAACAAAAGGAAGGAAGAATTATGACGCAACGTGTTGCTCTCGTTACCGGCGCTATGGGCGGTCTTGGAACCGCAATCTGTCAGGAATTGGCCAAGGCCGGCCACAAGGTGGTTGCTTCTTATCACCCGCAATTCGACAACAAGGAAGAATGGCTGAAGGAAATGGCTGCAGCCGGCTTCAACGATTTCGTCTGCGTGCCGGGCGACGTTTCCTCGCTGGAAGACTGCCAGAAGATGGTTGCCGAAGCTGAAGCTAATGCCGGCCCGGTCGACATCCTGGTGAACAATGCCGGCATCACCCGTGACCGGATGTTTGCCAAGATGGAAAAGGACGGCTGGGATGCCGTGATCGCCACCAACCTGACCTCGCTGTTCAACATGACCAAGCAAGTCTCCGCCAAGATGGCCGAGCGTGGCTGGGGTCGCATCATCAATATCTCTTCCGTCAATGGCGTCAAGGGGCAGGCTGGCCAGACCAACTACTCCGCCGCCAAGGCCGGCGTCATCGGCTTCACCAAGGCGCTGGCTGCCGAACTGGCCGCCAAGGGCGTCACCGTCAACGCCATCTGCCCGGGTTACGTGGCTACCAAGATGGTCATGGCGATCAAGCCGGAAGTGCTGCAGTCGATCATCGACACCGTGCCGATGAAGCGTCTGGCCAAGCCGGAAGAAATCGGCGGCGCCTGTGCCTATCTGGCTTCCGATATCGCCGCCTTCATGACCGGCGCGACGATGAACATTAACGGCGGTTTGTACTACCAGTAAGCGGCAATTTCGCGCTGCACCACAAAAGGGCACCCTTGGGTGCCTTTTTATTGCGCTATAATGTTGCACTGCACACAAACTTGTTTGAGGATCGCTGCATGTCGGAAACGGTACGTCTGATCAAGAAATACCCCAACCGTCGTCTTTACGATACCAAGACGAGCGCCTATATCACGCTGAGCGACGTCAAGGATCTGGTCCTCAAGTTTGAGGTTTTCAAGGTGGTCGATGCCAAGACCGACGAAGACCTGACGCGCAGCATCCTGCTGCAGATCATCCTCGAGGAAGAGTCGGGCGGCGTGCCGCTGTTCTCCTGCGAACTGCTCAACGGGTTCATCCGCTTTTATGGCAGCGCCATGCAGGGGATGCTGGGCAAGTACCTGGAAAACAACATGCGGACCTTCGTTGATTTTCAGTCCAAGCTGCAGGACCAGTCGCGTACGGTTTACGGTGCCGGTGACCACAGCCACTTGCAGGCCGATTTCTGGACGCAGTTCCTGAACTTCCAGCAGCCGGCCATGCAGAGCATGATGACCGCCTATATGGACCAGTCAAAAAAAATGTTTCAGTCGATGCAGGATCAACTGCAAAGCCAGACGCGGAACATGTTTACCGGTTACCAGGCTGACCAGGAAGAGCCGTCCGGCAAGTAAATGGCAGGCGCTTCGGTGCCGCCCATTGTTTGCTGCAACCGGATTTCAGCCTTCTTGGCCAGTCGCTAGTGCGAAGGCTGTTGCGGCTTGTCCCTCCCAGGAAAAACCGATGCCCGCCCGCCCGGGTAGCATCAGGCGGCCGGCGGCGATGGTCGGTGGCAAGCCTGTATCCACGACAAACCAGGACGACGTCGCCAATCCGTGCGCCGCTTCGGGGGCGACAGCCGCCGCCAGGTGAGCGCAGGCCAGCAGGCCGCAGCTGCTTTCCAGCGCGCTGCTGATGATAGTTTCGATACCGGCAGCCCGGGCGCGCAGCGCCAGTTCCATGCTGCTCAGCAGGCTGCCCTGGCGGGCCGGTTTGATGACGATGCGGCGGACCGGCGGCTGGCGAAAGACCTCCGCGCCCAGTTCTTCCAGCGATTCGTCAATGGCAATGGCAAAGGGGACAGTGGCCTGCAGCTCGGCCAGCGCGCGCAGACTGGGTTCCCGCAGCGGTTCCTCGCACGCCTCGATGGGCAGACCCTGACAGGCTGAGAAAAATGCCCGGGCATCGGCGAAGGACCAGGCGCCATTGGCATCCAGACGCAGATGGCAGCCGGTCGGCAAGATTTCGGCGATTTGCTGCAAACGCCTGATTTCGTCAGCCGGCGAGCTGGTGCCTATCTTGACCTTCAGTACCTGAAAGCCGGCCGCTATTGCCGTGGCGATGGCTTGCCTGCTTATACCGTGCAGACTGCCGAGACTGCCATTGACCGCTACACTGATTGCCGGTGGATTGCCGCCTAGCCAGGTATCGAGCGGCAGACCCGCCCGCTGGGCGATCAAGTCGAGTTGGGCGCATTCTTCGGCAAAGTCCGTGGCGCGCGCCTGGTCGATGCCGAACTCCGGAAGCGGGGCGCAGTCGCCCCAGCCACTGTGGCCATCGGCACTGCGTAGGTGCAACAGTCGCCCGTGTCTGGCCGCGACCACCCCGCGACTGGTGTGCCAGGCTTGGTGCAGCGGCAGGGTGTAGGGTAGCCAGTCGGCCGTACTCACGGACGTTTTCGGTACTTGGTGAAATCCGGCGGCCGGCGCTCCAGCCAGGCGTTACGTCCTTCCTGGCCTTCCGTCGACATGTAGAAGAGGCCGGTAGCATTGCCGGCCAGTTCCTGGATGCCGGCCAGACCGTCGGTGTCGGCGTTGAACCCGGCCTTGATCATGCGCAGTGCCATCGGCGACAGTTTCAGCATGTCACGGCACCAGGCGACGGTTTCCGCTTCCAGTTGGTCGAGCGGCACGACGGCGTTGACCAGGCCCCAGTCGAGGGCGGTGGCAGCATCGTACTGGCGGCAGAGCAGCCAGATTTCCTTGGCCCGCTTCATGCCGATGGTGCGTGCCAGCAGGCCGGCACCAAGGCCGGCGTCGAAGCTGCCGACGCGCGGGCCGGTCTGGCCGAAACGGGCGTTGTCGGCGGCGATCGAGAGATCGCAGACCAGGTGCAGCACGTGGCCGCCGCCGATGGCGTAGCCGGCGACCATGGCGACCACCGGCTTGGGCAGGCGGCGGATCTGCATCTGTAGGTCGAGTACGTTGAGGTGTGGCGTGCCGCCTTCGTCGATATAGCCCTCGGCGCCCCGTACCGTCTGGTCGCCGCCGGAGCAGAAGGCTTCGCCGCCGGCACCGCTGAGGATGATGGCGCCGACCGCATTGTCGTGGTGCGCCCGGTGAAAGGCGTCGATCAGTTGGCTGACCGTTTCCGGCCGGAAGGCATTGCGCCGGGCAGGGCGATTGATTGTGATGCGGGCGATGCCCTCGGCGGTGTCATAGAGGATGTCCGAATAATCGTGCTGCTTCTGCCAGGCCGGCGTGCTCATAGTCATGGAATACAGTCTGGTGGCGGGAGGCAAAGTATAGCCGCTGTCCGCTGGTGGCGATTTGAGGTGCATCGTGGCCGGCGCGGCATTTTGCCGACAATGGTGCGGCGTGGGAAAATGACCTTCCCATTCCGAACGCGAGACCGCCCCGTGAGAGAACGCCGCCGTTCCAACCGTTTCAACCTGCGCGGCAAGGTCTGCCTCGACCTTGGGGGCAAGCGCTTCGAATTTCCCTCGGCCGACCTCTCGGTCACCGGCGTTGGCATCCTGCTCGACGTGGCGGTTCTCGGCGCCAAGCCGAGCGGCGAGGTCGGCGTGTGCACTATCGAATCACCGGAGCTTCCTGGTCCAGTCGAAGCCTACGTCAGCGTGATGCGCATCCGCCGTGTCGGCCAGCAGCATCTGGTCGGCCTACGCTTCGAGTCGATCAGCGACGAACAACTGGCGATCATCCGCGCTTTCGAGGTGCGCTGCCGCGAGAAGACGGCTGCCGAAGAACGGCAGCCGTCCTGAGTCGCGCAATCGTCAGGCGCGGAAGAAGGCTTCCAGATTGCTGAATACCGCGTGCTCCGGCGAGTGCCGGCGAACGGCGGTGACGTCCTCCAGTTTCTCGACCTGACGGATCATCTGCGGCAGACGCTGGTCGTCGTTGACCAGTAGCCAGATGCGGCTCTGCCGGCCATCGCCGAGCGGCAGGCAGAGGATGCCCTCGACATTGCAGGCGCGGCGGGAAAACAGGCCGACGACGTGCGACATCACGCCGGGGTGGTTGTTGACGTCGATCTCGAGAATGGCCCGGGCGAGGGCCTGCTGTTCGTGGCGGTTGCTGGCGTTCATGTCAGTCTCCGATCATTTCGTGGTTGGCGGCGCCCGGCGGCACCATTGGGTAAACCTTCTGTTCGGCGTCGATGCTGACGTGGATCAGGCACGGGCCGGGGCGGGCGATGGCGTCGAGCAGCGCGGCACAGGGATTGGCGGCGCGGTCGAGGTCGACCGCCTGGATGCCAAAGCCGCGGGCGACCGCGACGAAATCCGGCATCGCCTTGAATTGCGAAGCGAACAGCCGTTCGCCGTAGAACAGCGTCTGCTGCTGATGCACCAGGCCGAGCGTGGCGTTGTTCATCAACACGATCTTGACGTTAACGTTCTCCTGGGCGGCGGTGACCAGTTCCTGGATGTTCATCAGGATCGAGCCGTCGCCGGTGAAACAGACCACCGTGCGTTCGGGTTCGGCCAGCGCCGCGCCGATCGCTGCCGGCACGCCGAAGCCCATAGTGCCCAGGCCGCCGGAAGTCAGCCACTGACGGGCACGGCGCAGCGGGTAGTACTGGGCGACCCACATCTGGTGCTGGCCGACATCGGTGGCGATGATCGCCGTATCGTCGAGACAGGCGGCGACGGTGCGGATCAGGCCGAAATGGGAGAGCGGATTTTCGCCGCCATCGACGACGACGGGGAACTGTTGCTGCAATTCGGCGATCCGTTCGCGCCAGGCTGCTCGCGGATGGGGCGCCACCCGCGGCAGCAACTGGCCGAGCGCCTCGCCGACGTCGGCGGTGATGCCGATATGGGCGGTCTTGATCTTGTCCAGTTCGGCATGGTCGATGTCGATGTGGATGATCTTCGCGTTGCGGCAGAACTGCGCCACCTTGCCGGTAGCCCGGTCGTCGAAGCGGGCGCCGATGGCGATAAGCAGATCGCACTCGTCGAGCGCCAGGTTGGTCGCCCGGGCGCCGTGCATGCCGAGCATGCCCAGCGACAGCGGATGATCGACCGGCATTGCGCCGAGGGCCATCAGCGTCATCACCGTCGGCAGGCCGGCTTTTTCGGCCAGGGTTACGGCCGCCGCCGCGGCGCCGGAATGGACGACGCCGCCGCCAAGGTAGAGCAGGGGACGTTCGGCGCCGTTGATCATAGCCGCTGCCTCAGCGATAGCGATACTGTCTGCCGGTACAACCGGAATGGCACCGCCCGGTTCCGGCCAGTCGGAAATCTCGATGGCCTGGGTCTGCACGTCCTTGGGAATGTCCACCAGCACCGGGCCGGGACGACCGGAGGCGGCGATGCGGAAGGCGGCCGGAATCACTTGCAACAGTTCCTCGGCCGAGGAGACCAGGAAATTGTGCTTGGTGATCGGAATCGACAGGCCGTAGGTGTCCACTTCCTGGAAGGCGTCGGTGCCGATCATCGCTTTCGGCACCTGGCCAGTGATGGCTACCAGCGGAATCGAATCGAGCTTGGCATCGGCGATGGCGGTCAGCAGGTTGGTTGCGCCGGGGCCGGAAGAAGCCAGGCAGACCGCCGGCCGGCCGCTGGCCCGGGCCATGCCCTGGGCGATGAAGCCGGCGCCCTGTTCGTGGCGGGCGAGCACGTGATGGATGCGGGTCGATTGCCCGAGCGCGTCGTAGATCGGCAGGATCGCACCGCCGGGGATGCCGGCGATGGTGGTGATGCCTTGGCGTTCGAGCAGGCGCACGGTGAGCTGGGCGCCGGTCAGTGTTTCGGTCATGGAAAGCTCCTTCGGGGTGGTTCGGCACCGCCGGCGGAGATTCAATGAAAAACCCCCGCCGGTTGCGCCGGCGGGGGTTTGGAAATCTGCTTGCTGCTGCTTATCCGATCCGCGACGGCGCGTGCGTAACGACGCCTACTACGACGACGCGCGCAACTACCGGCTGGGCGAAAACGGCCAAGAAGCGGTGGTTGCGGAAGGGCATGGTCGGTCGGATGAGCAGAATTGAATCGGGCCGTAAATATCGCTTGCCATGGCGACAAAGGCAAGCGGAAAATTATTTGTCAAAAATGACGATAGTTTCAGAATCGATTGTAAGTTTTTGATAAATCGCGTTAATTGTTGAATGTGGCTTGCCATGTGAATTAAACTGCGCGATTAGTCGTGGCATTCAGGCGCTCGTCCGGAAGATCAGATCATGCTCGCAAGCGATACGGTCAACTCGCAAAAAGTACTCGTCGTCGATTCATCGCGCGTCGTGCGCGCATCACTCGCCCGCAGCTTGCGGAAAACGCATGGTGTTTGCGAGGAAAGTGATGGCGAGTCGGCCTGGCAAAGTCTTGTCCTCGACGCATCGATCGTCGCCGTAATTTCCGGACTGGATATTGCAGGACTGGACGGTTCCGGTCTGATCGAGCGGATGCGGGCGAGCAAGCTGTCCCGCCTTAACGGCATGCCGTTTTACCTGCTGGCCTCGGACAGTCTTCCCGAGGTCAAGCGCCAACGGGCCATTTTTCTCGGGGTTACGGATTTCATTCCCAAGGCTTCGCCGGCGGCGACAATTGCTCGCCTGATCGTCGAGCGCGAGCCGGACCAGCCACGGGCGGAGGCAAACCCGGATTCGCCGGATGGCGTCGAGGCTGACAGTCTGATCAGCGACATCGGGCTTGGCGATTTCACCTCGCGCATGGGGCGCCTTGCCGGCCTGGACATGGTGCCCGTGCGCGTCACGGACGACGACGAGCACGAAAAGCGGCAGGCGGAAAAGACGGCGCAGTATTGTTTGGAACAACGTTTGACCGGTAGTTCCGGGAATCTGATGGCCAGCGTGCTGATCTTCGGTATCGATGCTTATGGAGATCTGTGCGATCGCTTCGGATCGCGGCTTGCCGAGAAGGTCGTCAATAAATTTTCCGGCTTGCTGGCCGGCAAGATTCGCGCTCAGGAAAACGTGCTGCATCTGGCAGATGGCCGTATCGGCATCGTTTCGAGCAATGTCGACCGTGAGCAGTGCGCCTTGTTCGCTCGCCGGGTCTGCAAGGCGCTGGCTGCCGCGACCATCTGGCTGGGTGGCAAGCAGGTCAAGGCGACCGTCAGTGCGGGAGTGGCGGCGGTACCGCAGGACGGTGTCGCAATGAGTGCGGAGGAGCTGTTCTACCTGGCTTCGAATCGTCTCGATGCCGCCCAGGCGGCTGGTGGCAATCAGGTGGTGTTCGCCAACGTCGGCGCCAACAACCTGCGTCAGGAAGAATTTATCGGGCGTCTGAAGGAACTGCTTGCGGTGTCGCCCCCGGCCGCATCGATGTCGTGCAAGAGCTGGTTGCGCTCTATCTGTATCGCCTGTCGCGATGCGCGGCCGGATGGTGAGCCGGCGCCCTGTTCGGCGAGTTTCTCCGGCGCACTCTGCGGCAATCGACCGGTCGCTGATTCCTGAAGCCGGTTTGCCTTGTCGCCCGCCGCCAGACAGGTCTGGCGGCGGGCTGTGCTACTTTCAGGCGGTGACCGGGATCTTGCCGATCTTGATCTGCCATTCCTTCGGGCCGGTGTTATGCACCGAAGTCCCGGCCGAATCGACCGCCACCGTCACCGGCATGTTCTCGACGTCGAACTCGTAGATGGCTTCCATGCCCAGATCGGCAAAGCCGACGACCTTGGCTGACTTGATGGCTTTTGCCACCAGGTAGGCGGCGCCGCCGACGGCCATCAGGTAGGCCGACTTGTTGTCCTTGATCGCCTCGATGGCGACCGGGCCGCGTTCGGACTTGCCGATCATCGAGATCAGGCCGGTTTGTTCCAGCATCATCCGGGTGAACTTGTCCATCCGGGTACCGGTGGTCGGGCCGGCCGGGCCAACGACTTCGTCACGCACCGGGTCAACCGGGCCGACGTAGTAAATGACGCGGTTGGTGAAGTCGACCGGCAGCTTCTCGCCCTTGGCCAGCATGTCGGCGATGCGCTTGTGGGCAGCGTCGCGGCCGGTCAGCATCTTGCCGTTGAGGAGCAGTTTCTGGCCCGGCTTCCAGGCGGCAACTTCGTCCTTGGTCAGCGTGTTCAGATTGACCTGCGTGGCGGATTTTAGGTCGGGCGTCCAGGTCACTGCCGGCCAGTCTTCCAGCTTTGGTACTTCGAGCTTGGCCGGGCCGGAGCCATCCAGATGGAAATGGCAGTGGCGGGTCGCCGCACAGTTCGGTACCAGAGCGACCGGCAGGTTGGCCGCGTGGCAGGGGTAATCCAGCACCTTGACGTCGAGCACGGTGGTCAGGCCGCCGAGGCCCTGGGCGCCGACGCCGAGCGCATTGATCTTTTCCATCAGTTCGAGGCGCAGTTCTTCCGGTCGGGTCAGCTTGGCGCCGGTGGCCGCTTTTGCTTTCAGTTCATGGATATCGACCGGTGCCATGATCGATTCCTTGGCTAGCAGCATGGCCTTTTCCGGCGTGCCGCCGATGCCGATGCCGATGATGCCGGGCGGACACCAGCCGGCGCCCATTTCGGGGATCTTGTGCAGCACCCAGTCGACCAGGTCGTCGGACGGATTCAACATGGCGAACTTGGACTTGGCTTCCGAGCCGCCACCCTTGGCGGCGCAGATCACTTCGACGTGATGACCGGGGACGATTTCGAAGTGCACAACAGCAGGCGTGTTGTCCTTGGTGTTCTTGCGGGCACCAGCCGGGTCGGCCAGCACCGAGGCGCGCAGCGGATTGTCCGGGTTGCCGTAGGCACGACGGACGCCTTCGTCGATCATCTGTTGGATGCTCATCGTCGCATCCGGCCAGGTGACCTGCATGCCGACCTTGATGAAGACCATGCCGATTCCGGTGTCCTGACAGATCGGTCGGTGACCTTCGGCCGACATCCGCGAATTGGTCAGGATCTGGGCGATGGCGTCCTTGGCGGCGGGGCTTTCCTCGCGCTCATAGGCTTCACCCAGCGCCTTGATGTAATCGAGCGGATGGTAGTAGCTGATGTACTGGAAGGCATCGGCGACGGACTGAATCAGGTCTTCCTGCTTGATGGCGGTCATGCGCAACTCCGGGTCAGTGTTGTTGGTGTTGAAGAATCAGGGTCTGGGTCATGATCTTGTCGACCCAGGCCATGGCCAGGGCGGAGATGATGAACACCAAGTGGATGGCGACCTGCCAGAGCAGCGTGTGCTCGGGTAGGTTACCGGCATTGATGAAGCTCTTCAGCAGGTGGATCGACGAGATGCCGATGATGGCCGTCGACAGCTTGATCTTGAGGACGCCGGCATTGACGTGGTTCAGCCACTCCGGCTGATCCGGATGTTCGTCGAGGTGCAGGCGCGAGACGAAAGTTTCGTAGCCGCCGACGATGACCATGATCAGCAGGTTGGCGATCATCACGACGTCGATCAGGCCGAGCACGATCAGCATGATGTCGGCCTCGCTCATCGCCTGGTCGCCGAACATCCCGTGTACGAGATGGCTCAGTTCGACCATGAACAGCCAGACGTAGACCATCTGGGCGATGACCAGGCCGATATAGAGCGGTGCCTGAATCCAGCGGCTGGCGAAAATGAACGAGGGGAGAAGTTTCGTCGGGGACATGTTTTTTTGTCAGACCTATTGGGGGCAGGAAGTTTAACACGGGCCTTCCGGCACGCCTTGTCTGCGCCGTTTGTTGCAGCGCAGCGTGATTTCGTAAGGCCTTTGTAAGATTATCGCCGTGTAATGTCGCTTCGGCGCTGGGAGGGTAGGGCTTTCCAGTGTGTGCGGCTTTATGCATCCCGGGCCAGGTCCCGAGACCCGATCGGTTGTTTCAACATAATTGCGTAGTACCGCAGAGGAGAAGAATATGTCGAATGAGTCCGTGCAGTTTTATTATCCGTCTGACGAAATCGTCAAGAATGCCGCGGTTTCCGGGATGGACGCC
>PHCU01000107.1 GCA_002842345.1 Betaproteobacteria bacterium HGW-Betaproteobacteria-12 | reverse complement strand
TAGGCGTAAACGGGGTTGTTCGTTGTTGTCTATGTGAGTGAACAAAAGCCCCTGTGGATCGAGCAATAGTCTGGCGACCTCAAGACGATTTCTAAACATCGACATCCAAGATGAGTGCTGGTACACATCTTTGTAGAGGAACCCATCGCCACCCGTGTTATACGGCGGATCAATGTAAATGCACTGAACCTGCTCCCGATATTTCTCCGCTAGCAGGTTCAGCGCCTGCCAGTTTTCGCTGTGCACCAGCAGGCCGTCGGTGGCTTCGTCCAGATCGTCAAAGCTCGCCAGCAGGCGGTCGGTGAATTCCGGTGAAAAGCGGCGCGTGTCCACCACCAACGTGGGGTGAGCTTTCAAAAACTCTATGCGCCGGTCTTTCCCGCTCTTGCCGCTTTTCCCTTCATCAATAGAAAACAGTGCTTTCCACTCCTCCCACTGCGCCTCGCAGGCGGCAATCTCCGGGTAAAACTCCTCCGGGATGTTGCCCACGGTGATGCAGTAAAAGGTCTCGGTGATGAATTTGCGTTTCTCCCAGAGCATCTTCTGGAACGCTTCGATCTGCGCCAGAAAGTCAATGATATGGCCGCCCACCTTCTTGATCAGGCGCATCATTTGGAACCAGCCCTCGGACAGCCCAACACCTGCGGCTTCCATCTCCTCCAGGTTGAGCACCTCGTTCTTCAGGTAAAAGTCCAGCTCGCGCGCCAGAAAGCCCCGCAGGTCTTTGTGGATGAAAAAGTCGCTGGTGTTGCGCCGGGTGTACTGGCGCAGGTGATGCTCCAGATGGGTGACGCTTTCACCGTCCTCGGTGCGGCGCTTCTCGGCTTCCAGCGCGGCCAGAGCCAATGGCGCGGTTTTCACAAGGCGCTGTTTGGGGATGTTTTCCACGGCCCTGGCGATGATTGCTTCCTGCTGGTTCTTCCCGCCGTAGGTAATGGCTTCCTGTCCATTGAGCGGGCGGAATTCAAAGGGAATGGTCAGACACTTGCCGGATTCGTCCCAGACAATCTCATCCAGCCACGGCAGGAAGAAGCGCTTCTCGCCCTTGACGTTGTTCTGTTCCACATCGGCGGCGGTCAGCTTGAAATGCACGGTCACGCCGCCCGTAGCTTTCCAGGTGTAGTCGGTGAAGTACTCGCCGGTCTTGATATAGTACTGGTCGTGGTTGGCCCAGTAAAGGGTCACTTCCTCGCCGTTGTAGGGGATGGCGTAGCGTTCGCGTTTGGAGTAGCGGCGCTTGGAGATAAAATCGCCGTCCTGATAGTAACGGCTGAAGAAGGCGTACAGGTGGTTGTAGATGGCGGCTTGCAGCGCCTCGTGGCCTTTGGCGGATTTTGCTTTTTCCAGAGCGGCCAGATACTCTTTGCCGGGCTTCGTGTCGGGGTATTTTATCAAATTACCCGCCGCGTCAACGGCGTCGTCACTTATCGCTAACACTTTCTTTTTGGCGGCTTCCAGCTCCTTGGCGGCCTGCGTCTGTCCCGCCAGCGCACCCTGCGCCAGTTCCTGGGATATGGACTTGGGTAAATCTTCCGTGATGAAGCGTTCGATCACACCGCGCTTTTGGTTCATGATGCGATAGATGCCGAAGTCCAGATCAGCGACATTAAATTGAAAAAGTTCTGTAAGGAGTCCCTGAAATTTCTTAATGTTGTCCATTTTCACCTCTTCATGGATTCATCCCGTAAACCTGGTGGTTGTTTTATGTCAATCTCAAGCGGAATGCAAATACTCACGCGATCATTGTTTGATTTTTCTAAACTCCCGCACATTTAACGCCTTCCATTCAAGTAGTGGATGCCTTCTGATACGATCCTGCAGCTCCTTATCGTCGGTCAGCAACTCGGGAGTTATCTCGCCTTTATCCAGCACCCGATTAAGAAATTCCATCTCGGCCTTTGTAAACGGCAATAGCCCGGCCAGAAAATTGCGGCAGTCCTCAACGAGCCCTTTGCCAAAATGCTCCTGCTGGATCCTTTCTGTCCCTGAGGCCCGCAGCGTGGGAAGCAGCCGATGTTCGAGATCGGCGATATCAAAATCCACATCGTTCGGGGCGACGGTTCTCAAGTCCTTACGGCTCATGGCGCCGTAGACGACAAAAGCCAGGCGCAGGCGTTCCCGATCAAGACCATCCAGACGAAAGAGATTGCTGCAATCAAACAGATCCCTCGCCTGCCTTCGCGACAGCAGTGCCGAGAGTTTGCCCGCTGCAAGCTCGTGGACGTCCACCACCTGAATACCGACAGCCTGCCAGATGCCGACCGGTCGCGAATCCATATTCTTCACCGGCCACAAGGGGATTCGGAACATGAAGTTGACATCCACTTCCAGGTTACCACCCTGGCCGCCGGCGCTCGGATAACGGAGTTGCCATTTCCCTCCCGCATGTTCCGTCGGCACGCGCCGAACCGTGAATCCTTCGCGGGAAAACACCGCCTGCAGAGCTTCTTCAACCTTGGGCCGTTCTGCGAGCATGGCCTCCCGATCCGCTGCGCCCACGTAATTGAGATCGATGTCGATCGAGAGACGCGGGACATCAAAGATAAAAAGGTTCAAGGCCGTGCCGCCCTTGAGAACCAGCTTGTCTTTCAGAAAAGGGTGGCTGCGCACAGCATCTAGCAGTTGCAGCAGAAGCGCCACCTTTTTGAGCATGTCCGGCCGAAATCCGGTGGCCTCCGCCTGGTTGGCAAGTGTTTCGGAAGAGATCCTCACCGCAGTTCCTCCCATGATCTTCCGTAAACCTCTTCGGGAACGACAAGATTCCAATCAGCAACGAAACGCCCCGCCTTCCGCCGGCTGCGTTCCAGGTAATGCGGTCGGCGCGGGCGCCGATCGCGGAATGTTTTCAGGTGCGCCTCGTCGACCATCAGGGAATCCCGGTGTTGTTCCAGGAAGAAGCCGACCTTCGCGGCCGTGGTGGCGTTGCCGAGGAGATCGACGTATAAGGCAACCTTATCAAGATCGAAATACTCAACGGTCTCCAGGGAGCGCCATATCTCTTCCCAACTTCCCGACAAGCCGGGACGGTTCAGGACATCTACGAAGGTCCTCTCAAGACCTGTCACTGATATTGTCATTCCGGAACGATCGGCTTTCATCACGTCAAAGGATTCCGCCTTCTTTCGGACAAGGGCTTGCGGAAATCTTACCCCTTTGAACAAATGAGCGCGAAAGGTTATGAGGGGCACGGGTCTGCTGACGAGATATGTGAAGTGTTCATACACCGAATAGGCCTTTCCATGAGCCTCCAGTGCCGTATGGTAAGCCAGAACAGCCTCTTTCGATATTCGGGCGGCAAGGAGAAATGGATCTATGGGGAAGTTTTCCGGCGATGCCCCGGGGGGAACAGATGCATAGAGGCCACGGCGCACCCGGACGATATTACCTGCTTTCACATGGTAGGCAAGCAGAGATTCCTGGGTTCTCAGGTTATGAGTTCCATCGGAAGACAGAAAACCGGCAAAGTCCTCGACGGTAAAAACAGGATGTGTTCGTAAAAAAGCCCTCAGTTTCATCATCGATCTCTTTTGACATTCATTCGCTTAACACGCAATAGTTTTACGTGTAACGAGTGATATTGTCAAGTCGATTTTGAGGCCAATTTTTAGGGCCAGCCAAACTTAAACTTGACTCAGGTTGCCATAACACGCAATTTTCTTGCGTGTTATGAATAGAATTGTCAAGTAATTGCGATACTGAATGCCGCAAAAGCGACGCATTCAACAAGGCCTCCCGCTTAATGAGGCGTGAGGAGCAGCACATCTTCCTTCCCCACGTTCAGCTCAAACCGAAGTCAATGAATTCTCAGAAATGGTTTTTGTTATCTTGCATCCCCGCGGCAAAGCCGAACGCATTTTTTTATGCGGTCTCAGCGGGGTTTCTTTCCAGCTTGATCCCCAGTTTTTTCATGCGGTTGATGAGCGTCGTGCGCTTCAGGCCCAGCAGGACTGCGGCGCCGTCTTTGCCGCCGACTTGTCCGTTCGTCCGCTTCAGGGCCTTGAGGATCTGTAGTCTTTCCGCATCCCGAAGGGTCAGCGGCTCGCCGGCGGCCGGATCGGCGACCCGCCCGGCATCCAGTTCGACGAACCGGATTCTCGGGCCTCCGAGGATCACGGCCCGCTCGACCATGTTGGCCAGTTCCCGGATGTTTCCGGGCCAGGAATAGGCCTTGAGCTTTTCCATCTCCGTCTCGGTGATGCCGGAATAGCGCTTGTTGTACTGGGCGCAGAACTGCTTGAGAAAATGCATGGCCAGAAGCGGAATATCCTCCCGGCGTTCGCGCAGGGGGGGCACGGTGATGGGAAAGACGTTGAGCCGGTAATACAGGTCGTCCCGGAAGCGCCCCTTCGCCACCTCCTTCTGCAGGTCCTTGTTGGTGGCCGTAATGAGACGGAAATCGGCGTACAGGAGCTTGGTCCCGCCGACGCGCTGAAACTCCTTTTCCTGGAGAATCCTGAGCAGCCTGCTCTGGGTGGCCGGGGGGAGTTCTGAAACCTCGTCCAGAAAGATGGTGCCGTTGTGGGCCAGCTCGAAGCGCCCCGCCTTGGTTTGGAATGCCCCGGTAAAGGCCCCGCGCTCATGGCCGAAGAGTTCGCTGTCGATCAGGCTGTCCGGCAGCGCGGCGCAGTTGACGCGGATGAAGGGCCCTTTCTGCCGCGGGCTTTCCCGATGGATGGCCCGGGCGATCAGTTCCTTGCCGACCCCGGTCTCGCCGCCGATCAGAACGGCGGACGGGGTGGGCGCCACCCTGGCGATGAGATGGTGAATGGCCATGATGCCGTCGCTTGCGCCGATGATGTCGCCGAAGGGCCTGAATTCCTCCTTCTCCTCGCGATAGTAAACGTTTTCCTGGATGAGCCGCTCGTTGAGCCGCGCGATCTCGTCGTAGGCCTGAGAACGGTCGATGGAAACGGCGATCTGCGATGCCAGGGCCGACAGGAGCTTGCGCCGGTCGGGGCTCATGTCGAGCGAGAAGAAACGGCTGTCCTGATACAGGGCGCCGATGACCCGTTTTCCCAAAAGCAGCGGCGTGATGATCACGCGGCGAAAATGGATATCCCCCGGAACGCTCACGTCATACTGGATGATCCCGCCGCCCTGGTCCTCCGTGGCCGCTCTGATCCGCTCGATCGTCTCCCGGAAGTTTTCTTCTTTCAGGGATTCCTGGGTCAGATTGCGGGAGGCCGCCATCTGCAGGGTTTTGGCCTCTTTTCCCTGGATGAACAGCGCGGCCCGCTCCGCCCCCGTCAGGCGCGAAATGGCGGAGATGATATTGGACAGGAGCTGTTCGATCTGCTTCTGGTTTGTCAGGGCCTCCCCCATTTCAATGACCAGGTCAAACAGGCGGTCCTTTTCGAGCAGGTCGTCGTGGGGAACCAGGGATAGCAGGTCTCGCGGGAAGACGTCCCTGGCGATGGGCTTGAGGATTTCCCAGGACTTCTCGGCGTAGGATTCAGCCTGTTTCCAGTTGTTCACCTGCAGGAACAGCCGCGTGAGGCCGATCCGGATCTTGGCCAGCTCCAGGATCCCGCCGCTGCGTTCGATGGAACGTTCGATCTCGAGCAGTTCGCGGATCTTCTCCGCCGGCGCCTTGTCCTCTTCCAGCATCTGGATCTGGCGGTGCCGGATGATGCCGTAGAGATAGGGATTGACGTGTTCCTTTTTCAGCGAATACAGGAAGTTGACCACGGAATCCAGTTGAACCGGGGAGACGGCCTTGCGGTGGAGGGTGTAGCCGGCTTCGAAGACGTGCGGGCTGTTGAGGGTATGATACCAGCTCGATTTGCGCAGTTTCCACAGCACCCTGAAATGTTCGGCGGCCGCTTCATAATTGCCTTCGAGGCAGCAGATGTTGGCCAGGCCGATGCCGGCCATGACCTCCGCCATGGGGATGTTCTCCCGCCGCGAGACGTCGAGGGCCATTTCGAAATAGGTTCTGCTGTTCTTGAGCTGGCGGATTTCAAGGAAGATGATCCCCGTGGCGGCCAGGGCGCAGGAAACAAGCGGTCCATTCGCGTTTTTTTTTGCCTGGTTGTAGATCGTCTCCGATATGCCCAGTCCCCGCTGCGGCATCCCCACCTGTGTGTAGCAGAGCGCCAGGTGCAGGGCGATGAGCTGGGAGAAATCGTCTGCCGCCACGGAATCCAGCTCGCCCAGGGAGTCCTCATAGGCCTGCACGGCACCGGGCAGATCGCCGCGGATCCATGAAGCGAAGGCTTGCAATTGCAGGCCGCGACGATAGAGGGCGTTTTTCTCTCCCTTTTCGATCATGCGCCATCCCGTGTCGAAATGCTCCACGGCCTGCTCGTGCTGGAAGGCCATCCAGTAATTCTGGCCGATCAGAAGATGCAGGGAGGCCTGGGCAAGGGCGTCTTCGATCTCGTCGGCCTGCTTGATGGCCATGCTCAGAAAATGGTTGATCTGCTTGAGATTGGGATGAAACAGGGAAAGAGAGGCGCGCCGCTCCACGGCCTTGATCAGGATCGCGATAGTCTGCCGGGAAAGCTGCCCCCTGTTTTCCTGCGCCAGCTCCGCAACAAATTTCAGCAGGCATTCATAGAGGTGAATCGCAGATGAAATTTTGTGGTTTTCCTCTTCGGTCAGGGCGGCCTGAAAGACTGCGGTCAGGTCCTGTTCCCGCATTCCCGCCAGCAGCGAAAGCTGCGCGGCTTTCAGTAATGTCTCTTTCGTTACAGGGACTTGCTGCTGCATGAGATTCGCGGCGCAGCGGTAGTAACCGTGCATCTCCGCTGGCGGCAGGCTGCCGATGATCTCTTCCCGCGGGAGTTTTTTCGTCCATTCGTAGATCCCCTTTTCCCCCGGCCTGGCAATGATCCATTGCCGGCGCTCGAGAAAGGACAGCGCCGAGATCAGCCGGGACGGCGACACTTGGGGGACACCGGCAAACCAGTCGATAGCGAAGGAATCGGGAAACGCAAGGAACTGCAGGCAGATGTCTTTCTCTTCCGGCGGGATTTCGCAGGGCAGGCTCTCCTTTACATGCGTGGCGGGATCTGCGCGTTTGATTTTCACAGGTTGCATGGAAGCCTCCGCTGATGGTTTTCGATGCCCCTTTCGACGGGGCTGAATCTTACGCCGGAGGCCCTTTCAAGTCAATCAATTTGTCCAAATAATAACATGTGACCATATAGAGACCGGCTTCAAGGGACCGGCTTGTCGATGCAGAACATAACCATTAGTATTCACTGATAATTTATTTTATCAGCGCCTTGGCACTGTTCGTGCGTAACACAGGGAGAGTTGCTCATGACGTAACATCAACTATTTCAATTCATTTTACAGAAAGGGAGTGACGGTATGTCAAAAAGGGTTGCGATTGTATCGGTCGCGCAGAATGCCGGGGCCGAATCGGCGGACAACTTCTACGATCAGGCCTACCGCGTCGCGCGCGAAGCGCTGGACAAGGCCGGATTGACGCGGGAGGAACTGGGAACGGTGGTGACGGCCTCATCGGACATTTTTCACGGCGGCATCTCCTGCGCCAACTCCTATTACTGGGAGACCACGGGGGCCTTTCTCAAGAACGCCTCGCGGCAGGACGGCGAATCGCTGTTCGCCTTTTTTTACGGCGTCATGCGCATCCTGAGCGGGCAGTACGACACCGCACTCGTGATGGCCCTCTGCAAGGGTTCGGAAAATCCCCCGAACGACGCCTGCACGCTGATGTTCGCCGATCCGTTCTATCAGCGGCCGGTCGGGCTGACGGAAACGACGGCGGCGGCGCTGCAGATGCGGCTCTACATGGAAAAATACGGGGTCACGCGCGAACAGTGCGCAAAGGTGGCCGTCAAGAACCTCGCAAACGCCCGGCGCAATCCCTATGCCCACCGGAAAGGTCAATACACGGTCGAGGCCGTATTGAATTCGGGCACGCTGGCCGATCCGCTGACGGAACTGGAGGCGGCGCCGAAGTCCGAAGGCATGGTGGCCCTGGTTCTGGCTACGGAGGAAAGGGCGAAAAAGCTGACCGATAAACCGGTGTGGTTCAAGGGTTACGGCAGTTCCCTGGACGCCTTTTTCCTGGGCGACCGCGACCTGCTGAACGGGCAATTGGGAAACGCGGCGGCCCGGGCATACAAGATGGCGGGCATCGGCGATCCGGGCAAACAGATCGATCTGGCCGAGGTGACCGAGCCCTATGCCTTCCAGGAGCTGATGTGGTACGAGGACCTGGGGTTCTGCGGCAGGGGTGAAGGCGGGAAGTTTCTCGACAGCGGCGCCACGGCCGCAAACGGTTCATTACCCGTCAATGTCTCGGGCGGCGTTCTGGCCAACAATCCTTACGTTTCGCGCGGGCTTCAGCGGATCGTGGAAGCGACGCTGCAGATCCGCGGCGAGGCCGGCGAGCGGCAGGTGGACAAGCAGGTGAAAACGGCATTGGCGCACGGAACTCACGGATTCGCCGGGCAGTGCCACGCTGTGGCGATCATCGGCAGCTAAGAGGAGGGTGATATGGGAAGAGCAGTGGGTATTATCGGCGTGGGGCAGACCCATCACGGCCGGCGGACCGAGATGTCCTATCCGGACCTGGTGCGGGAGGCGGTCGTCAGAGTCTTCGACGATGCGGGGCTCACGCCTGCGGATATTGACGGCGTGGTGTCGGGAACGATGCCGTCCATGATGGAGGGAATCGCCCTGACGCATTTTTATTTTGCCGATGCCATGCAGGCCGTCGGCAAGCCGATTCTCAAGACGGAGACCTGCGGTTCCACGGGGGTGTCCATCGCCCAGACCGCCTATTACTGGATTGCGTCGGGCATGGCGGACTGCGTCCTGGCCGTGGGTCATGAAAAGATGAACGAGGGCAACGCCCAAGCCACCATGACCACGGTCGTGGAGCCCTTTTATCAGCGCTATTTCATTGCCGGGGCGCCGGGCGTCTTTTCCATGCAGTCCCAGATGTGGGCGGACCGTTACGGCATTCCGGAAGCCAAGATCCGCGACGCGGCAGCCTATATCTCCGTGACGCACCATGACAGCGCCTTCGACAATCCCTACGCCCATGTCAAACTCAGGGTGAACATGGACGATGTCAAGAACGCCCGTCTGATCACCTATCCCGTGCGGCTGCTGGACGTCTGTCCGACCTCCGACGGGGCCTGCGCGCTGATTTTCGCTTCCGCAGAATTTATCCGGAAGATCGGGAAGAAAGCGGCCTGGGTCAAGGGGGTCGGTTACCGCGGCGAGGAATATTTCTTCGGCGACAGCGACAAGGGCGTCTGGCAGAGCGCCGTGCAGGCCGCCAAGCAGGCCTATGATCAGGCGGGCATCACAAACCCGCGCAAGGAACTCGACGTGGCCGAGGTCTATAATCCCTTTACCTTTCAGGAAATGCTCTTTTATGAGTGCTTCGGTTTCTGCGAACTGGGGGAATCGCCCGATCTCGTGCTGAGGGGAACCTTTAACCGGAAGGGCGAGCTGCCCTGCGATCCTTCCGGCGGCGTGCTGTGCACGAATCCCATCGGAGCGACGGGCCTGATCCGCGTGGCCGAGACGGTCCTGCAGGTGACGGGCAAAGCCGGCGCTCACCAGATTCCCGGCGCCAAACTGGCGCTCAGTCACGCCATGGGCGGCGTGGACCAGTTCAACGGCGTGATGATCGTAGGCTCGGAATTGTAAAAATATCCAACAATTGATAATAGATGGAGGAAAGGATTATGGCCAAGGAATACAAGACGCTCAGGACGGAGATCAGGTTACCCTATGAATTATCATACGGCGCCACCTGGACGCGGTTTTTTGAGGGCATGGCGGAAAAGAAGATCTATGGAACGAAATGCGGCCAGTGCAACCGGGTGCTTGTTCCGGCCCGCAGTTTCTGCCCCCGCTGTTTCGTGGACACGACGGACTGGGTCGAGGCCGGACAGCAGGGCACTTTGACGGCCTGGAGCTATGTTAGTTACCGGTACTTCGGGATGCCCACCGAACCGCCTTTCATCAGCGCCCTGCTACGGCTGGAAGGAACGGATGTGGATTTCCTGCACATGATCGGCGGCTTCGACATGAGCGATTTCGAGCAGACCCGGAAAGTCGTCAAAAACGGCATGAAGCTCAGGGCCGTCTGGAAAGACGAACGCCAGGGACACATACTCGATATCAAATACTTCGAACCGGCGTAAAAGAAGGGGGGACATGACGAAGTCGTGTCCCCCTCAGCAGAGAGATGTTGATCAGGGTCCCGGCCTGGGACCCGAGTGATAGCAACGGCAGCAGAAATCTTAACAACTTAATAAAAAAAGGGGGAATCTATGCGCTGGCAAGGCATTTACAAGAGCAGGTTAATGACAGCACCGGAGGCCGCTAAAATCGTCCGGTCCGGAGACTGCATGTGGACGCCGCTGCTGCTGGGGCAACCGTCCATGCTGATCATGGACGCCATTGCGGACCGCAAAGACGAACTGAAGGATGTGGAGTACATCAACTGCCTGACCCTCAGGCCCTACAAGATCTTCAAACCGGAGTACCGGGACGCCTTCACGCTGATTTTTGGTTTTTACAGCACCCCGCACCTGCAGGAACTGGCAAAAAGCGAGTGGGCCAATTTCTGGCCCGCCCAGAGCTCCGATGCGGGCATCAAAAATGCCCACCGGCAGCGGACTTACAACCGCCGCACGGGCATCATCACACAGGTGGCGCCGCCCGACGAACACGGTTTCGTGAATCTGGGGCTTGACACCTTCTACACGGAGGCGATCATGGACGCCTCCGCATGGGTGATCGCCGAGGTGAACCCCAATATGCCCCGCACCTACGGACAGACCAACTTCCACGTCAGCCGCTTCACGGCCTTCGTGGAAAACCCCAATCCCATAATCGCCGTCCCGACCCCGCCACCGTCCGACGTGGAGGTCAAGATGGCGGAGAACGTCGTCAGCCTTCTGAAAGACAGGGATTGCCTCCAGATAGGCATCGGGGCCGTTCCCGCCATGATCAGCAAGCTCCTGGAAAACTCGGGCCTCAAGGACATGGGCGTCCACACGGAAATGGCCCCGGCCGGTTCGCACCGGCTCGTGGACAAGGGCGTTGTGACTTGCAAGTACAAGAAGGTCAACCCCGGAAAGATCCTCCTGGCCTTCACGATGGGAGACAAGGAACTCTACGATTTCCTGGGCAACAATCCCATGGTCGAGTTCCGTCCGACCAGCTACGCCAACAATATCTCCGTGATCGCCCAGGAGGACAACGTTGTAGCCATTAACGGTTCCATCGAGGTCGATCTGACAGGCCAGATCGTATCGGAGTCCGTGGGCAACCTCATGCGCACGGGCACCGGAGGCCAGCTCGACTTCGTCATCGGGGCCTTCTTTTCCAAGGGCGGCAGGGCTATCAACCTGGTCCCCTCGACAACCCTCAATGATACGGTCTCAAGAATCGTTCCCTACATCTCCCAGGGCGCCCGCGTGACCGTCCCGCGTCACTATGCGGGTTATGTCGTGACGGAACACGGTGTCGCCGATCTCTACGGCCGCTCGGAACCGGAAAGGGCGGAGGAGCTGATCAAGATTGCCCACCCGAAATTCCGGGAAGAGCTGGAGAAGGGGGCCCGCGAACGGGGCCTGCTCAAAAAGAAGAGCTTCTGACGGCTGACGCTTTCTCAGCGCCCGGCATCGACGGCCCAGCGGTCATAGCGCAGCAACAGCAGCAATGCCGGCAGCGCCAGAAGCGTGCAGATGGTAAAAAATGGAATCCAGCCGGCGGCGTCGGCCAGATAACCGGTCGGCGCCCCGGTCACATAACGGCTCACGGCCATCAGGCTGCTCAGCAGGGCGTACTGGGTGGCCGTGAATTTCGCATTGCACAGCCCCATCAGAAGCGCTATGTAGGCCGCCGTCCCTAGCCCGCCGCAGAAGTTTTCCACCCCGATGACCACACTCAAGGCCCATATCTGCCGGCCCGTGAATTCCAGTAAAACAAAAGAAATCGTTGAAATCCCCTGAAGCACGCCGAAGACGAAAAGCGATTTTTTCAACGTCCAGCGGGCCATCAGCGCACCCCCTGCCAGAGAACCGACAACGGTGGCAACCATGCCGAACCCCTTGAAGATCGTTCCGAGCTCCGTCCGGGAAAAGCCGATATGCTTCAGGATGTAGGGCGTCGTCATCTGGGCGGCGGCCACATCGCCGATTTTGTAGAGTACGACAAAAAGCAGGATTTCGATCGCTCCGGGCCGTTTGAGAAATTCGACGAAGGGAAAGACAACGGCCTCCGTCAGGCTCTTCGGTGGTTCGATCGCCTTGCCGTCGGGCGCCGTTCGGGAGGGTTCCCGACACAGCAGCGTGGTCACGCACCCGATGGCCATCGCGGAGCCCATGAGAACATAAACGGTACGCCAGGACAGATGATCGGAAAGGATCAGGGCCGCGGCGCCGCTGACGAGAATGGCGATCCGGTATCCCATGATCCAGACGCCGGCGCCGGCGCCGCGCTCCCCGGCATCGAGGGACTCCGTGCGATAGGCATCCAGGACTATATCCTGGCTGGCGCTGAAGAAGGCCACGGCCACGGCCAGAAAGGCGATCAGCACCAGGTGGGAGGCCGGATTAAAAAAGCCCATCAGGGCAATGGACACAATCAGGATCAACTGCGTGATGATCATCCAGCCCCGCCGGCGCCCCAGAAAAGGCGGCACATACCGGTCCATCAGGGGCGACCACAGAAACTTGAACGCATAGGGCAACCCCACGAGCGAAAAAAGCCCGATGGTCTTGATGTCCACGCCCTCTGTCACCATCCACGCCGAAAGCGTCGATCCGGTCAGGGCCAGCGGCACGCCGGAAGAAAACCCCAGCACGAGCATGATCAGCATTTTTTTGCTCAGATAGATCTTCAAAAGGGCAAGCAGGGGTTTTTTCTCGGGTTCGCGGGGGGCTGTCATGGGCGGCGTCCCGCCGCTGCTTCAATGAAGGACCGGAAAAGCCGGCGCTGGGGCGTTTGGTCCTGCATACGCTCCGGATGCCACTGCACCCCGAGAAGGAAACGGCCGGACTGCGACCAGGCGGAGCCCGGGGCCGGTTCAAGCGCTTCGATGATGCCGTCGGCGCTCCACGCCGAGGCGCACAGGCCCTCCCCCACGGTTTGAGGCCGGACGGCCTGGTGATGGAAGGAATTGACGGGGAGCCCGGTTGCGGGGGCGCTCCCGGTCGCCCGGGCGACGAGACTGTCTTCCCGGATCGTCAGTGCATGCAGAAATGATGTCGCCTCCGGGCCGCGGCGTTCATCTTTTGCATGGGAAAGCGGCGGTTTGCCCTGCGGTGGCGTCCATTGCGTCCGAATGTCCTGAATCAGCGCCCCGCCCCGCGCGATCGCCAAAAGCTGATGGCCGCCGCAGACGCCCAGAACCGGCAGGTCCGTTTCGTTCAGGATGATTCCGGCGAGCGCGACATCGAAACGGTCGCGCCGGGCATCTACCAGTTCGTGATCCGGCTGCGCATGACCGCCGTAACGCAGGGGCCAATAATCCCCGCCGCCGAGAAAAAGGAACCCCTCGAGAAAAGGGAGGATGGACCTGATAGCGTCGATATTTTCAAAAGGGGGAATGCACAGCGGGACGCCGCCCGCGCCTTCGACGGCGTCAATGTAAGCCAGCGGCGCCATTGCCTCGCCGCCGGCCTCGTCTGTCGGCCCCGCCAGGGACATGTTCAGGCCGATGCGGGGAAGATGACCGTGTATTTTACCATCAGGAAACGCCATAGCCGCCTCACGACCCCTGCGATCTGAGGACGGCCACCTTCCGCCGCGCCGCCGGCGCCGGCGCCTGGGAATCATCGAGGAAGCTCAGGACGGGTCGGACGGACTCCTGGAATGGAAGCATCTCCGCCTTTTCCAGTGAGGCGGCCCGGGGGGATATTTGCCGCAGGGGGTTAAGAAATGCCTGGTTCCGGCGCAGACGAAAATCCAGGTGGGGCCCCGTGGAAAGGCCTGTGGAGCCTACATAGCCGATGACCTGTTTCTGCAGGACCTCTTTGCCCTGACGGATTCCCGGCCCGAACCGGCTGAGATGGCCGTACATCGATGCGTATCCGTTGCGGTGCCGGATGATGACCTGTTTGCCATACCCGCCGTTCCAGCCGCGGAAAATCACCGTGCCGTCGCCGATCGACCAGATGGGAGTGCCCACCGGTGCGGCGTAGTCGATCCCGAGATGCGGCCGGAGGCCGCCGAGGATGGGGTGCTTCCGGGCGCGTGAATATCCCGAGGAAATGCGCGTGAATTGCAGGGGGCTGCGCAAAAAGGCTTTACGGAGCGATTGCCCGTCGGCGGTGAAATAATCCCCTCTTGCCCGGGCGCCCTGATAATAGATGGCCTGTAAGCGCCTGCCCGCGCCCTGGTATTCGGCATAGAGTATCCGGCCGTACCGGACGAAAGTTTCCCCCACATAGTCTTTTTCCACAACGATGCGGAAGCGATCCCCGGGCCGGGGGTCCATGTAAAAATCGATTTCCCAAGCGAAGATGTCGGCAAAATCCATGATCAGCTTGTCTTCTTCCCCCTGGGCGGCGACCGCCT
>PHCU01000277.1 GCA_002842345.1 Betaproteobacteria bacterium HGW-Betaproteobacteria-12 | reverse complement strand
CAACACCTTCCTGCTCGCCTCCGGCAAGCGCATCGGCGACTCGCTGGCCGAAGCCGACCTGGTCAAGGAAGCCCACGCCATCATGGACATCATGAAGGAGCGCGGCGCCGAAGTGCCGCTGCCGACCGACGTCGTCGTCGCCGACGAAGTCTCCGCCCTGGCCCGCGCCAACAAGATCTCGGTCGACGACGTCGCGGTCCACGACCGCATCCTCGACGTCGGCCCGAAAACCGCCGCCAAGCTCGCCGAAATCATCGCCAACGCCGGCACCATCGTCTGGAATGGCCCGGTCGGCGTCTTCGAACTGCCGCAGTTCGCCGGCGGCACCAAGATGCTGGCCTCGGCCATCGCCCACTCGGAAGCCTTCTCGATCGCCGGCGGCGGCGACACCCTGGCCGCCATCGCCAAGTTCCATATCGCCGAAGACGTCGGCTACATCTCCACCGGCGGCGGCGCCTTCCTGGAATTCCTCGAAGGCAAGACGCTGCCGGCCATCGAGGTGCTGGAGCAGCGCGCCGGCAAGTAAGCAGTCACACGGTGCAGGCCAGCAGAAATTGCAACCTGCACCGTCGTCCATAATCAAAAAAATACAGGAAGGTAGAGAAGACATGCTGCGTCACACGAAGATCGTCGCCACGCTCGGCCCCGCGTCCTCCACAGCGGAAATTCTCGAACGCCTGGTCCAGGCCGGCGTCGATGTCGTGCGGATGAATTTCTCGCACGGCACGGCCGAGGATCACAAGGCGCGCGCCGAGGGCATTCGCGCCGCGGCGGCCAAGGTCGGCCGCACCGTTGGCATTCTCGGCGACCTGCAGGGGCCGAAGATTCGTGTCGGCAAGTTCGAGCAGGGCAAGATCACGCTGATCGCCGGCGGCAACTTCATTCTCGACGCCCAATGCCCGCTCGGCAACGACGAGCGCGTCGGCCTCGACTACAAGGATCTGCCCAAGGACGTCGTCACCGGCGACATCCTGCTGCTCGACGACGGCCGGCTGAAGCTGGAAGTTGTGGCCGTGCGCGGCCACGAGATCCATACCCGCGTGCTGGTCGGCGGTGTGCTCTCCAACAACAAGGGCATCAACCGCCAGGGTGGCGGCCTGACCGCGCCGGCGCTGACCGCCAAGGACATGGAAGACATCCGCACGGCCGCCCAGATCGGCGTCGATTTCGTTGCCGTCTCCTTCCCCAAGAGTGCCGCCGACATGTACATGGCCCGCCAGCTGCTGCGCGCCGCCGGCAGCAGCGCCGTGCTGATCGCCAAGATCGAACGGGTCGAGGCCGTGACCAACATGGCCGAGATCCTCGACGCCTCGGACGGCGTCATGGTCGCCCGCGGCGACCTGGCGGTCGAAGTCGGCGACGCCTCGGTGCCGGCGCTGCAGAAGAAAATGATCCGCATGGCGCGCGACATGAACAAGCTGACCATCACTGCCACGCAGATGATGGAATCGATGATCCTGTCGCCGGTGCCGACCCGCGCCGAAGTCTCCGACGTGGCCAATGCCGTGCTCGACGGCACCGACGCGGTGATGCTCTCGGCCGAAACGGCCAGCGGCAATTACCCGGTCGAAACCGTCGAATCGATGGCGCGCATCTGCATCGAAGCCGAGCGTTCGGCGGAAGTGGTGCTCGACCGCGAGTTCCTCGACCGCGTGTTCACCCGCATCGACCAGTCGATCGCCATGGCCGCCATCTGGACCTCCAGCCATCTCAAGGTCAAGGTCATCGCCTCGCTGACCCAGACCGGCTCGACGGCGCTGTGGATGAGCCGGCTGAACTGCGGCGTGCCGATCTACGCGCTGACGCCGGATGCCGAATCGGTCGGCCACATGGCCCTCTACCGCGGCGTCTGCCCGCTGCCGATGAAGCAGCAGCACACCGACCGCGAACTGCTGCTGGCCGAGGCCGAACAACTGCTGATCGACCGCGGCGTGGTCGACAAGGGCGACCTGATCGCGCTGACCATCGGCGAGCCGATCGGCTCCTCCGGCGGCACCAACACGCTGAAGATCGTCCGCGTCGGCGATCATCAAATCAACTAAAATCAACCGTTAACCAAGTTACCGAACAGGAGTTCCCATGCCGCTCGTTTCCATGCGCCAACTGCTCGACCACGCCGCCGAAAACGGCTACGGTCTGCCCGCCTTCAACGTCAATAACATGGAACAGGT
>PHCU01000005.1:57076-61210 GCA_002842345.1 Betaproteobacteria bacterium HGW-Betaproteobacteria-12 | reverse complement strand
ATTCCTTCGATCCCTGCCTGGCCTGCTCGACGCACGTGATGAGCCCGGACGGCCAGGAAATGACGTCGGTCAAGGTCCGCTGAGCGGTCCGGAAAGGAGGCAATCATGCTCTCGCAACAGGACATGCTGGAAGCCGAACGGCACGGTAAACAAGTCCGTTCGATCTATGTCTACGAAGCGCCGGTCCGCCTGTGGCACTGGGTCAATGCCCTGGCCATGGTGGTCCTGGCGGTGACCGGCTACTTCATCGGCAAGCCGCTGCCGACGATGCCCGGCGAAGCGGCGGACAATTTCCTGATGGGCTACATCCGCTTCGCCCATTTCGCCGCTGCCTACATTTTCGCCGTCGGCCTGCTCGGCCGGGTGTATTGGGCTTTCGTCGGCAATCACCACGCCAAGCAGATCTTCAAGCTGCCGATCACCAATCCGCAGTGGTGGAGCGAAGTCTTCTTCGAGCTGCGCTGGTACCTGTTCCTCGAGAAGACGCCGAAGAAGTACGTCGGCCACAACCCGATGGCGCAGCTGATGATGTTCTTCTTCTTCACCGTGCTCGCCGTCGGCATGGTGTTCACCGGTTTCGCGCTGTACAGCGAAGGCGCCGGCCTGGGCAGCTGGCAGGACACGCTGTTCGGCTGGGTCATCCCGGCGCTCGGCGGCTCGATGCAGGTGCATAACCTGCATCGCCTGGGCATGTGGATCATGATGACCTTTGTGCTGGTGCATGTGTATGCGGCGATCCGCGAGGACATCATGAGCCGGCAAAGCCTGATTTCCACGATGATTTCCGGCTGGCGGATGTTCAAGGACTGAAGCTTTACCTTGCGTTGGCCCCGGCGTGCATTCGTGCCGGGGCACTTTTTCAGGCGGTAACAATGAACTCAAAACGCATTCTGGTCCTCGGCATCGGCAACATTCTGTGGGCCGACGAAGGTTTCGGCGTGCGCTGCGTCGAGGCGCTCAACGCCGGCTGGCAGTTTCCGCCGCAAGTTACTTTGATGGACGGCGGCACGCAGGGCCTCTATTTGTTGCCCTACGTTCAGGAGGCCGACTGCCTGCTGGTCTTCGATGCCGTCGATTACGGCGACGAACCCGGCAAGCTGCGCCAAGTGGTCGGCGACCAGGTGCCGCGTTTCATGGGCGCCAAGAAGATGAGCCTGCACCAGACCGGCTTCCAGGAAGTGCTGATGGCCGCCGAACTGACCGGCAAGCTGCCGGCCGAGCTGGTGCTGCTCGGCGTCCAGGCCGAGGAACTGGAAGATTTCGGCGGCAGCCTGCGCGCCTCGGTCAAGGCGCAGATGGTGCCGGCGCTGAACCTGGCCCTCGACTGGCTGGAGCGCTGGGGCGTCGAAGGCCGGGTGCGCAGCGGCGAAGCCGAAGCGATCACCGACCGGGCGCTGGCCATCGACGTCTACGAAGGCCAGCGGCCGACGGCCGAGCAGGCCTGCCGCCTGGGCGACGCCCGCTTCCTGACCATGGAAGCCGCCTGAGATGTGTCTCGGCATTCCCGTCCAGGTGCGCGAATGTGGCGCCCATTTCGCCCGCTGCGCCGGCCGCGACGGCGAAGTGCGCATCGACCTGAGCCTGGTCGGCGAACAGCCGCCGGGCACCTGGCTGCTGACTTTTCTCGGCGCAGCCCGCGAAGTCATTCCGGCCGAACGGGCCGCCGCCATCGACGCGGCGCTGGCCGCGCTTAGCGCCGCCCATGACGGCGCCACCGATTTCTCGGCCTTCTTCGCCGACCTCGACCGCGAACCCCAATTGCCCGATTTCCTGAGGATGGAAGCATCATGAGCCTGAACCTTGCCCCCGGACCAACCGCCCTCGACCGCCTGGAAACCGCCATCGGCCGCCTGCAGCAGAAACACGGCTTTTGCCGCGTCGCCGACTGCGCCCTCGACTTCCCGGCCGGCCTCTGCGCCCTGCTGCTGACCGAAGATCCGCAGCGCAATCCGGAGGTGCTCGACGCCTGCGTGATCCTGCCGGAAGCCCTGAAACCCTTCGGCGACGAAATCGCCCGCCAGGTCGCCGGTCCCGATGTCGCTCCGGCCCTGCTGCAGAAATTCGGCGTCGGCCGGCCGCCGGCTGTCGTTTTTCTACGTGACGGCGCCTACCTCGGCAGCCTGAACGGCCTGCGCGACTGGCGCGACTACCAGTACGAGATCGCCCAACTGCTCGACGGTCCGGCCCGGCCGAAGCCGATCGGCATTGACGTGCGTGCCGTCGACGCTTCGGGAGCCTGTGCATGAACCCGTCAACGATGCGTCCCTTCCCGATTTCCGTCGTCGCCATGGGGCCTGGCTCGCAGGGCGAGGACGCTCCCGACTACCTGCCGCTGCCGCAGATGCAGACCTTCGCCGCACCGTCCCTGCCGGACGACGTCGCGCCGGAAGCCGTGACGGCCGCCAGCGCCTTGCTCGGCAACCTGCTGGCGCGTCTGGAAAAACTCGGCTTCACCGGCGGCGTCGGGCTCGACCTGCTGGCCCAGCCGCCGGCCGTGCGCGAGGTCATCAACCAGTCGCTCGGCTTCGGTGAAGTCAGCGCCTTCACCACCGCGCCGCGCCACTGGCGCGTCCAGGAAACCGCCTTCGCCGGCCTCTGGCGGGTGCTGGAAGTTGCCGACGACGGTCGCTTCCTGGTCGACCGCCTGGAAACCGGCAGCATCCCGCCGGTGTTGGGCGAAGCCATGACGCAGACGGCAGCGCGCGAGCTGGCCGCCCCGGCCTACCCGGAAGGCTGCATGAACGCCCCGCCGCTGGTCGAGGAAATCCGCCTGCAGGCCAGCGCCTGGCAGCCGGGCGAGGCGGGCCACGTGATCAACCTGACCCTGCTGCCGGTCAGCGACGCCGACCTCGACACGCTGTACGGCTGGCTCGGCCACCGCGAGGTGTCGATCCTGTCGCGCGGCTACGGCAACTGCCGGATTACCAGCACGCGGCTGCACAACGTCTGGTGGGTGCAGTACTTCAACAGTATGGACACGCTGATCCTCAATTCCATCGAGATCGTCGACATGCCGGAAGTGGCGCTGGCCGCCGCCGAGGACTTCGCCGATTCGCTGGAGCGCCTGCGCGAATACCTCGACATGCTGAGCGAGCCTGTATAGGCTGGCAGGATGCGTTTCGAAGGTTCCTTTCTCGATGTCGGGCCGCAGGACAGGCTGGAGTGCGGCATCTGCTGGTGGGTCTACGACCCGGCCCTGGGTGACGACAGCCGCGGCATCCCGCCCGACACGCCGTTCGCCGAACTGCCGGCGGACTGGTGCTGCCCGGGCTGCGATGCGCCGCGGCACAAGTTCATGGTGCTCGATCGATGAAGCTGTGGCAGGCCGATCCGGCACCGGCGCTGACCCAGGCCTTTGCCGCCATTGCCGCCACGCGCATGGCCGGTCTGGCCATCTGCAATCCGGCGCTGCAGGTCGAGGCGCTGCCCTTCCGGCGCACTGCTGAGGGCCACTGGGCTGGTCTGCTGATCACGCCGTGGGCGCTCAACCTGCTGTGCCTGCCGGGGCAGGCAAGCACCTGGCCGGCGCTGGCCGCCGGCAGCAAGCACGACTGGCGCTTCCCGTCCGGCGATTACGAATTCATCGTCGCCGCGGAAGCCAGTCTCGGCCTCTATCACCTGTGCTCGCTGTTCTCGCCGGCGCTCGACTTCGCCAGCCACGAACAGGCCCGGCTGACGGCGCTGGCCGCCGAGCAGGCGCTGTTCGCCGCGCCGGTCGCCGTTCCGCCGCCAGCGGCGCTGCCCGGCCGGCGGGCCTTCCTCGGATTGGCCGGATGAGCGCCGCCGGCCTGCTGACCGTCGGTGCCCGCCTGCAGGCAGGCACCCTGCAGGATGTCGCGGTGCGCCTGTTGCGGCCGCCGGTGGCGCAACTGTTCCACGACCAGATTCCGGAAGCCGTGGTCAAGGCCGTGCCCTACCTGTTCACCCTCTGTGCCCACGCCCAGCGCGCAGCTGCCCAGGCGGCGCTGGCCGCGGCCGAGGACAGCGAGCGGCGGCCGGTCAATGATGGCGAACTGTGGGTCGAGATGCTGCATGAAACCTTCTGGCGCCTGCTGCTCGACTGGCCACCGGCACTCGGCCTGCCGGACGCCCGCGACGCCTTCGTCGCCTGGCGGGCGGCGCGTAGCGGCGAGG
>PHCU01000005.1:0-57025 GCA_002842345.1 Betaproteobacteria bacterium HGW-Betaproteobacteria-12 | reverse complement strand
GCCTGTCCCGCCTCGGCGACGACCGTCCGGCCGCCGAACCGGTGCTGGCACCGGAGGCCTGGCTCGGCTACTGGCAGGGCACCGCCGACCAGCCGCCGGTGCCGGTGCGGCCGGCCAGCGTGGCGGCCGCCTACCGCCGGCGCCTGGTCGAAGCCGAGGTGGCCGCCGCGGCGCTGGCCGCCGGCGCCCCCTACCCGGTCGCCGCCGCTGGCGGCGACGGCTGGGGCGTCGGCCAGACGCTGACGGCGCGTGGTGTGCTGACGCATGCGGCGCATGTCGCCGAGGGCAGGATCGTCAGCTACAAGATATGGGCGCCGACCGATGCCTTGTTTGCCGATGCCGGCGCGCTCACCGCCCTGCTCGCCGGCCAGCAGCATGCGTCGCCGGCAGCGGCGCGGCAGGCGCTGAACGCCGCCGTGCTGGCCCTCGACCCCTGCCTGCCCTATACGCTGGAACTGCAAGATGCATGAAATGTCGCTGGCCGAAGGCGTGCTGCAACTGGTCGAGGAGACCGCGCAGCGCGAAGGGGCGCAACGGGTTAAGCTGGTGGTGCTGGAGATCGGCCGGCTGTCCTCGGTCGAGCCGGAAGCCTTGCGCTTCTGCTTCGAGGCGGTGACGCACGGCAGCCTGGCCCAGGGGGCGGCGCTGGAAATCGTCGCCGTGCCGGGCGCCGGCTGGTGCATGCCCTGCGCGGCGACGGTGCCGATGACGGAAAGTTTCGGGGCTTGTCCGCAGTGCGGCAGTTACCAGGTGCAGCCGACCGGCGGCACCGAGATGCGGGTCAAGGAAATAGAAATCGAGTAGGGCGACAAGGAGACGAGGATGTGTACGGTTTGCGGCTGCGGTGCAGGGGAAACGAAGATCGAGGGGGAGGGGCACGCGCACACCCATGTGCATGCTGACGGCACGGTGCATACCCACGCCCACGAGCATGCGGACGAGCATGCGCATGCCCACGACGATGCGCCGCTCGGCGTCCACTCCCATAGCCATCACCATGCCGACGGCACCGAACATAGCCATGCCCACGGCCACGACGGCGAGCATGCGCACAGCCACGGCCACGCGGTCGGGCATCAGCACCAGCCGGCCATCGGCGGCGATCTCGACTACGGCGCCGGGCCGGCCGGCGCCCATGTGCCGGGCCTCAGCCAGGCACGCATGGTGCAGATCGAGCAGGACATCCTGAGCAAGAACAACGGCTATGCCGCGCAGAACCGCGCCCGCTTCGACGAGCGCGGCATCTTCGCGCTGAATCTGGTGTCCAGCCCGGGCTCCGGCAAGACGACGCTGCTGGTCAAGACCATCGAGCTGCTGAAGGAGCGCGTCGCCATCTGCGTCGTCGAGGGCGACCAGCAGACTTCCAACGATGCCGAGCGCATCCGCGCCACCGGCGTGCCCGCACTGCAGATCAACACCGGCAAGGGCTGTCACCTCGACGGCCACATGGTCGGCCACGCCATCGAGCGCCTGGCGCCGGCCGAGGAATCGCTGTTCCTGATCGAGAACGTCGGCAATCTCGTCTGCCCGGCCGCCTTCGATCTCGGCGAGCACCACAAGGTGGCCATCCTGTCGGTCACCGAAGGCGAGGACAAGCCGCTGAAATACCCGGACATGTTCCGCGCCGCCGACATCCTGCTGCTCAACAAGTGCGACCTGCTGCCCTACCTCGAGTTCGACGCCGACCTGGCCGAAGCCAACGCCCGCCAGGTCAACCCGAACCTGACCGTGTTCCGCGTCTCGGCCACCCGCGGTGAGGGCATGAGTGCCTGGGTCGACTGGATCACCTCCGGCCTCGAAGCCCAGCGCGGCAAGCGCTCGGAGACGGTCGAGGTGCTGAAGCGAAGGGTGGCCGAACTGGAGCGTCAGCTGGCCGCCAAGTGAGCGGCCGGCACCTGCGCGTTCGCGGCCTGGTCCAGGGCGTCGGCTTCCGGCCTTTCGTCTGGCGCCTGGCCAACGAACTGGGGCTCGACGGCTGGGTGCGCAACGACGGGGCCGGGGTCAGCATCGCCGTCGCCGGGGGGCGCCTGGGCGAATTCCTCGCCCGCCTGCCAAAGGAGGCGCCGCCGCTGGCGCGTATCGATGCCATCGTCGAGGAAGTCGGCGAGGCTGTCGTTGACCGCGGGTTTTCCATCCTCGACAGCCTGAGCGGCGCGGTCAGTACTGCCATCGGTCCCGATGCGGCGCTCTGCCCCGACTGCATCGCCGACCTCTGCGATCCGGCCGGCCGCCGCTGGCGCTATGCATTCACCACCTGCACCCATTGCGGTCCGCGCTACACGGTCAGTCGCGGCATTCCCTATGACCGGGCGCGTACCAGCCTGAGTGCCTTCCCGCTGTGTCCGCCGTGCGCCGCCGAATACACTGCCCCTGCAGACCGCCGCTTTCATGCCGAGACCACCTGCTGCCCGGACTGCGGGCCGCAAATGCGTCTGCTCGACCCCGGCGGCCAGCCGCTGGCCGGCGATCCGCTGGCCGTGACGCTGGGCCTGTTGCAGGCGGGCCGCATCGTGGCCATCAAGGGGCTGGGCGGTTTCCATCTCGCCTGCGATGCGCGCAATGCGGCGGCGGTGGCAGAGTTGCGCGCGCGCAAGCAGCGCGAGGCCAAGCCGTTTGCGGTGATGGGTCTGAATCCGCTGTCGTTGGCTAGCCATGCAGTGATCGACGCCGAGGCCGAGGCGCTGCTGCGTTCGACGGCGGCGCCGGTGGTGCTCTGTCCCAAAGGCGCGGCCGAGCTGCATGGCGTCGCCCCCGGCCTGGCCTGGCTCGGCGCCATGCTGCCGGCGACGCCGCTGCACCTGCTGCTGTGGCACGAAGCCGTCGGCCGCCCGGCCGGCACCGTCTGGCTCGCTGACGAGAGTCCACTGCTGCTGGTGATGACCAGCGCCAACCCGCACGGCGAGCCGCTGGTGATCGGTAACGACGAAGCGCTGGCGCGCCTGGCCGGCATTGCCGATGCCTACTTGGTGCACGACCGCGACATCGTCGTCCGCTGTGACGATTCGGTCGTTCGCCCCGGACCGACCTTGATCCGCCGTGCTCGCGGTTACGTGCCGCTGCCGATCCCGCTGGCTGGCGACGGTCCTTGCGTGCTGGCCCTCGGCGGATTCCTGAAGAACACCCTGTGCCTGGCGCAGGGCGAGGCCGCCTGGCTGTCGCAGCACATCGGCAGCCTCGACAACGTCGCCGCCATCGGCTTTCTCGAGGAGATGGCGGCGCATCTGCCGACAATCCTGGCGGCGCGCCCCGAACTGATCGTGCACGACCTGCATCCGGATTACCCGTCCACTCATCTGGCGCAGCGCCTGGCCGGCGAACTCGGCGTGCCGGCGCTGGCCGTCGGCCATCACCATGCGCATATCGCCGCCGTCGCTGCCGAGCACTGCATCGACGAACCGCTGCTCGGGCTGGCCATCGACGGCGTCGGTCTCGGGCAGGACGGTGGCCTGTGGGGCGGCGAACTGCTGCGCGTCGACGGCGCCGCCTGCACCCGCCTGGGCCACCTGCAGACCCTGCAACTGCCCGGCGGCGACCGCGCCGCGCGCGAACCCTGGCGTATGGCGGTGGCGGCGTTGCATGCCGCCGGCCTCGGCTACCGGGTCGGCGGCTGGCTGCTACAGCACTATCCGCAACACGAAGCCGGGCCGTTGCTGACCATGCTCGCCCGCAACCTGCGCTGCCCGCCGACCAGTAGCCTCGGCCGCTGGTTCGACGCCGCCGCCGGCCTGCTCGGCCGGCGTGCCGAAATGCAGTATGAAGGCCAGGCGGCGATGGAGCTGGAAGGTCTGGCCGCCACCCACGGCCCGGTCGAGGCGCTGGTCGGCGGGTACCAGGTGGCCGCCGACGGCCAGTTACTCGACCTGTCGCCGCTGGTGCCGGCGCTACTCAATTGTCGCGAGCCGGCTTTTGGCGCCGCACTGTTCCATGCCACGGTCGCCGCCGGGCTGGCCGAGTGGATCGTCGCCGCGGCGCAGCGCGAGCAGCTGGCGACCGTTGCCGTCGCCGGCGGCTGCGCGCTGAATGTGGTGTTGATGACGGCCCTGCGCGATCATCTGGCGGCGGCCGGCCTCGTATTGCTGGAAGCGCGGCAAGCACCACCCAATGACGGCGGCCTGGCCCTCGGCCAGGCCTGGATCGGCCGCTGTCATCTGCAGGCGGCGGGCTGAAGCGAAAACCGGCTTTGCGGAAAAGTGGACACAGTGGAAGCGATGTTTCCACACGAAGGAATTAATCCTTCTGGTCAGACCATTGAATTCAAAGCAGTTAGTTTTCTAGCACGCTATTTGCTGAAAGCCCCCCCACAACGCCAGATCCCCAATAGAGACGCTTGGTCGGCCGCTTGCCGACATTCATCAAGAGGGGAGGATCATGGCCAATACCAATCTGATCGCGCTCGATCGCGACGAAAAAATTTCCGCCGCCGCCGAGCGGCTGTCGATGACGCGCCGCGAATTCCTGCAATTCTGCGCCGCCCTGGCGACCACGCTGGGCCTGCCGCAAGGGGCTGACGCCGCCGTCGCCGAAGCGGTGGCGACCAAGAAGCGGCCGAGCGTGATCTGGCTGCATTTCCAGGAATGCACCGGGTGCACCGAATCGATGCTGCGCGCCGAACATCCGACGCTGGAGAAGCTGATCCTCGACGTCATCTCGCTCGATTACCACGAGACGTTGTTCGCCGCCGCCGGCCACCAGGTCGAAGCCGCCCGCCACACGGCGATGGCCGAGAACAAGGGTCAGTACATCCTGGTCATCGAAGGCGCCATTCCGACCCGCGACAACGGTATCTACTGCAAGATCGGCGGCAAGACGGCGATCGAGCTGGCCCGCGAATGCGCCGCCGATGCGGCGGCGGTGATCGCCATCGGCTCCTGCGCCTCGTGGGGCGGCATGCCCTCGACCGATCCCAACCCGACCGGGGCCAAAGGCGTCGCCGAAGTGCTCGGCAAGCCGGTGGTGACCATTCCCGGCTGCCCGCCCAACCCGTACAACTTCCTGACCACGGTGGTGCATTTTCTGACCTTCGGCAAGCTGCCCGAAGTCGATCACCTGGGCCGGCCGAAGTTCGCCTACTCGCGGTTGATCCACGAGAACTGCGAGCGTCGCGCCCATTTCGACGCCGGCCGTTTCGCGATGGAGTTCGGCGATGCCGGCCACCGCCAGGGCTATTGCCTGTACAAGCTCGGCTGCAAGGGGCCGGAAACCTATGCCAACTGCTCGGTGATCCTGTTCGGCGACGCCGGCGCCGGCACCTGGCCGGTGGCCTGCGGCCATCCGTGCATCGGCTGCACCGAGCAGGGCGTCGGTTTCCAGAAGCCGATCCACTCGCTGGCCAAGTTGAAGAACATCGAGCCCTCCGCCTTCCTGCCGCGCATCGTCGAGGACAAGGGCGTCGGCGCCAGTCTCGGCGCGGCTGCACTGCTGGCCGCGGTAGCCGGCGCGGCGGCCGGGGCCGGGGCGATGCTGACGCGCAACCTGGGCCTGTCGCACCAGGCCGAGGAACTGGAAAAGGCGAAGCAGGACGGCGCCAAGGCCAACCAATCGACGGAGGTCTGAGATGGCCACGAGACGCGATTTCCTGCGGGGCTGCCTGGCCGGGGGGGCCGTGGCAGCCACCGTCGTGCCGACTCCGGCGGTCGCCCGTGATACGCTGCAGCGACCGCCGGAGGCGCTCGGCCTGCTCTACGACGCAACGCTGTGCGTCGGTTGCCAGGCCTGCGTCGCCGCCTGCAAGCAGGCCAACGACAATCCGGCCGAGTTCAACGCCCTCGACAAGCTGTGGGATACGCCGCTGGACACCTCGGGCCATACCTTCAACCTGATCAAGATGTACCGCCACGGCACGATGACGACGAAGGACGCCGAAGACAACGGCTTCGCCTTCATGAAGACCTCGTGCATGCACTGCGCCGACCCGTCCTGCGTCTCGGCCTGTCCGGTCACGGCGATGTTCAAGGATCCGCTCACCGGCGTCGTCGGCTACGACCCGGATGCCTGCATCGGCTGCCGCTACTGCGTCGCCGCCTGCCCGTTCGGCATTCCCAAGTACCAGTACGACTCGCCGACCGGCCAGATCGGCAAGTGCGAGTTGTGCCGCCACCGCCACGACGAGGGTCATTACTCGGCCTGCGCCGAGGTCTGCCCGACCGGCGCCACGCTGTTCGGTCGTACCGAGGATCTGCTGGCCGAGGCCAAGCGCCGGCTCAACCTGCAGCCTGGTAAGTGGACGATGATGCCGCGTGGCCGCCTGCCGGCGCCCGGCGAAACGGCCGAGCAGGCCGCGCATTGGAAGGCGCCGCGCGACCAGCAGTACGAGGCCCAGGTCGGCGACTACGTGCGCCATGTTTATGGCGAGACCGAGTACGGCGGCACCCAGGTGCTCAAGCTGTCGGCGGTGCCGTTCGAGAAGGTCGGCATGCCCGACCTGCCGCCGCGCTCGTCGGCGGCGACTTCGGAAACCATCCAGCACACGCTGTACGGCGGCCTGCTGATGCCGCTGGCGGTACTCGGCGCGCTGACCTTCGTCGCCCGCCGTAACGTGGTGGCGGACGACGATAGCGAAAAGGGAGGGCAGTGACATGAGCGCCCAGCAACACGCACAGCCGGCGCCGGTCGGTGGCCGCCTGTTCAATACCGCGACCTTCATCTGCGGCGTCCTGATCGCCATCATGGTGGCGATCCTGGTCACCCGCTTCCTGTTCGGCCTGGGGGCGGTGACCAATCTCAACGACGGCTATCCCTGGGGCATCTGGGTGGTGGTCGATGTGGTCATCGGCTCGGCCTTCGCCTGCGGCGGCTTCTCGGTGGCGATGCTGGTGTACATCTTCAACAAGGGGCAGTACCACCCGCTGGTCCGCCCGGCGCTGCTGGCCAGCCTGTTCGGCTACACGCTGGCCGGCGTCGGGGTCATCTTCGACCTCGGCCGCTGGTGGAACTTCTGGCACATCTTCTGGCCGACCTACAGCAATCCCAACTCGGTGATGTTCGAGGTGGCGCTGTGCATCAGCGCCTACATCATCGTCATGTGGCTGGAGTTTTCGCCGGTGTTCCTCGAAAAATTCGGCCTGCGCGACGCCAAGAAGAAGCTGAACAAGGTGCTGTTCTTCGTCATCGCGCTCGGCACGCTGCTGCCGATGATGCACCAGTCCTCGCTGGGCACGCTGCTGGTGGTCATGGGGACGCAGGTCAATCCGCTGTGGCAGACGCCGGTGGTGCCGCTGCTCTACCTGTTGAGCGCGATCACCATCGGCTACGGCATCGTGCTGTTCGAGTCCTGCGTCGCCGCCTCGGCCTACCGCCGGCAGATCGAGAGCCACCTGCTGCAGCCGATGGCGAAGGTGATGCTGGGCACGCTGGCGGTGTTCCTCGCCGTGCGCCTTGGCGACCTGGTGCTGCGCGGGGCGCTCGGCCACGCCTTCGCGCCGACGCTGGAGGCCTTCGTGTTCTGGCTGGAGATGCTGCTGTTCGCCGCGCCTTTCCTGCTGATCGGCACGGCCGCCGCCCGCCGCAACCCGGCCCGGCTGTTCGTCGCCGGCGTCGCCATCATGCTCGGCGGGATCTTCCTGCGCCTCAACGGCTTCCTGATCGGCTACGACACCGGTCCCGGCTGGAACTACTTCCCGTCGATCGCCGAACTGCTGGTCACCTTCGGCATGTTCGCCATCGAGGTGCTGGCCTACATCATCATCACCCGCCGCTTCCCCGTGCTGCCGCGCGAAGAAGCCGCTCACTGAATTCCAGGGATAAGGAGAACAACATGTCCAAACGAGTCACCATCGACCCGGTCACCCGCATCGAGGGCCATCTGCGCGTCGACGTCGAGGTCGACGGCGGCCGCGTCAAGAAGGCCTGGGCTTCCGGCCAGATGTGGCGCGGCGTCGAGAACATCCTGATCGGCCGCGATCCGCGCGACGCCTGGGCGATCACCCAGCGCATCTGCGGCGTGTGCACCACGGTGCATGCGATGGCCTCGGTGCGTGCGGTGGAGAACGCGCTGCAGCTGGAGATCCCGGTCAACGCCCAGTACATCCGCAACATGATCATGCTGGCCCACGCCATCCATGACCACATCGTGCATTTCTACCACCTGTCGGCGCTCGACTGGGTGGATGTGGTCTCGGCGCTGAAGGCCGATCCGGACAAGTCGGCCGAACTGGCGCAGAGCCTGTCGAACTGGAACGGCAACAGCAAGGCCGAGTTCAGGAAGGTGCAGGAAAAGCTCAAGGGCTTCGTCGGCACCGGCCAGCTCGGCATTTTCACCAACGGCTACTGGGGCCACCCGGCGATGAAGCTGACGCCGGAAGTGAACCTGCTGGCCGTCGTGCATTACCTGCAGGCGCTGGAAGTGCAGCGCTACGCCAACAAGGTCGTCGCCATCCTCGGCTCCAAGTCACCGCACATCCAGAACGTCGCCGTCGGCGGCGTCGCCAACCCGCTGTCGCTGGACACGCAGTCGGTGCTGACCGTCGAGCGCCTGCTGGCTGTCAAGGAATGGATGCTGAAACTCGACGACTTCGTCAAGAACGTCTATCTGGTCGACGTCGCCGCCATCGGCGCCTTCTACGCCGACTGGACCAAGGTCGGCCGTGGCATCACCGACTACCTGTGCGTGCCGGACATCCCACTCGACGGCAAGGGCACGACTTTCGCGCTGCCCGGCGGCTACATCGAAGGTGGCAAGCTGGACAGCTTCAAGCCGATCAAGACTTTCGGCGACCAGTACTTCGTCGACGGCGTCAGCGAGGCGGTCAAGCATTCCTGGTACGACTACAAGGCCGGCAACAACCAGTCGCTGCACCCGTACAAGGGCGAAACGACGCCGAACTACACCGACTTCCAGGACGATGGAAAATACAGCTGGCTGAAGTCGCCGACCTTCTACGGCAAGCCGATGCAGGTCGGCCCGCTGGCCCGCGTGCTGAACATGCTGGCCGCCGGCCACGAGCCGACCAAGAAATATGCGACCACGGCGCTCGATCTGGTGTCCTCGATCGCCGGCACGCCGGTTGGCCTGGAAGCCATGCATTCGACCATCGGCCGCCACGCGGCGCGCGCCGTCGGCTGCGCCGTGCAGTCGGACGAAATGTTGAAGCAGTGGGACCTGCTGGTGACCAACATGGCCAAGGGCGACCTGACCACCTTCAACAAGCCGGTCTTTCCCAAGGGCGAGCAGATGGGCGTCGGCTTCCACGAAGCGCCGCGCGGCGTGCTGTCGCACTGGGTGGTCATCGACTCGGGCAAGATCGCCAACTACCAGTGCGTCGTCCCCACCACCTGGAACGCCGCGCCGAGGAACGAAAAGGACCAGCCCGGCGCCTACGAGGCCTGCCTGCTCGACAACCCGGTGGCCGACCCGGAAAAGCCGCTGGAAGTGCTGCGCACCGTGCATTCCTTCGACCCCTGCCTGGCCTGCGCCGTGCATGTCGTCGACGAGGAACAGCGGCCGGTGGTGACGGTAACGGCGGCTGGGAGCTGTTAGGATCGAGGATCCAGGATCGAGTGGGCTGGGGCGGCTGATTCCGCCCCAGCTTTGCTCTTAACTAACATCTAGCAGCTAATAGCTAATGACTAAAAACGTAGTGCTCGGCATCGGCAATATCCTGCTCTCCGACGAGGGGGTCGGCGTGCGCGTCGTCGAGGCGCTGGCCGCCGCCGGCGGCTGGCCGGAGGACCTTGAGCTGATCGACGGCGGCACCTGCGGCATGGAAATGCTCGATCAGTTGGAAGGCCTCGACCTGCTGGTGGTCGTCGACTGCGTGCGCGGCGGCCGGGCGCCCGGCACGCCGGTGGTGCTGCGCGGCGCGGCGGTACCGGTGTTTTTCCGCACCAAGCTGTCGCCGCACCAGATCGGCCTGGCCGACGTGCTGGCCAGCCTCGAACTGACCGGCCGCGCGCCGGGCGAGACGGTGATCGTCGGCATCGAGCCGGAATCGCTGGCGCTCGGCATGGAACTGACGCCGGCCGTCGCCGCCCGCCTGCCGGAGCTGGTCGAACTGACGCTGGCCGAACTGGCCCGCCACGGCCTGCGGCCCGGAGTGCCCGTCTGATGTGCCTGTCGGTGCCGATGCAGGTCGCCGAATGGGAAGGCGAAGGCGACTTCGCCTGGCTGGTCCGCGACGACCGGCGCGAACGCGTGAACATGATGCTGCTCGGGCCGCAGCCGGTCGGCACCTGGGTGCTGACCTCGCTCGGCCTGGCCCGCGAAGTGGTCGAGCCGGAACAGCTGGCACTGATCGAGGAAGCGCTGGCGGCACTGGCCGCCTCGCTCGACGGCGATTACGACGCGGCCGGCTATTTCGGCGATCTGGAGGTGGCGCGATGAGCGAAGGCTTCCGCCAGCCGGCCATGGCGCCGCCGCCGGTGCGCGCGGCCGAAGTTCGCGCCGACGACCCCTCGGCCTTCCTGGCCGAACACTATCAACAGGTGTGGCAGACGCAGATGCACGATCTGCCCTTCGTCAATCCGGCGCTGCAGGTCGAGGCCATCGGCTTCGTCCGCTACAGCGGCGACTGGCTGGGCGTCGTCGTCACCCCGTGGTTCCTCAACCTGTTCCTGCTCAATGGCGGCGGCACTTTGTGGGGCGACATTCCGGCCGGTCAGCGGCGCTACCTGGAACTGCCCTGCGGCGCGCTGCAATTCATCGCCGACGACGATCCGCTCATCGGCCCCTATCAATACTGTCCGCTGATCGCGCCGGTGACTGGCATCGCCAACATGGGCACGGCACGCCAGGCGGCGCTCGATGCGCTGCGTACCGCTTTCGCCATTCCGGCCCAGCCGGTGGAACCCGCGCCGGCAGCGGCCACCGACGAACCGCCGCGGCGCGGCTTCCTGCGCCGGCTGGCCGGCCGCCGGTCGTGACCGACATTGCCGTGTCCGCCCGAGCGGGCGGACAATGGCCCCAACTGAACAAGGAGAGACGCTGATGTGTCTGGCAATCCCCGCGCAAGTCGTCGAACTGCGTGACGGCGATATGGCCGTCGTCGATCTGGCCGGCGTGCGCAAGGAAATCTCGCTGGCCCTGGTTGATGGCGTGGCGCCCGGCGACTACGTGATCGTCCATGTCGGCTACGCGCTGAACAAGCTCGACCCCGAGGAGGCGGCGCGCACGCTGGCGCTGTTCGCCGAACTGGAGCAGCACCAGGCCGGCGAGACGCAGCACTGATGAAGTACATCGACGAATTCCGCGACGGCGAGGTGGCCCGCGGCCTGGCCGAGGTCATCCGCCGCGAAGCCGATCCGGCCCGCTGCTACCATTTCATGGAGTTCTGCGGCGGCCACACGCATGCCATCTCGCGCTACGGCGTCAGCGACCTCCTGCCCGACAACGTGCGCATGATTCACGGCCCCGGCTGCCCGGTCTGCGTGCTACCGATCGGCCGTGTCGACCTGGCCATTCGCCTGGCGCTTGAGGAAGGCGTGACGCTGTGCACCTACGGCGATTGTCTGCGCGTGCCGGCGTCCGACGGCCTGTCGCTGCTCAAGGCCAAGGCCCGCGGCGGCGACATCCGTATGGTCTATTCCAGCGCCGATGCCGTAGCGCTGGCGCAGAAGCATCCGGACAAGCAGGTCGTCTTTTTCGCCATCGGTTTCGAGACGACGACGCCGCCGACGGCGGTGGCCATCAAGCAGGCGGCGGCGCTCGGCCTGAAGAACTTCTCGGTGCTGTGTTGCCACGTGCTGACCCCGTCGGCCATTTCCAGCATCCTCGAATCGCCGGAAGTGCGCCAGTGGGGCACCGTGGCGCTCGACGGCTTCATCGGCCCGGCGCACGTGTCGACCATCATCGGCAGCCGGCCGTACGAGTTCTTCGCCGAGGAGTACCGCAAGCCGGTGGTCATCGCCGGCTTCGAGCCGCTCGACGTGATGCAGGCGATCAAGATGCTGATCCGCCAGGTCAACGAAGGCCGCGCCGAAGTCGAGAACGAGTTCTCGCGCGCCGTTGACCGCGACGGTAACCTCAAGGCGCAAGCACTGGTCGCCGAAGTCTTCGAGCTGCGCAAGGCCTTCGAATGGCGCGGTTTGAACGTGTTGCCCTACTCGGCGCTACGCATTCGCGGTGCGTTCGCCGAATTTGACGCTGAAAAGCGCTTTCCTTTGGATTATCGCTCGGTGCCCGACCACAAAGCCTGCGAATGCGGCGCCATTCTGCGTGGGGTCAAGCGGCCGCAGGACTGCAAGATCTTCGGCACGGTTTGTACGCCGGAAAATCCGGTGGGGTCGTGCATGGTTTCCTCCGAAGGGGCCTGTGCGGCGCATTACACGTATGGGCGGTATAAGGATGTTTGATGTTTTGGGCGGCTTTTCTGAACCTGTGGGTTCCGCGCCTCAACGGAACATAGCGCATAACTAGAAACCAACAAGCCAAAATCCATGACCGAACCCCGCAAAAACTACGTCCGCCCTCTCGACACCAAACACGGCCAGATTGACATGGCCCATGGCTCCGGCGGCCGGGCGATGGCGCAGCTGATCGACGAGGTCTTCGCCCGCCATCTCGGCAACGAATACCTGGCCCAGGGCGACGATGGTGCGCTGTTGCCGAATCCCGGCGAAGGGCGGCTGGTGATGGCCACCGACGCCCATGTCGTCTCGCCATTGTTCTTCCCCGGCGGCGACATCGGCTGCCTGGCGGTGCATGGCACGATCAACGACGTGGCGGTGATGGGGGCGACGCCGCTGTATCTGGCAGCTAGCTTCATCCTGGAAGAGGGGTTCAAGATCACCGATCTGGTGCGTATCGTGCAGAGCATGGCCGATGCGGCCAAGGCCGCCGGGGTGCCGGTGGTGACCGGCGATACCAAGGTTGTGGAGCGCGGCAAGGGCGACGGGGTGTTCATCACCACCACCGGCGTCGGCGTCGTCGCGCCGGGGATGGAACTGTCGGGCCGGCAGGCGCGGCCGGGCGATGTGATCCTGGTCTCCGGCACGCTTGGCGATCACGGCATGGCGATCATGGCCGTGCGCGAGAGCCTGGGTTTCGAGTCGCCGATCGTGTCCGACACGGCGGCGCTGCACGACCTGATCGCCGCAATGCGCGACAGCGGTGCCGATATCCACGTGCTGCGCGATCCGACGCGCGGCGGGCTGGCCACGACACTGAATGAAATCGCCCGCCAGTCGGGCGTCGGCATGATGCTGCAGGAGAAGGCGCTACCGGTGAAACCAGCGGTCAATGCGGCCTGCGAGTTTCTCGGACTCGATCCGCTGTATGTCGCCAACGAGGGAAAGCTGGTGGCGATCTGTGCCGCCGGCGATGCGGAGAAGCTATTGGCGGCGATGCGGGCGCATCCGCTGGGGGCCGATGCGGCGATCGTCGGCAAGGTGCACGAAGATCCGCATCATTTCGTGCAGATGACTACTGCCTTCGGCGGCCGGCGCATCGTGGACTGGCTGTCCGGCGAGCAGCTGCCGCGGATTTGCTGAACGGAAGCGCTCAGTTGCGCAGGGCAATGACCAGATTGGCGACATCGTCGAGTTCGGCCAGGACCAGGGCGCGGGCATCGGCCATGTCATCGGCGTTGCGGACATGGAAGATGTCTCGGCTGCCGTCACGATATCGGACGGCCGCGGTGTATTCCGGACGTGGCAGTGTGACGGAGGCGCGGGTTTTGCGTGGTGCTGCGGGCTTGCGTTGGCTTTGCACAGCTTTCTCCTTGAATCCGATTTTTGTTGCAGCGCATCGTATCCAAAGCCAAGCTTTTGAAAAATATGGCGAAAGTTATAGATGTATGCAAAATGTCTCGTCGCCCCGCCAGAACCCTTACGGGTTATAGGGTTATGCGTACGGTATTAATTGTAAATATGTCGACACAATGCGAATCCTGCTCCTGACCCACAGTTTCAACAGCCTGACCCAGCGCCTTTTTTGCGCGCTGAGCGAGCGCGGGCACCTGCTCAGCGTCGAGTTCGACATCGCCGATGCCGTCGCCGAGGAGGCGGTGGCGCTGTTGCGTCCTGACCTGATCGTTGCGCCCTACTTGCGCCGGGCCATTCCCGAATCGATCTGGTCGCGCCATCGCTGCCTGATCGTCCATCCCGGGATCGTCGGCGACCGCGGTCCGTCGGCGCTCGACTGGGCGATCAGCGCTCGCCGTCCCGAGTGGGGCGTCACCGTGCTGCAGGCCGAGGCGGAGATGGATGCCGGCCCGGTCTGGGCGGCCGAGACCTTCCCGCTACGCGCGGCGCGCAAGTCGTCGGTGTATCGCAACGAAGTCACCGAAGCCGCGCTGCGCGCCGTGTTGACCGCCGTCGAGCGCTGCCAGGCTGGCGATTTCGTGCCGCAGCGGGTGCCCGGCCAGGCGCATGCGCTGATGGTCCAGGCCGACCGGGCGCTCGACTGGACGCGGATGACCACCGCCGAATTGCTGGCCCGGCTCGATGCCGCCGACGGCGTGCCGGGCGTCGCCGACGAACTGTTCGGCCAGCCCTGCCAGCTGTTCGATGCCTGGCCGGAAGCGACGCTGCAGGGCGAACCGGGTGCCCTGCTCGGCCGCCGCGCAGGCGCCGTTCTGCGCGCCACCGCCGACGGGGCGCTGTGGCTCGGCCATGTCCGCCGCGCCGGTGGCATCAAGCTGCCGGCGACGCAGGCCTTCGCCGAGGCCGCGAGCCTGCCGGAACTGCCGCTGCCCGGCTGGTGGAAATCGCCGACCCCGACCTGGCAGGACATCGCCTACGAGGAGGCTGGCGGCGTCGGCTTCCTGTCCTTCGAGTTCTACAACGGGGCGATGAGCACCGAGCAGTGCCGGCGCCTGACCGAGGCCTTCCGCTGGGCCAGCGGGCGGCCGACGCGGGTCATCGTGCTGCGCGGCGGCAGCGATTTCTGGTCGAACGGCATCCACCTGAACACCATCGAAGCGGCCGACAGTCCGGCCGACGAGTCGTGGGCCAACATCAACGCCATCGATGACCTGGCCGAGGCCATCCTGCGCTGCCGCACGCAGCTGACGGTGGCCGCGCTCGGCGGCAACGCCGGCGCCGGCGGCTGCTTCCTGGCGCGTGCCGCCGATCAGGTCTGGGTCCGCGACGGGGTGATGCTCAACCCGCACTACCGCAACATGGGCAATCTCTACGGCTCGGAATTCTGGACCTATCTGTTGCCGCCGCGCGTCGGTGCCGATGGGGCGCGCGCCATCATGCAGCGTCGCCTGCCGATGACCGCCGCCGAGTCGGTGGCCCTCGGTTTCTACGACGCCTGCCTGCCCGGCCCGGGCTTCACTGTCGATGTCGCCCGGCGGGCCGCCGAACTGGCTGCCGACCCGGCCTTCCCGGCCCGGCTGGCGGCCAAGGCCGAGCGGCGCGCCGCCGACGAGGCGGCCAAGCCGCTGGCTGTCTGGCGGGCCGAGGAACTGGCCGAGATGCGGCGCAATTTCTACGGCTTCGATCCGTCCTACCATGTCGCGCGCTATCATTTCGTCTCGCGTTCGCCGCATTCCTGGACCCCGCGCCATCTCGCCCGGCACCGCGATCTCGACTGGAAAGTGCCCCGATGAGCCAACCCGCCCTGCGCCGCCTGCCCGCCGTCCTCGTCGTCGATGACGAGCTGCGCTCGCAGGAGGCGCTGCGCCGCACACTGGAGGAGGATTTCGAAGTCTTCTGCGCGTCCGGCGCCGACGAGGGGCTGGAGATTCTCGAACGCGAACAGTCGCTGTCGGCGATCCGCATCGTGCTCTGCGACCAGCGCATGCCCGGCACCACCGGCGTGCAGTTCCTGCGCGACGTCCGCCACCGCTGGCCGGACGTCGTGCGCATCATCCTCTCCGGCTACACCGACGCCGAGGACATCATCAGCGGCGTCAACGAGGCCGGCATCTGGCAGTACCTGCTGAAGCCCTGGCAGCCGGAACAACTGCTACTGACCCTGCAGCGTGCCTCTGAAGTGTGGCGCCTGCAGCAGGAGAACCAGCGCCTGTCGCTCGACCTGCGTACTGCCGAGCCGATCCTGAAGAAGCGGGTCGAGGGTAAGCAGGAGAAGGCGAAAAGCCGCTTCGGCCTGGACGGCCTGATCCGCGCCCCCGGCAGCCCGCTGGAAGCGGTCTGCGCCCTGGTCCGCCGGGTCGCGCCGTACGACCTGTCGGTGATGGTCACCGGCGAATCCGGTACCGGCAAGGAAATGATTGCCCGCGCCATCCATTACGAGAGCCGCCGCGCCGAGCGTCCGTTCATTACCGAGAACTGCGGCGCGCTGCCCGACAGCCTGCTCGAATCGGAACTGTTCGGCTACAAGCGCGGGGCCTTCACCGGCGCCGTCGAGGACCGCATCGGGCTGTTCCAGCAGGCCGACGGCGGCACGCTCTTCCTCGACGAAATCGGCGAAACCAGCCCGGCCTTCCAGGTCAAGCTGCTGCGTGCACTGCAGGAAGGCGAGTTCCGCCCGCTCGGCAGCACCCGGCCGGTGACCGTCGATGTGCGGGTGATCGCTGCCACCAACCGCGATCTCGAAGAGGATGTGCGCACCGGCCGCTTCCGCGAGGATCTCTACTACCGGCTGGCGACCATCCCGCTGCACGTGCCGCCGCTGCGCGAGCGACCGATGGATCTGCCGCTGCTGGCCCGGCGCCTGCTCGAAACGACCGCCCGGGCGCTCGACAAGCCGGTCGACGGGCTCGATGCGGCGACCCTGGCCGGGCTGGCCGTTTACCGCTGGCCGGGCAATGTCCGCGAACTGCAGAACGAGATCCTGCGCATGGTGGCGCTGGCCGACACGCCGCTGCTCGGCGCCGAACTGTTGTCGCCGCGCCTGGTTGGCGCCGGCCGCGGCGAGGCGGCGGCGCTGGTGCTGCCGTCGACCGGGGGCCTGAACGGCAACCTGCGCGAACGCATGGAGCAGCTCGAACAGCGCGTCCTGGCCGAGGCCATGCAACGCCATCGCGGCAACAAGTCGCGCGCCGCCCGCGAACTCGGCCTGTCGCGCGTCGGCCTGCGCGCCAAGCTCAACCGCTACGGGTTGGAAGGAGCGGAGGCATGAGCACCGCCGGCCGCGCATGCTGAAAGTCCTCTGGCTGCAGAGCGGCGGCTGCGGCGGCTGTACGCAGTCGCTGCTGTGCGCCGAACCGCGCCCGTTGTTCGACGAACTGCGCGATGCCGGCATCGAGTTTGTCTGGCATCCGGCGCTGTCGGTGGAGAGCGGCGCCGAAGCGCTGCAAGTGTTCGAGGCTTGCGCCGACGGCCGCCAGGCCTTCGACGTGCTCTGTGTCGAGGGGGCCATGCTGCGCGGCCCCAATGGCAGCGGCAAGTTCCACCTGATGGCCGGCGACGGCCGGCCGCTGACCGACTGGGTCGAGCGCCTGGCCGGGCGCGCCCGCTGGGTCTTCGCCATCGGCTCATGCACGGCCTACGGCGGCCTGTCGGCCAGTACCCCGGGCAACCCGCTGGAAGCCTGCGGCCTGCAGTACGACGGCGACACGCCGGGCGGCCTGCTCGGCGCCGCCTTCCGCTCGGCCGGCGGCCTGCCGGTGGTCAACATCGCCGGCTGTCCGACGCATCCGGGCTGGGTCGTCGATACGCTGGAAAAACTGGCCCTCGACGGGCTGGCCGCCAGCGATATCGACGAAGTCGGGCGGCCGCTGCTCTACGCCGACCAACTGGTGCACCACGGCTGCGCCCGCAACGAGTATTACGAATTCAAGGCCAGCGCCGAGAAGCACTCCGACCTCGGCTGCCTGATGGAAAACCTCGGTTGCAAGGGCACCCAGGCGCACGCCGACTGCAACCTGCGCCCGTGGAACGGCAGCGGTTCCTGCCTGAAGGGCGGGTTCGCCTGCATCGCCTGCACCGAGCCGGGCTTCGAGTCGCCCGGTCATGCCTTCCAGGAAACGCCCAAGCTGGCCGGCATCCCGATCGGCCTGCCGGTCGACATGCCGAAGGCCTGGTTTGTCGCGCTGGCCGCGCTGTCCAAGTCGGCGACGCCGAAGCGGGTGCGCGATAACGCGGTCGCCGACCATGCGGTGGTCCGCCCGGCCGTGAAGAAGCCGGGCAAATGAAGCGCATTCAGCTCGGGCCGTTCAACCGCGTCGAAGGCGACCTGGAAGTCAGCCTCGACGTCGAGGCCGGCCAGGTCGCCGCCGCCCGCGTTAATTCGCCGCTGTTTCGCGGCTTCGAGCAGGTGCTGGTCGGCCGCCTGGCGGAAGACGCGCTGGCCATCGTGCCGCGCATCTGCGGCATCTGTTCGGTCGCCCAGTCGGCCGCCGCCGCCGCGGCGCTGGCCGACCTGGCCGGCGTGACGCCGCCGCCCAACGGCGTGCTGGCGCGGCAATTGATCCAGGCCACCGAAAACCTGGCCGATCACCTGACCCATTTCTACCTTTTCTTCATGCCCGATTTTGCCCGTTCGGCCTATGCCGGGCGCCCCTGGCACGGCAAAGTCGCGGCGCGTTTCGCCGCCACCAAAGGCACGGCCGGCGGCCCGATGCTGCAGGCGCGGGCCCGCTTCTTTAACCTGACCGGTTTCCTCGCCGGCCGCTGGCCGCACACGCTGGCCCTGCAGCCGGGCGGCAGCACCAAGGCGCTGACCACCGCCGAGCGCATCCGCGTGCTGGCGCTGCTGCGCGAATTCCGCGCCTTCGTCGAAGGCACGCTGCTCGGCGACCGTCTGGAAAGCTTTGCTGCGCTCGATTCCTGGGAGCAACTGCAGGCCTGGGCCGCCGGCCGTGCCGGCGACTTTCCGCTATTCCTGCGCGTCGCCGGCGATTTGGGCCTGGAGCGGCTCGGCCGGGCGACCGACGTTTTCCTGTCCTACGGAGCCTACGGCCTGTTTCCCGCCGGGCTGTGGCAACCGGAACTGGGCGTCGCGCCGCTCGACGCCGCGCGGATCACCGAGGACACCCGCCACGCCTGGCTGGCCGACGGCCAGCCGCTGCCGCCGGCGGCTGGCGAAACCGTGGTCAGCGCCGACAAGGCCGGCGCCTACACCTGGTGCAAGGCGCCGCGCTACGGCGGTCGGGTCGTCGAGAGCGGTGCCCTGGCCCGCCAGATCGTCGCCGGCCAGCCGCTCGCCGGCGATCTGGTCGCCCGCCACGGCGGCAGCGTGACTGCCCGCGTCGTCGCCCGGATGAGCGAACTGGCCCGCGTGCTGCCGGAAATGGAAAACTGGGCGCGTGCCATCGTCCCCGGCGATCCCTTCTGCCTGCCGGCGCCGCTGCCCGAATCCGGCCACGGCATCGGCCTGGTCGAAGCCGCCCGCGGCAGCCTCGGCCACTGGGTCAGCATCAAGCGCGGGCGCATCGAGCGCTACCAGATCATCGCCCCGACCACCTGGAACTTCTCGCCGCGCGACCGCGACGACATCCCCGGCCCCCTCGAACAGGCCCTGGTCGGCCTGCCGGCTGGCGACGGCGCACCGCCGACGGTGCAGCACGTGGTGCGCTCTTTCGATCCGTGCATGGTGTGCACGGTGCATTAGCCCTGAACCAGTTAATTTAGTCCGCGCTTCATTGCCTGCGCCAGACTCGGAATCCCCTTTTTTGCCGAAGGTGGCGAAATGGTCGGGGCGGTACCGAATGGGGCGGTTTACGGCAAACACGGGTGCTGCTGGTGGCTTGGTCGAAACAGCGCGCCGTGGCTATTGTCCACACAGTGTGTAATTTCCCACGGTAATCCCATTCGTCATTGAGGTATCCTGCGCCCCATTGGAGGGTTTGCCATGACGATTCAAGCGAGTGTATTGCTGAGCAAGAATGAATTTATCGCCGAATTGAGCGATGGACGCCGGATTGGTCAGGCCGATCTGCGCGAGATGGCCGGAGCGTTACATCAGGCCGGTGTGCAGGCGGAAAACGCCCAATGCGAGTGGCGTGCAGGGCATCGCATGCTGACGGCCGGCCAGCAGGTTGCGCTGAGTGCGGAAATGCGCCGGCTGGAGAAACTGGCCGAGCAGAAGCGGCAGGATGCACCGGTTCGCGGTATTGCGCTGGCCGCCTGATGGCCTGCTTGGCAAAGCGGCAGGGGCCTGCTCATTCCGCCGGGACTCGGCAGCACCGATCAGGTTTTTACCGGCTCCGGCTGGCGTCGACGCCATAGCGGATAAAGCCCGAGCAGGCCGATGACCGGCCCGGGAAGCAGTAGCCAGGCAATACTGGCTTGCCAGTCGACGATCCAGGCAGTGCCGAGCTGGATCGACAGCATGGTGATGGCAAAGCCGATGGCATTCTGAAAGGCCAGGGCGCTGCCGACGATTTCCGGCGGACAGGCGCGGGCCGAGAGTGCCGAGAAATGCGGCGAATCGGCGACGACGGTCGCCCCCCAGACAAGCAGCAAGGTGGCGATCGCCCAGGCCGGCCCGTTGATCGCCAGCGGAAACAGCGCACAGCACAGGGCCGAGCCGGCCAGGGCCGTCGCCGCCACGCGGGCACTGCCGAAGCGCAGGCTGCACCAGCCGCCGATCAGGCAGCCCAGCGCGCCGATGCCGATGATGGCGAAGGCGAAGCCGGAGAGGGCCGGGCTGCCGGGCGATGCCAGGCCGCTGATGACGACCAGCGCCGGCGTCAGTGTCCAGAAGGCATACAACTCCCATTGATGACCGAAGTAGCCGAAGGCGGAGGCGCGGAATTCGCGAATCGAAAAGGTATGGAAAACGCGGCCGAGGCGGAGCGGTGGTGCGTCGTGGCGGCGTCGCAGATGCGGCCCGTCACCGAGGTGCAGGATCAGTGCCGCGGCAACCAGCGCCAGAGCGGAGGAGACCAGGATGGTGGCCGACCACGACCAGCCGGCGCCGGCCAGCCGGATGCCGTGTGGCAATGCGGTGCCCAGGGTCAGCATGCCGACCAGCTGGGCCAGGGCGCTGCCGGCGCGTTCCGGGACCCAGCTGACGACCAGCTTCATGCCCAGCGGGTAAACACCGGCCAGGCACAGGCCGACGGCAAAACGCAGCGCGACGCCGCTTTCCATGCCAGTGGCGAGCAGCGCGAAGGCGGCATTGGCCAGCGCTCCGGCGACAGCACAGACGGCGAAGATGCGGCTGGCGGCGTAGCGGTCGGCCAGACCGCTGATGGCGAAGCTGAGCGTGCCGATGATGAAGCCGAGCTGCACGGCATTGGTCAGCGTGCCGAGGTCGGCCGGGCTGATGCCCCACTGGCGGATCAGGTCGTCGGCGGCGCTGTTGGCCGAGAACCACAGCGAGGTGCCGAACAACTGGGCGAGGACGATGACGGCAACGGGATGGCGCATGGCGGCGAGGATGACGCAGGGCCGCCCAGCATAACCCGGCGGCGCCCGATGCTGCCGGGTGCCGCCGCCGGTTCGGCACTGCTCAGAAGCCGATCTTGCGGCTACGGCCCATGCGGGCCAGCTCGAAGTCGCGCGCTTCCAGCCGGTTGCGGCCTTCCAGCTTGGCCGTGCCGAAGGCGGCCAGCAGGCGCTTCTTCATATCGCGCGGCGGCAGCGAACCGATGCGTTCGAGGACTTCCTCCTCGGCTTCGGGGGGGAATCCCCAATCGTGCTCCCCGACGATTTCCCGGTACAGGGCTGCGGCGATGCTGAGCGCCGCGTCGTGGTCCGGGCGCGGCACCTCGTAGACGTTCATCCGGTTGAGGATTGGCTCCGGGATCGAGCGCTCGTCGTTGGCCGTGGTCACCCATAGGATGTGCGAGGCGTCGATGTCGATGTCGATGAACTCGTCCTTGAAGGCGCGCGCCGTGTCTCTTTCCAGCAGGCTGTACAGCGCGCCCATCGGGTCGTAGCGGGAATCGCCGCCGGCCTTGTCGACTTCATCGAGCACCACGATGGGGTTGGCGAAGTCGCCATGCACCAAAGTGTGCGCCACCTTGCCCGGCTTGGCGTTGGTCCATTGCGACGAGGCGCCGGACAGCACCCAGCCGGCGGTCAGCGAACTCATCGAGATGAATTCGTGGCCGGTGCCCAGGCGGGCGGCCAGTTCGCGGGCGAAATGGGTCTTGCCGATGCCCGGCTCGCCGAGCAGCAGGATCGGCGTGAAGCTCATCGGCTCGTTGCCGGCCACCGACAGGGCGATGTACTTCTTCAGATCGTCGATGACCTCGGCGAAGTTGGGGCAGCTGTCGTAGAGGTCGTCGATCATGTCGGCACCGTTGGGCCGGACCAGGAAGCGGCCGCCGCCGCGCTGGCGCATCTTCTCGTAATAGGCGGCCAGGGCTTCGTTGCGGTTGCCGGCGGCTTCTTCCATCGCCCGTTCGATGTCGGCGACATGGTAGATGGTGCGTTCTTCGGCGACCGAGAGACGGATGTCGTTGCTTGCCATGATGACTTCCTCCTTGAGTGGCCGGCACCCTTCGTGGGGGATTCGGCCAGGGGTTGACTACAGCGTTACGACAATTTCAAAGCATATCCCGTTCCACAACTCGCTCGGCTCACGGTAGCCAGAAACTCGCCTTTTGTTCGACGCGGGTATCCGGGTCGCCGGCATCGACGATGGTGAACGTGATCGGATGCGAGCCGCTGCCGGCGCCGCCCGCTTCGACCGCCACCGTCAACGACAGGTCCTGCATCGCCGCGCCGGCCACGCTGGCCGTGTCGGTGCCCTGCAGGCGGATGCCGGGCAGGCCGTCGACGCTGATGCGGTAGCTGCGTTCCTGCTCGCTGGCATTGGTCAGGTGCATCTGGAAGGTGTTCTCGATAGCACCGTCGTGGCCTTCGCGGTAGAGCACGCTACGGTCCTTCTGGATGCCGACCTTGAGCGGCACCTTGGTGGCCAGCGACCAGGCGACGGCGGCGCTCAGTGTCAGGAAGGCGACAAGATAGAGCAGGGTGCGCAGACGGAAGGCGCGGCGGACGATCTGCGGCCGCGTGTAGTGCTGGGCGACGGCGTTCTCGGTCGAATAGCGGATCAGGCCGCGCGGGTAGTTCATCTTGTCCATGACCTGGTCGCAGGCGTCCACGCAGGCGGCGCAGCCGATGCATTCGAGCTGCAGGCCGTCGCGGATGTCGATGCCGGTCGGACAGACCTGAACGCAGATGCCGCAATCGATGCAGTCGCCGAGGCCGGCGGCCCGGTGATCGGCCATCTGCTTCGGCCGACTGCCGCGTGCTTCGCCGCGCTCGGCGTCGTAGGCGATGATCAGCGTGTCGCGGTCGAACATGACGAACTGGAACTGGGCGTAGGGGCAGATGTACTTGCACATGTGCTCGCGCAGGAAGCCGGCCATGCCATAGGTCGAGGCACCGTAGAACAGCACCCAGAAGATTTCCCAGGCGCCGATACTGCCCAGGCCTATGCTGGCCAGCAGTTCGCGCATCGGCGTGAAGTAGCCGACGAAGGTCAGCCCGGTCCACAGCGAGATGAGCAGCCAGATGCCGTGTTTCAGCGTCTTTTTGCCCAGCTTGCGGGCGGAGTTGGGGGCGGCGTCGAGCTTTATCCGCTGCGGCCGATCGCCCTCGATCCACTTCTCGATCCATAGAAAAATTTCTGTGTACACGGTCTGCGGGCAGGCGTAGCCGCACCATAGGCGGCCGGCGACGGCGGTGAACAGGAACAGCGCCAGCGCCGAGAGGAGCAGCAGGAAGGTCAGGTAGATGGTGTCCTGCGGGTAGAGCACCAGATCGAAGATGTAGAAACGCCGTTCCTCGAGATCGAACAGCACCGCCTGGCGGTCGTTCCACGGCAGCCAGCAGAGGCCGTAGAAAATGATCTGGGTCAGCCAGACGAAGGCGATCCGCCAGTTCTGGAAGAGGCCGCTGATCGAACGGGGATAGACCTTGGCGTTGGGATCGGTCACCGCCTTGATGGGGATGACCCGCTGCTTCGGGGATTGTTTTACCATGACGCCGGTAGGGTCTCTGTCGCTGGGTTAATAACATGTATAATTTTTACAGCTTATGGTAACAACGAATCTCCGGGTGAAGCAATGCGACTGAGCAGCTTTTCCGACTACAGCCTGCGCGTGCTGATGTACCTCGGCGTGCATGCCGGCCGTTTGGCGACGGTGGGTGAAATCGCCGCCGCCTACGGTATTTCCGACAATCATCTGACCAAGGTGGTGCATCTGCTCGGTCGTCTGGGCTACGTCGAGACGGTGCGCGGCAAGGGGGGCGGCATCCGCCTCGGCCGGCAGGCGGGGGCCATCTCGCTGGGCGAGGTGATTCGCCAGACCGAGAACGACTTCGCGCTGGTCGAGTGTTTTGCCAGCGGCAGCCAATGCCATATTCGCGCCGCCTGCCGTTTGCCGCCGATTCTCGACGAGGCGCTGGCGGCGATGTTTGGGGTGCTCGACCGCTACACCCTGGCCGATCTGCTGCAGGGGCCCGGCCATCTCGACCGGATGCTGCCGGGGCTGACCCTCGGCGAACCGGCCTGATCGCTGTCGCCGGTTGCATGCCGGGGCGATTGCCGGCATTGTTCAAGGCGTTTCTGCCCGGAGTCCGACCGATGGATCGCTTCACCATTTCGCTCGATGAATCGCTGGCCCGCCAGTTCGACGAGCTGATCGCCGCCCGCGGCTACGTCAATCGTTCGGAAGCGGTGCGCGACCTGATTCGCGGCGCCATCGAGAGCGACCGCCGGCGCGACCCGCCGGCTGGCCATTGCGTCGCCAACCTCTCCTATATCTACAACCATCACGAGCGCGAGTTGGCCGAGCGCCTGACCGGCCTGCAGCACGACCACCACGACCTGACCGTGGCCGCTATGCACAGCCACCTCGATCACGACAACTGTCTGGAGACGGTGATCCTCAAGGGCGCCACCGCCGAGGTCCGGCGCTTTGCCGAGGCGCTGATCGCCGAACGCGGCGTCCGTCACGGCCAGCTCAACGTGATCGCCCTGGAGGCCGAGCAGCACCATGCCCACGACGAACACGGCGAAGCCCATGTCCACTACCGACCGGCCCGCTAGCAGCCCGCCCGGCGGCGCCTCCGAGGCGCTCGGCGAGCAGGCCTGGATCGAAGTGATCCAGAAGATGGACGAGGTCTACAACGACCTGCTGCAATATGAAGTAGCGCTGGAAGAGAAGAACGCCGCGCTCGAGGAATCGCACCAGTTCATCGAGAGCGTGCTGGCTTCGATGTCGGACATCCTGATCGTCTGCGACCGCAACGGCACCATTGAGGAAGTGAACAGCTCGCTGTGCCATTTCGCCGGCAAGGAGGCCGCGGCCCTCGAACACACGCCGGTGTTCAGCCTGTTCGCCGACGATGTCGAGCGGGCGCGGGCGCGCGAAGTGTTCGCCCGCTTCGGCCGCGACGGCGTGCACGACTGCGAATTCTTCCTGCGCGCCGGCGACGGCTCGACGGTGCCGGTGTCGATGAACTGCACGCCGCGCGTGTCGCAGACCGGCAAGCTGATGGGCATGGTCGTCACCGGCCGCCCGGTCGGCGAACTGCGCCGCGCCTACCAGGCCCTGCGTCAGGCGCACGACGACCTGAAACGCACCCAGGGCCAGCTGCTGCACGCCGAGAAGATGGTCTCGCTCGGCCGCCTGGTGGCCGGCGTTGCGCACGAGTTGAACAACCCGATCAGCTTCGTGCTCGGCAACGTGCTGTCGCTGAAGCGCTACGCCGAGCGCCTGGAGCGCTATCTCGGTGCCGTGCATGGCCGTGGTGCGGCGGATGAGCCGGCCCTGGCGGCGCTGCGCGGCGAACTGCGCATCGATCGCGTGCTGGCCGACATGCCCCACCTGATCGACGGCATGATCGAGGGCGCCGAGCGAACCCGCGACATCGTTGATGCCTTGAAGCGCTTTTCGGCCGTGGACAAGATGACGCCGGAGCAGGTCAACCTGAACGAGGTCGTCGAACGCGCCGTGCGCTGGGTGGTGCAGAGCGCCCCGGCGCGCTTCGCGGTCGAGCTCGAGCTGCCGCCCGAACTGCGCTGCAATGGTTCCTCCGGCCAGTTGCAGCAAGTGCTGATGAACCTGGTGCAGAACGCCTGCGACGCCACGCTCAATCAACCAGCGCCGCGCCTGCGCATCGTTGGCCAGGTCGCCGACGGTCAGGTGACGCTGCGTTTCAGCGACAACGGTCCGGGCATCGCTGCCGAACACCTCGATCGCCTGTTCGAACCCTTCTTCACCACCAAGCCGGTCGGCCAGGGCACCGGGCTGGGGCTGTCGATCAGCTACGGCATCGTCGAGCGCCACGGCGGCCGGCTGACGGCGGCCAACCTGGCCGCCGGCGGAGCGGAATTCATCCTGACACTGCCAGTGGAAAGCCGCTGATCACTTGACCGCCATGCCGGGGTGGTGATCTCAATGTGAACAATGACTTATTGTTCTGGCACGGAGTTTGTATGAAGATGTGGAAATCCTTCATACGAGGCGCACGATGGACCCCCTGCCCACCGACTGGCTGTCGCTGCTGATCCTGACTTTCGTCCTCGGTATGAAGCATGGCTTCGACGCCGACCACCTGGCAACCATCGATGGCCTGACCCGCTACAACGCCCGCCGCCGGCCCGGCCTGGCGCGCTATTGCGGCACCCTGTTCTCGCTCGGCCACGGCGCCGTGGTGCTGGCCATCGCCCTGGGCGTTTCGGCGCTGGCAGGCCAGTGGGCGGTGCCGGCATGGTTCGGCCTGCTCGGCTCGGTAATCTCGATCGCCTTCCTGGTTGCCCTCGGCAGCCTCAACCTGGCCGCCGTGCTGCGCGCCGGGCCGGACGAACTGGTCCAGCCGGTCGGCCTCAAGGGGCGGCTGCTCGGCAGTCTGCGCCAGGTGTCGCACCCCGGGCTGGTGGCACTGGTCGGCGCGCTGTTCGCGCTGTCTTTCGATACCTTGTCGCAGGCTGCCTTCTTCGCCCTGACCGCGACCCAGTTCGGCGGCTGGCAGCACGCGCTGCTGCTGGCGACGCTGTTCATGGCCGGCATGCTGCTGACCGACGGCATCAACGGTCTTTGGATCGCCCGCCTGATCGCCCGTGCCGACCAGGTGGCGCTGGTCGCTTCGCGTGTCATGGGCCTGGTGGTCTCCGGCATCAGCCTGCTGGTCGCCGCCTTCGGTACCGCCAAGCTGCTGTCGCCGGCGGTCGATGCCTGGAGCGAGGGCAAGGAGATGGCCTTCGGTTTCGCGCTGGTGGCCATCATCGCGCTGAGTTTTGTCATGGCCCTGCGGCTGACGCGCCGGCCGCTGGCTGTCTGAAGTCGATCACCATGGAGGATGGCCGGGAAAACCGGCCTTTTAAACGCATGCGTTTAAGAAGAAAAGTAATTTGTTCCTATTTGCTGGTCGCGATGGGTGCGGCCATGGCCGACGAGACGGTCGAGTTGTCGCCGGTCGAAGTCCGCGCGCAGAGCGAAAATCTCGAAGGTATCGCTGCTTCCGGTAGCGAGGGCGTGATTTCCAGCCAGCGGCTAGCGGCGGTGCCGATGCTGCGGCCGGGCGAAGCACTGGAGATGGTGCCGGGCCTGATCGTCACCCAGCACGCTGGCGACGGCAAGGCCAACCAGTATTTCCTGCGCGGCTTCGATCTCGACCACGGCACTGATTTCGCCACCTGGGTCGGCGGCGTGCCGGTCAACATGCCGAGCCACGCCCATGGCCAGGGCTATACCGATCTCAATTTCCTGATTCCCGAGCTGGTCGACCGCATCCGCTACCGCAAGGGACCATATTTCGCCGAGGAAGGCGATTTTTCCTCGGCCGGCAGCGCCCATATCGATTACTTCCGTCGGGTCGAAGGCACGCTGGGCGAACTGACGCTTGGCGAGAACGGCTACGCCCGCAGCTTGCTCGCCGGCTCGCCGGCCGTTGGCAGCGGCCATCTGCTCTATGGCCTGGAGCTGTTCCACAACGACGGCCCCTGGCAGGTCGACGAACACTACCGCAAACTCAACGGCGTGCTGCGCTACAGCCAGGGCAGCCGCCACGATGGCTGGTCGGTGACCGGCATGGCTTACCGCGGACGCTGGGTGTCGACCGACCAGATTGCCGAGCGGGCCGTCAGCAGCGGCGCGGTTGACCGCTTCGGCAGTCTCGATCCGACGACCGGCGGCAAAACCTTCCGCTACAGCCTGGCCGGCGAATGGGCGTGGCGCGGCGAGCAGGGCCAAAGCCGGGCCAGCTTGTGGTGGCTGCGTTCCGGCCTCGATCTATGGTCGAACTTCAGCTACTGCGTTAATGGCTGTCCGCCGGGCGACCAGTTCAAGCAGGCCGAGCGCCGTCAGGCGACTGGCTTCACCGCCTCGCAGGCATTGTTCGACCGCTGGGGCGGCTTCGATGTCGAGAATTCCTTCGGCGTCCAGGGGCGCTTCGACCGTATCAAGCCGCTCGGCCTGTACGCCACCAGCCGTCGGCAGACGGTGGCGACGGTGCGTGAAGACAAGGTCAGCCAGTACAGCCTGGCGCTGTGGGCGCAGAACGAGACGCGGTGGACGCCGTGGTTGCGCTCGACGCAGGGCATCCGCGCCGATGCCTACCGGTTCGACGTCGATGCCGGCCTGGCGGTCAACGGCGGCAAGGCCAGCGACCAGATGCTGACGCCGAAGCTGGCGCTGGTCTTTGGCCCGTGGCGCAACACCGAGTTCTATGCCAATTACGGCCACGGCTTCCATTCCAACGATGCCCGCGGCAGCACCATCCGGGTCGATCCCAATGACGGCACGACACCGGTCGAGCGAGTCCGGCCGCTTGTCCGCACGCGCGGCTACGAACTCGGCCTGCGCTCGGAAATGGTCCGTGGCTGGCAGAGCACGCTGGCCCTGTGGCAGCTGACTGCCGATTCGGAACTGCTCTTTGTCGGCGACGCCGGCACCACCGAAGCCGCGCGGCCGTCACGCCGTTACGGCGTGGAATGGACCAATCTCTACGTGGCGGCTGACTGGCTGGCCATCGATGCCGATCTGGCCTGGTCGCATGCCCGCTTTCGCGATGTGGCGCCGGAGGGCGAGCACATTCCCGGCGCCGTCGCGACGACGGCCAACCTGGGCCTGACCATCGACCGTCTCGGGCCGTGGTTCGGCGCCTTACGCCTGCGTTACTTCGGTCCGCGGCCGCTGATCGAGGACAACTCGATCCGCTCGACGAGCTCGGCGCTGACCAACCTGCGCCTCGGCTACAAGCTGGCGCCGCGCACCCAGCTGACGTTCGACGTGTACAACCTGTTCGACCGTCGGGCGAACGATATCGAGTACTGGTACGAGTCGCAGCTGGCCAACGAGGCGGCACCGGTGTTCGATCGCCATGTACATCCGACCGAGCCGCGGACTTTCCGCCTGAGCTTCGCCCATCGCTTCTGAGCAAGGCTGAATCGAAAATGCTGCCGGGCGGGCATTAAACCGAGGCCCCTTGCTGCCATAATACATAATTACGGTTTGCCGGCCGGCGGCCTTTGGAGTAACCTATACGGTTTTTCCCCAATACCAATACGCCGAGGAATATCCGTGGAAAAGGATTTGCGCGAAGCCGCACTTGAATACCATCGCTGGCCCACGCCGGGCAAGATTTCCGTTCGCCCGACCAAGGGTTTGACAAACCAGCGCGACTTGGCGCTGGCTTATTCGCCGGGCGTTGCCGCTGCCTGTGACGCGATCGTCGAAGATCCCAACACGGCCGCCGATTACACCTCGCGCGCCAATCTGGTCGGCGTCGTCACCAACGGCACAGCCGTGCTCGGCCTCGGCAACATCGGCCCGCTGGCCTCGAAGCCGGTCATGGAAGGCAAAGGCTGCCTGTTCAAGAAATTCGCCGGTATCGACGTCTTCGACATCGAACTCGCCGAGAACGACCCGGACAAGCTGATCGACATGATCGCCGCCCTCGAGCCGACGCTCGGCGGCATCAACCTGGAAGACATCAAGGCGCCGGAATGCTTCTACATCGAGCAGAAGCTGAAGGAGCGGATGAACATTCCGGTCTTCCACGACGATCAGCACGGCACCGCAATCATTTCCGCCGCCGCCATGCTCAACGGCCTGAAGGTCGTCGGCAAGAAGATCGACGAGATCAAGGTTGTCGTTTCCGGCGCTGGCGCCGCTGCCATTTCCTGTCTCAACCTGTGGTGCGACCTCGGCGTCAAGCGCGAGAACATTACCGTCTGCGATTCCAAGGGAGTCATCTATGTCGGCCGTCCGGGCGGCATGGACGAGACCAAGGCGCGCTACGCGCAAAATACCGAAAAGCGCACGCTTGGCGACGCGCTGGTCGGCGCCGATGTCTTCCTCGGGTTGTCGGCGGCCGGTGTGGTCAAGCAGGACATGGTCGTCAAGATGGCCGACAAGCCGATGATCTTCGCGTTGGCCAACCCGACGCCGGAAATCATGCCGGAACTAGTCAAGGAAGTGCGGCCGGATGCGATCATCGCCACAGGCCGTTCCGACTATGTGAACCAGGTCAATAACGTCCTCTGCTTCCCCTTTATTTTCCGCGGGGCGCTGGATGTCGGTGCGACGCGCATCACCGAAGAGATGAAGATGGCGTCGGTGCGTGCCATCGCCGAACTGGCCGAGGCCGAGGTCACCGACGAGGTGGCCATGGCGTATCCCGGGGCGGATCTGTCCTTCGGGCCGGAATACCTGATTCCCAAGCCTTTCGATCCGCGCCTGATCGTCAAGATCGCCCCGGCCGTCGCCCAGGCGGCCATGGATTCCGGCGTCGCCACCCGACCGATCACCGACTGGGCCGCCTATCGCGCCAAGCTGTCGGAGTTCGTCTATCACACCGGGGTCGGCATGCGCGCCATTTTCCAGGCCGCCCGCCAGGCCAAGGGCAAGCGCATCATCTATGCCGAGGGCGAAGATGAGCGCGTGCTGCGTGCCGCCCAGGTGGTGATCGAGGAAAAGTTTGCCCGGCCGATTCTGGTCGGTCGTCCGGCGGTCATCGAACACCGTCTGGACAAGGCCAAGCTGCGGATCAAGCCTGGTATCGATTTCGACATCGTCAATCCGGAGTCCGACGAACGCTATCGCGAATGCTGGTCCGCCTATCACAAGCTGATGTCGCGGCGCGGCGTGACGCCGGCGATCGCCAAGGAGGCGATGCGCCGCAAGCCGACGGTGATCGGCGCCATGCTGCTCAAGCTCGGCTACGCCGATGGCCTGATTTGCGGCATGACCGGTCAGTTCAGTCACCATCTCGGCGTGATCAACCAGATCATCGGCAAGCGTGCCGGCGCCAATACCCTGGCGGCGATGAACTACCTGATGCTGCCTGGCCGTTCCCTGTTCATCTGCGACACCCATGTGAACGAAAATCCGACGGCGGAGGAAATTGCCGAAATGACCCTGATGGCCGCCGAGCAGGTGCGGCGCTTCGGTAGCCAGCCGAAGGTCGCCCTGCTCTCGCACTCCAATTTCGGCTCCGGCAGCAGCGAGTCGTCGCGCAAGATGAGCAAGGCCGCCGGCCTGGTCTCGGCGATGTCGTCAGGCGAACTGGAAGTCGATGGCGAAATGCACGGCGATGCCGCGCTCAGCGAGGATCTTCGCCGCGAAGCCAATCCGGATTCGCCGCTCAAGGGCGAGGCCAACCTGCTGGTGATGCCCAACATCGACGCCGCCAACATCTCCTACAACCTGATCAAGATGACCGGTGGCGAAGGCGTGACCATTGGCCCCATCCTGCTCGGGGCGGCCCGACCGGTGCATGTCCTGACCTCCACCGCCACGGTTCGCCGCCTGGTCAACATGACCGCCCTCGCCGTCGTCGAATCGATGGAGCGCTGATCCGGCACCGGCGGAATGCCATCCAGGCCTCGCTACGGCGAGGCCTTTTTTATTTCTCGCCGAGCAGTTTTTGTAGGTCGGCGACGATCGGATCGATCAGGGCATCCGCCGCCAGGGCCAGGCGCAACTGGCCCTTGGAGTCGATCACGTAGGCGCTGTCGCTGTGATCGAAAATGTAACCAAGGTTGCCGCCGACAGTCTTCTTGGTATAAATCACATTGAACAGGCGGCTAACATCGGTGATTTGCTGGGTATCTCCGGAAAGTCCGATGAAGCTTGGATTGAACAGCTTGGCGTAGGTGTCGCTGCGCTCGGCTGTGTCGCGCTCCGGGTCGATGCTGATGAACAGAAACTGTATGCGTTCGCTATCCTTGCTGCGCAGGTTGCGGATCAGACTGGCGTACTTGCGCATGGCGGTTGGGCAGCTGTCAGGGCAACTGGTGTAGCCGAAATAGACGATTACCACCTTGCCGCGAAATTCTTCGAAGCCGCGTGGCTGGCTGTTGGCGCCAAGCATGGCGGCGCGTGGCGTGATGGCGCTGGAGCTCAGGTCGGTATTCTGGAAGCCGCGCTCGCCAGCGCCGCAGGCGGCCAGACCCAGGGCGGCTAGCAGGAGGAGAAAAGCGCGTCGCTTCATGCCGAAAGCCTTTCGAGCAATTTGTTGTGGATGTCGCCGAAACCGCCGTTACTCATGACCAGGATGTGGTCACCGGGGCGGGCGGCCTGGACAATACGCTCGACCAGACTGTCGAGGTCCTGGACTACCGTGGCTCGGGCTCCCATCGGCGCCAGGGCCTCGCCGGCGTCCCAGCCGAGGTTGCCGGCATAGCAATAGGCGGCATCGGCTTCTTGCAGGCTGGCCGGCAACTGGCTTTTCATCGTGCCCAGCTTCATCGTGTTGGAGCGCGGTTCGAGCACGGCCAGGATGCGGGCGCTGCCGACCTTGCGCCGCAAGCCGGCGACGGTGGTGGCGATGGCCGTCGGATGATGGGCGAAATCGTCATAGACCGTGATGCCGCGTACCGTACCGCGCACTTCCATGCGCCGCTTGACGTTGTCGAAGCGGCCCAGCGCCTCCAGGCCGCGGGCGAAGGGAACGCCGACATGACGGGCGGCGAGCAGGGCGGCACAGGCGTTGGCGCGGTTGTGCTCACCGGACAGTTGCCAAACGCTGCGGCCGATCTCGCCGTCGGGGCCATGCAGGATCAGCTCGCCACTGGCATCGTTGCCGCTGGTACGGTAGCCAGCCGGATCGTTGAAACGTTCGATCGGGGTCCAGCAACCACGCTGCAGGACGCGCTCGAGGCTGGCTTCGCCGGCATTCGAGACGATCAGGCCGGTGGCGGGCAGGGTGCGTACCAAGTGGTGGAATTGCGTCTCGATGGCTGCTAGATCGCAGAAAATATCCGCATGATCGAATTCGAGATTGTTCAGAACGGCAGTCCGCGGACGGTAGTGGATAAATTTGGAGCGCTTGTCGCAAAAGGCGGTGTCGTACTCGTCGGCTTCGATGACGAAGAACGGCGTGTCACCGAGCCGGGCAGAGACGCCGAAATTGAGCGGTACGCCGCCGATCAGGAACCCCGGCGCCATGTTGGCATCGTCGAGGATCCAGGCCAGCATCGAACTGGTCGTCGTCTTGCCGTGCGTACCGGCGACGCCGAGCACCCAGCGTCCCTGCAGGATGTTGTCGGCCAGCCACTGGGGACCGGAGACATAGGCCAGGCCCTGATCGAGAATGGCTTCGAGCAGTGGGTTGCCGCGCGAGATGGCATTGCCGACCAGGAACAGTTCCGGCTTCAGGCTGGTCTGGGCGGGGTCGAAACCTTCGATCAGCTCGATGCCGGCGCCCCGCAATTGATCGCTCATCGGCGGATAGACATTTGCGTCGCAGCCGGTGACCCGGTGGCCGGCGGCGACGGCTAACTGGGCGATACCACCCATGAAAGTGCCGCAGATGCCGAGAATGTGAATGTGCATGTCACGTGCAGTGGTTAGAATGAAGGCGATTCTACCTTGATCGAGCTTCCATGCCCCGCCATGAAAGGTTTCGCCCGGGTTCCTCCAGCCGGGCCAGCATTGCCAGCGCCGCGGCGCGCCTGATGGCCGAAGACGGCATCACCGACTATCAGCACGCCAAGAAAAAGGCGGCTCGCCAGCTCGGTCTGGCGGACCATGTGCAGTTTCCCGACAATGCCGAGGTCGAGGCCGAGCTGCGTGCCTACCGGAGTCTGTACCGTGGCGACGACCATCCCGAACTGCTGGCAGCGTTGCGCCGGAAGGCCCTCGAGTTGCTCGTGCTGCTGGCTGATTTCCGTCCCTATCTGACGGGCTCCGTGCTCGAAGGTACGGCCGGCGAACATTCGAACATCGACATTCTGCTCTTCGCCGACAGTGCCAAGGAGGTCGAGATCTTTCTGCTCAATCGCAACATTGCCTTCGCCCATGTCGAGCCGCGGCACGAGAAAGCCGAGGCGGTACTGGTCGTCGAGACCGAGGTGGCCGATGCCAATCTGGTTGTTTTTCCCGTCGCCTACGAGCGGGTCAGCCTGAAGTACCGCGATGGCCGGCCGCGCGAGCGCATCAAGGCCGAGGCCCTGCAGGCGATGCTTTCATAAGCGCTGACTAAAGTGTCGGACTGGACAAGTTGTAGCGATTTGCGGCAAACTTGCCGGTATGACGAAGCGAAAAACTGCTTCCGGGCCGGTCGAAAAGCCCCGCATCCTGGTGGTGCACGGGCCGAATCTGAACCTGCTTGGAACCCGCGAACCAGAGCATTACGGCAGGGCCACCCTGTCGGACATCAACATGACTCTCGCGCGCATGGCGGAAGCGGTCGGCGTTGATCTGGAGGCCTTCCAGAGCAACCATGAAGGGGCGCTGATCGAGCGCATTCACGCTGCACGGGAGCAAGGCGTGCGCGCTATCATCATCAACCCGGCGGCCTATACCCATACCAGTGTCGCCTTGCGCGACGCGCTGGCGGCCGTAGCCATTCCGTTTGTCGAGGTGCACCTGTCCAACGTGCATGCCCGCGAAGCTTTCCGGCAGCACTCGTATTTCTCCGATCTGGCGATCGGCGTCATCTGCGGCCTGGGCCAGGACGGCTACCGGCTGGCCCTCGAATACCTGCTTAACAATATCAATCTCGGCATCGAATAGACCGGCTTTTGCCGGCTTCTTGCGTCCAATGGACGCGATACAGAAGGGAGTCACCCATGGATTTGCGTAAACTCAAGAAACTTATCGACCTCGTACAGGAATCCGGCATTTCCGAGCTGGAAGTTACCGAAGGCGAAGAAAAAGTCCGGATCGCCAAGCATTACGGTACGGTCGCTGCCCCGGTCCAGCAATACATGATGGCCCCGGCTGCGGCACCGCAGGCCCCGGCCACCGGGACGTCCTCAGTCAATCTCGACGACGAGGACGAGTTGCCGGAAGGCCATGTCGTCAAGTCGCCGATGGTCGGTACTTTCTACCGTTCGCCGTCGCCGGGTGCCGAGGCTTTCGTGCAGATCGGTCAGACGGTGAAGCAGGGCGAGACCCTGTGCATCATCGAAGCGATGAAACTGCTCAACGAAATCGAAGCCGACGCTTCCGGCGTGGTCAAGGCCATCCTGCTCGAGAACGGCGAACCCGTCGAATTTGGCGAACCGCTTTTCGTGATCGGCTGAGCGGCCTGTCATGTTCGAAAAAATCCTCATTGCCAATCGTGGTGACCAGGCACCGTCAGGTGCCGCAGCGGCGAAGCCAAATCGCCCGGCAGCCGTAGGCTGTCAGAGCGATTTCGCCGCGGGAGCGACAAATGTTTGAAAAAATCCTCATTGCCAACCGCGGCGAAATCGCTCTCCGCATCCAGCGTGCCTGTCGCGAACTGGGCATCAAGACCGTCGTCGTCCATTCCGAGGCTGACCGCGAGGCCAAGTACGTCAAGCTCGCCGACGAATCGGTGTGCATCGGTCCGGCTTCGTCGGCGCTCAGTTACCTGAATGTGCCGGCCATCATCTCGGCCGCCGAGGTGACCGATGCCGAGGCGATCCACCCGGGCTACGGTTTCCTGTCCGAAAACGCCGATTTCGCCGAGCGAGTCGAAACCTCAGGCTTCGTCTTCATCGGCCCGCGGGCAGAAACCATTCGCCTGATGGGCGACAAGGTCTCGGCCAAGGACGCCATGAAGGCGGCGGGCGTGCCTTGCGTGCCCGGCTCCGACGGCGAGTTGCCGGAGGACCCCAAGGAAGTCGTCCGCATCGCCCGCGCCATCGGCTACCCGGTCATCATCAAGGCCGCGGGTGGTGGTGGCGGTCGCGGCATGCGCGTCGTCCATACCGAGGCGGCGCTGGTCAATGCCGTGCAGATGACCCGCCAGGAGGCCGGCAGCTTCTTCGGCAATCCGGCGGTGTACATGGAGAAGTATCTGGAGAATCCACGTCACGTGGAAATCCAGGTGCTGGCCGACGAGTTCAAGAATGCCGTCTACCTCGGCGAACGTGACTGCTCGATGCAGCGGCGGCACCAGAAGGTCATCGAAGAAGCGCCGGCACCGCACATCCCGCCGCGCCTGATCGCCCGCATTGGCGAGCGTTGTGCCGAAGCCTGCCGCAAGATCGGCTACCGTGGTGCCGGTACCTTCGAATTCCTCTACGAGAACGGCGAGTTCTATTTCATCGAGATGAATACGCGCGTCCAGGTCGAGCATCCGGTCACCGAGATGATTACCGGTGTCGACATCGTGCAGGAGCAGATTCGCGTCGCCTTCGGCGAAAAGCTGCGCTATCGCCAGAAGGACATCGTCTTTCGCGGTCACGCCATCGAATGCCGCATCAACGCCGAAGATCCCTTCACGTTCGTCCCTTCTCCCGGCAAGATCGAGTTCTATCATCCGCCGGGCGGCCCCGGCATCCGGGTTGATTCGCACATCTACCAGGGTTACAAGGTGCCGTCGCATTACGACTCGATGGTGGCCAAGGTCATTTCCTATGGCGATACCCGCGAGCAGGCCATCCGCCGCATGCGCATCGCGCTGTCGGAGATGAGCATTCAGGGCATCAAGACCAACATTCCCTTGCATCAGGAACTGATGCTGGATGCACGTTTCATCGAAGGCGGCACCAACATCCACTATCTCGAACAAAAGCTCGCCGACAAGGGCGAAGTGAAGCGCTAGGCGATGGGCTGGCAAAGTGTCAGCTTCCTGACCGAAGCCGGTAGCGCCGAGCCGCTGTGCGACGCGCTGCTCGAGGCCGGTGCGCTGTCGGCCTCGATCGAGGATGCCGATGCCGGGACGCCGGACGAGCAGCCGCAGTTCGGCGAGCCCGGCTCGGTCAACTCGCCCGGCTGGCGGCACTCGCGCATCATCGCCCTGCTCGAGCCGGATGCCGATGTCGCCGCCGTGCTTGGCGCGGCGGCTGCCGCCATCGGTCTGCGCGGCATCGACGATTACGCCGTCGAACCGGTTGCCGAGCAGAACTGGGTGCAGTTGACGCAGTCACAGTTCGACCCGATCCGGGTTTCCGAACGTCTGTGGATCGTTCCGTCGTGGCACGAAAGTCCCGATCCGGCGGCAATCAACCTGATTCTCGATCCCGGCATGGCCTTCGGCACCGGTTCGCATCCGACCACCCGGCTCTGTCTGGAGTGGCTGGAGCGCAATGTCAGCGCCGGCTGCTCGGTGCTCGACTACGGTTGCGGTTCCGGTATTCTGGCCATCGCCGCGGCACGTCTCGGCGCCGGGCGTGTTGCCGGTGTCGATATCGACAGCCAGGCGGTCGAGGCGGCGCGGGCAAATGCCGAGCGTAACGCGGTGACCGCCCTGTTCGCCGATTCGGCTCAGCCGGTTGCCGGCGAATACGACATCGTCGTCGCCAATATCCTGTCCAATCCACTGCGCGTCCTGGCGCCGGCCATCTGCGCCCATGTGCGCTCCGGTGGCCGGCTGGCCTTGTCGGGCATCCTGCGTGAGCAGGCGGCCGAAATCATCGGTCTCTATGCCCGCTGGTTGCCGCTGGAAATTGCCGACGTCCGCGAGGACTGGGTATGCCTGGCCGGGCACAAGCCTTGATGCGCACGCGCTGTCCGGCGTGCGGCACGGTTTTCCGTGTCACCTCCGAGCAGCTGCGCCTGAAGGCTGGCAAGGTGCGTTGCGGTCATTGCCAGACGGTGTTCAACGCCTTCGACGAATTTCTGCCGGAGGAAACCCCGCCGGCCGTCCGAGTTCCGGCTGAGCCAGCGCCGCCCGTGTTTGCGCCGCTCGAGAGCCAGAAGCCCTCTAGGCACGAGCCGGACTGGCCGGAAATCGTCGAGCCATTGCCGCTAGCGGGTGAGCAGGGCGACGAAGCCATCGGTGAATTCGTTGCTGATGGGCCGATTGTCGGCGAGCCGGAGGCAAGCGCATTGCCCCAGGCCGAGGACGCTACGGCCGACCCACCGTCACGGTTGGCGCTGCCCGAGGCCTTTGACCAAGAATTGCCAGCTGTTGCCGAGTCCGAAACGCTGCCTGCGCCGCTCGCAGTCGAGGCGGCTGCGCTACCTCAGCCAGCGGCAGCAGAAGCTGATCCAGTGTTCGACCCCGCCGCCGAGCCGTTGCCGGAGCCGGCGATCGAGCCACCGCCGGACGTCGACACGGCACGCGCAGGCCCTGCCGATGGCGAGTCCGGCGAGACGCCCGAGCAATCGACGCTGGCCGCCCGCGAGGCCGGCCTGGTGGCCGCCCGTGAGTTGAGCGATGCGCCGGCCTATAACCGCTGGGCGGCGGGGACCCTGGCCGACGGTGGCGCCTCTGCTTTTGCCTCGACGACGGTAAAGCGCGCCGTCTGGCCTTTTGTCCTGGTCGCCGGGATTTTGTTGCTGGCCCTCGCCGGGCAGTTGCTCCAGCATTTCCGTACCGAGGTGGTGCGCGGCTTGCCTGCGAGCGCGCCCTATTACGAACTGCTCGGACTCCGCGTGCCGCTGTCACGCAATCCCGAACTGGTCGCCATCGAGGCCTCCGACCTGCAGTCCGACAATGTTCGCGGCCTGTTCGTGCTGCAGGCGACCTTGCACAACCGGGCAGGCTATCCGCAGGACTGGCCGGCGCTCGAATTGACGCTGACCGACGCGGCCGACAGCGTTGTCGCCCGCAAGGTCATGGCGGCGGCCGAGTACCTGCCGCCGACGATCAGTCCCGAACTCTTTCCGGCCAATGGCGAAGTGGCAATCCGCCTGTGGATCGAAGCCCGCAACCTCGGGGCGGCCGGTTACCGACTTTACGTTTTCTACCCTTGACTCTGACATGACGACACTTATCTGCGGCTCCCTCGCCTTCGACAACATCATGGTCTTTCCGGACCGCTTCAAGAATCACATCCTGCCGGAACAGATCCACATCCTGAACGTCGCTTTCCTGGTGCCCGAGATGCGCCGCGAATACGGCGGTTGCGCCGGCAACATCGCCTACAACCTGATGCTGCTCGGTGGCGAGCCACTGATCATGGCCACCGTCGGTGACGATGCCGCGCCCTACCTCGAGCGCCTCGACCGCCTAGGCCTGCCGCGCCTGCACGTCCGTCACGTGCCGGGCGGCTTTACCGCCCAGGCCTTCATCACCACCGACCTCGACGACAACCAGATCACCGCCTTCCACCCCGGCGCGATGAGCTTCTCGCACCTGAACAAGGTCGAACACGCACCGTCGGCCAAACTCGGCATCATTGCTCCGGATGGCCGCGAAGGCATGCTGCAGCACGCTCGCGATTTCGCCGCTGCCGGCGTCCCCTTCGTCTTCGATCCGGGCCAGGGTCTGCCGATGTTCAATGGTGACGAACTGCTCGATTTCATGAGTCTGGCTGACTACGCCTGCTTCAACGACTACGAAGCCAAACTGCTGACCGACCGTACCGGGCGCAGCCTGACCGACCTGGCGCGCGAGGTGAAGGCGCTGATCGTTACCCGGGGCGGCGAAGGTTCCGACATCTACGCCGACGGCGTCTGCCACACGATTCCCTGTGTGGCGGCCGATGCCATCGTCGATCCGACGGGTTGTGGTGATGCTTATCGCTCCGGTCTGCTCTACGGCATCGCCAATGGCTTCGACTGGCCGACCACCGGTCGTCTGGCGGCAGTCATGGGGGCGATCAAGATCGCTCACCGTGGCGGCCAGAACCATCAGCCGAGCCGCGAGGAAATCGCTGCCCGCTACCAGCGCGCCTTCGGCAGCGCTCCCTGGTAAGTCGGTCCGCCGCCGGCGCTGGTCATCTGCAACGCCGGCGCAAACTTCATGCAATAGCGCTGTAACGCGCTGCTTGCAGACTGTTCTCCACAACCTGAATGGAGAACAGCATGGAACAACAACACATTGGCCTTGAGCGCCGCCGGGCCGGCCGGCCCAGCCTGGCGGTGGGCCTGGCCCGCGGGCAGAGCGAAATCCTCGATGCGCAGCGTCTGCGCCACCGCGTCTTTGCCGGTGAACTCGGAGCCAAGCTGCCGAGCCGGACGCCAGGCGTCGATCACGACATCTACGATCCGTTTTGCGATCACTTGGTCGTCCGCGACACGCAGTCCGGCGAGGTCGTCGGCACCTATCGCATCCTGCCGCCGGAAAATGCCCGCCAGATCGGCTACTACTCGGAAAACGAGTTCGACCTGACCCGTCTGCAGCATCTGCGTTCGCGCCTGGTCGAGATTGGTCGCTCCTGTGTCCATCCCGACTATCGCAGCGGCGCCACCATCATGCTGCTGTGGTCCGGCCTGGCCGAGTACATGACCAGCCGCGGCTACGACTACCTGATGGGTTGCGCCTCGATCAGCATGGCCGACGGCGGCCATGCCGCGGCCAGTCTGTATAATCGCCTGGCTGCCGAGCACCTGGGACCGCAGGAATATCGCGTCTTTCCGCGCTGTCCGCTGCCGCTGGCAGCCCTGCAGCAGGATCGTCCGGCCGAAGTGCCGCCGCTGATAAAGGGCTACCTGCGGGCCGGCGCCTGGATCTGCGGCGAACCGGCGTGGGATCCGGATTTCAATACCGCCGATCTGCCCATCCTGATGCCGATGGTCAAGGTCTCCGGGCGTTACGCCAAGCACTACCTGGGATAAGCCGTCTGGACCAAACCAACTTCCTGCTCCGCAGCTACCGCCTGTTCCGCGTCGCCCTGCTGCTGGTCGCCGCGCTTCTCGCCACCCTGCTGTTCTATCCGCTGTGCAGCGCGGCGGCCCGCCTGCGCCTCAAGTCGAGCTGGGCGGTCGCACTGCTCGACGCGCTGGGAGTCGAGGTCGAGGCCGACCTGACCCATGCCGTGCCGGGGGCTTTGCTGGTCGCCAATCACATTTCCTGGATCGACATCTACGTGATCAATGCGGCGCTGCCGGCCGCCTTCGTGTCCAAGGCCGAGGTCCGCCAGTGGCCACTGATCGGCTGGCTGGCGGCCCGGCACGACACCATCTTCCTGCGTCGCGGCAGTCGCGGCCACGCCCGGGTGATCAATGCAGAGGTCGGCAAAGTCCTGGCCCGCGGCCAGCATGTCGCGATTTTCCCCGAGGGTACGACCACCGATGGCCGCAGTCTGCTGCATTTCCACGCGGCGCTGATGCAGCCGGCACTGGCCGCCGGCCGGCCGGTGCTGCCGGTGGCGATTTCCTACTGGGAGCTCGATGGCCAGCGCAGCCTGGCGCCGCGCTACGATGGCGAGATCACGCTCGGCCAATGCACGCGGGCCATTCTCGGCCGGCGGCGGCTGATCGCGCGGCTGGTGACGACGCCGCTGCGCGGGCTGAACGGCGAGGACCGCAAGCAGGTCGCCGCCGAGGCACGCGAGGCTATCGCTTTGGCGGCTGGGCTTCCCCTGGCGAGCAGTTCACCTGGAACACCCGGCGGTCCTCCAAGCGCACCGCTGTCAGATGCCCACCCCACAAGCAGCCGGAATCCAGCGCCAGCAGCTTCGGCGTAACTTTCAGGCCAAGGGCTGACCAGTGGCCGGTAACCAGCACGGCATCGGCACTTTGCCGGCCAGGCAGATCGAACCAGGGCAAATAGCCCGGTGGCGCCTTGGCCAGTTCCCCCTTGGTCTTCAATTCCATGCTGCCTTGAGGGGTGCAGAAGCGCATCCGGGTCAGCGCATTGACGATTACCCGTAGCCGTGGCCAGCCGCTCAACTCATCAGACCAGGCGGCCGGCTCGCTGCCCCACAGATTGAGGATGAATTCGCGGAACTGCGGCCCCTGCAACATGGCTTCGACCTCACTGGCCAGCTCGCGGGCACGCGCTGTCGTCCATTGCGGCAACAGGCCGGCATGGACCAGGCAGAATTCGCCTTCGGTATGGCACAGCGGCTGATGGCGCAGCCAGGCCAGCAGTTCGCCGGCATCCGGAGCATCGAGCACCGGCTGGATGGTGTCGTCCTTGCCGCGAAACTTGGCGCCGCCCTCGGCTACCATCAGCAGATAGAGGTCGTGATTGCCGAGCACGGTCAGTGCGGCGTCGCCAAATGACTTGATCAGGCGCAGCGTTTCCAGCGATTTCGGACCGCGATTGACCAGATCGCCGACCAGCCACAGGCGGTCGGTGGACGGATCAAAGGCGCACAGGTCAAGCAGGCGGCGCAGGGAGTCGTAGCAGCCCTGGATGTCGCCGACGGCGTAGGTGGCCATGTTTAGCTGTTAGCTATTAGTGGTTAGTGGCTTGCAGTTCATTCCACCGTCACCGACTTGGCCAGGTTGCGTGGCTTGTCCACGTCGGTACCTTTGACCAGGGCGGCGTGGTAGGAGAGGAGTTGCAGCGGCACCACGTGCAGGATCGGCGACAGTTCACCGTAGTGTTCCGGCAGGCGCAGGATGTGTACGCCTGCCGACTCGGGGATTTCCGAATCGGCATCGGCGAAGACGTAGAGCTCGCCGCCGCGCGCCTGGACTTCCTTCAGATTCGACTTCAGCTTGTCTAGCAACAGGTCGTTGGGGGCCACCGAGATGACCGGCATGTTGGCATCGACCAGGGCCAGCGGGCCGTGCTTCAGCTCGCCCGCGGGGTAGGCTTCGGCGTGGATGTAGGAGATTTCCTTGAGCTTCAGCGCGCCTTCCATGGCGATCGGGAAATGCCGGCCGCGACCGAGGAACAGTGCGTGGTGCTTGTCGGCGAAGCGCTTGGCCCAGACTTCGATTTCCGGTTCCAGTTCGAGCACCTTGTTGACCGCCACCGGCAGATGGCGCAACTGGTCGATGTAGGCACTTTCCTGTTCGCCGCTCAGGCGCTGGCGGAGCTTGGCCATCACCAGGGTCAGTACGAACAGCGCCGCCAGCTGGGTGGTGAAGGCCTTGGTCGAGGCGACGCCGATTTCCGGGCCGGCGCGGGTGATGAAGCGCAGCGCGCATTCACGGACGATGGCCGATTCCGGCACGTTGCAGATGGCCAGGGTCTTGGTCTGCCCCAGCGCCTTGGCGTGGCGCAGCGCGGCCAGGGTGTCGGCGGTTTCGCCCGACTGTGAGATGGCGACGATCAGCTGGCGCGGATTGGGCACCGAGCTACGGTAGCGGTATTCGCTGGCGATCTCGACGGTGCACGGCACGCCGGCAATGGCTTCGAGCCAGTAGCGGGCGGTGAAACCGGAGTGGCTGCTGGTGCCGCAGGCCAGGATGAGGATGTGGTCGACATCGGCGAGGGTTTCGGCGGCTGCGGCGCCGAAAATGCCCGGCTGGATACTCTTGCTGCCGCCGACGATCTCCAGCGTGTTGGCCAGCGCCTCGGGCTGCTCGAAGATTTCCTTCTGCATGTAGTGGCGATAGGTGCCGAGTTCGACGGCGGCCGCCGACAGCTGCGAGACATGTACCGGGCGCTCGACCGGCGTGCCATCCAGCAGGCTGATGCGGACGCCGGCCGGGGTCAGTTCGGCAACATCGCCGTTTTCCAGATAGACCATGTTGCGCGTCACCTGCAGCAGCGCCGAGGCGTCGGAGGCGGCGTAATTGCCGTTCTCGGAGATGCCGAGCAGCAGCGGCGAGCCTTCGCGGGCGACGACGACCTTGCCCGGCTGGCGGTGGTCGACGACGGCGATCGCATAGGCGCCGACCAGGCGGCGGCAGGCGATCCGTACGGCGGTGAACAGATCGGGTTCGCTTTTCAGCGTCGCTTCGAGCAGGTGGGCGATGCTTTCGGTGTCGGTGTCCGAGGTAAACACATAGCCCTGGGCAGTCAGCTCGCTGCGCAGGCTCTCGTAATTCTCGATGATGCCGTTATGGACGACGGCGATCGAACCGGAGACATGCGGGTGGGCGTTGCGTTCGCAGGGCACGCCGTGCGTCGCCCAGCGGGTATGGGCGATGCCGGTGACGGAATCGGTGCCGAGCGCGGCGGCTTCCAGTTCGGCGACGCGGCCGACCGAACGGATGCGTGTCACGGCGTCGCCGCTGATGACGGCCAGGCCAGCCGAGTCATAGCCACGGTATTCGAGTTTCTTCAGGCCCTCGACGAGGACGGGAACGATGTTGTTGCCGGCTGCTGCCGCGACGATGCCGCACATAGTTGATCCTTAAACCTTGTAGTAATCGCGATACCAGGCGATGAAGCGGTCTACGCCTTCCTGGATGGGAGTGGCCGGCACGAAGCCGACCCAGTCATTGAGCAGCGAAGTGTCGGCGTAGGTGGCCGGGACGTCGCCGTCCTGCAGCGGCAGCAGGCGCTTTTCCGCCGGTCGGTCGAGCGCCTGCTCGATGGCGCCGATGAAATCGAGCAGTTGCACCGGATTGTTGTTGCCGATGTTGAACACGCGGTAAGGGGCGTTGCTGGTCGCCGGATCGGCGGCCACAGCATCGTAGTCCGGGTTGGCGGCGGCATCCTTGTCGAGCACACGGATGACGCCCTCGACGATGTCGTCGATATAGGTGAAATCGCGCTGCATGTTGCCGTGGTTGAAGACGTCGATCGGCCGGCCTTCGAGGATGGCCTTGGTGAACAGGAACAGGGCCATGTCCGGCCGGCCCCACGGGCCATAGACGGTGAAGAAGCGCAGGCCGGTGGTCGGCAGGCCGTAGAGGTGGCTGTAGGTGTGCGCCATCAACTCGTTGGCCTTCTTGGTCGCGGCATACAGGCTGACCGGGTGATCGACGCTGTCGTGCTCGGAGAAGGGCATCTTGGTATTGCCGCCATAGACGCTGGAGCTGGAAGCGTAGACCAGGTGCTTTACCTTGTTGTGGCGGCAGCCTTCGAGAATGTTGGTGAAGCCGACCAGGTTGCTTTCGATGTAGGCGTGCGGATTCTGCAGCGAATAGCGGACGCCGGCCTGGGCCGCCAGATGGATCACCTTGTCGAACTGCTCGGCGGCGAACAGGGCATCCATGCCGGTGCGGTCGGCAACATCGAGTTTGACAAAGCGGAAGTTGGCATGGCTGGTCAGGCGAGCCAGGCGGCTTTCCTTGAGCGAGACCGCGTAATAGTCATTGAGATTGTCCAGGCCGACGACGGTATCGCCGCGTGCCAGCAGGCGCAGCGAGGTGGTCATGCCGATGAAGCCGGCGGCGCCGGTGACGAGAATTTTCACGGGTTATTCCTAGTGAATGATCACGGGATTTTATCGCACTGCAGCAAGCGGGTAACCTCGTTCCGCACTTGCCGCTGCCCGGTGCTCTACGGGCAAGAGAAAGCGGCCGGTGCGGGGCGGCCCTTTATAATTGCGGCTTCGAAAAGTCGCCATTTTATCTGCCGATGCGCATCCTGATCGTGAAAACTTCCTCGCTCGGCGACGTTATCCACAACTTGCCGGTGGTTAGCGACATCCGCCAGCATTTCCCCGAGGCCGTCATCGACTGGTGCGTCGAGGAAAGCTTCGCCGCCATTCCCCGCCTGCATCCCGGCGTCGGCGAGATTTTCACGGTTGCCGTCCGACGCTGGCGTAAGAAATTGTTCAGCCGCCAGACCTGGCAGGAAATCGCCGCCTTCCGCAGTCGCTTGCGGGCGCAGCGTTACGATCTGGTGATCGATACCCAGGGCTTGCTGAAGAGTGCGCTGATCGCCACCCAGGCGCTCGGCCCGCGCTGCGGCTACGATGCCGCCTCGATCCGCGAGCCGCTGGCGGCGCGCTTCTACGAGCGTTGCTTTACCGTGTCGACAGCGGCGCACGCGGTGATACGCAACCGGCTACTGGTTGGCGCCGTGCTCGGCTACGCCCCGGACCCCGTGCCTGACTACGGGATTGCCGCTGCCCCGGCGGCTTTCGGCTGGCTGCCGCGGACGCCTTACGCCGTGTTTCTGACCGCTACCAGCCGCGATGACAAATTGTGGCCGGAGGAGAGTTGGCTAGAACTCGGCCGGCAATTGCAGCACCAGGGCTGCGCTGCCGTGCTGCCGGCCGGCAATCCGCTCGAACGCGAACGTGCGGCCCGTCTGGCGGCCGGCATCCCCGGCGCTGTCGCCGCCCCGCCGCTGAGCATCGCCGAACTGGCCGCCGTGCTGGCCGGCGCCGGCGCGTCGATCGGCGTCGATACCGGCCTGACGCATCTGGCCGTGGCGCTGAAGATTCCGACCGTGGCGCTGTATACGGCCACTGACCCGGGGCTGACCGGTGTCTTCGGCGTCGGTTTTCATCGCAATCTGGGTGGCAAGGCTCAGCTCCCGACAGTGCCGGCAGTGCTCGCCGAATTGCAGGCGGCGGCCGGCTGATGGCGCGCCTGCTGTATTCGTTGCTTTTCTATCTGGCGACGCCGCTGATCTGGCTGCGCCTGCTGTGGCGGGCGCGCAGGCAGCCGGAATACCTGCAACATCTGGCCGAGCGCTACGGTTTTTATGGCTCGGCGGCGCCGGCCAAGCTGATCTGGGTGCATGCCGTCTCGGTTGGCGAGACGCGGGCGGCGCAACCATTGATCGAGGGCCTACTGGCCCGCTGGCCGGAGCATCGCATCCTGCTCACCGGTATGACACCGACCGGCCGTGAAGCTGGCCGCACGCTCTATGGCGAGCGGGTGCTGCAGGCCTACCTGCCGTACGACTATCCGCGGGCGAGTCAGCGTTTCCTGCGCCATTTTGCGCCGGCTTTCGGCGTCCTGATGGAAACCGAGATCTGGCCGAACCTGCTGGCCACCGCGGCGCGCCAGCAGGTTCCAGTGATCCTGGCCAATGCCCGGCTGTCGGCGCGCTCGGCGCGCGGCTACGGCCGCCTGCGGCCACTGGTGCAGCCGGCCTTCGCCGCGCTGGCCGGCGTCTGCGCCCAGACTGCCGGCGACGGGCAACGGATCGCCGACCTCGGCGCGCGGCGCCTGGAAGTCTGCGGCAACATCAAGTTCGATGTCACGCCGACGGCGGAGCAATTGCTATTAGGCGCGGGCTGGCGGCAGAGCGTTGGTCAGCGGCCGGTGTGGCTGGCCGCCAGCACGCGCGAAGGCGAAGAAGTATTGGTGCTCGAAGCCTGGCGTCGCCTGGCTCTGGCCGATGCCCTGCTGGTGTTGGTGCCACGCCATCCCCAGCGCTTTGCCGAAGTCGCAGCCTTGCTCGACCAGCAGGGCCTTTCCTGGCGCCGGCGCAGCGCAGGCCTGCCGGCTGCGGATACCGCGGTCTGGCTTGGTGACAGCATGGGGGAAATGGCAGCCTACTGCAGCATGGCCGATCTCGCCTTCATCGGCGGGAGCCTGCTGCCGCTCGGCGGGCAGAACCTGATCGAGGCGGCGGCTTGCGACTGCCCGGTGCTGGTCGGGCCGCATACCTTCAATTTCCTGCAGGCGACCGAGGATGCCATTGCCGCCGGGGCGGCGCGGCGGGTGGCCGATGTCGAGGCGCTGGCCGCCGGGGTGAGCGACCTGTTGGGCGACGCGACGAAACTGGCCACCATGCGCCGCGCGGCCGGCGACTTTGCCCGCGCCCATCGCGGCGCGGCGCAGCGCACGCTGGCGCTTATTGCGCAGTGGTCGGATCGAGCAGGGCGTTGATGGCGGCCACGTCGTCCTCGCCCAGGGCGCCGACGGCCGCCTTCAGGCGCAGTTGGGCGAGCAGGGTGTCGAAGGTGGCGCGGGCCAGATCGCGGCGGGTTACGTAGACCTGGTTCTCGGCGTTGAGCACATCGATGTTGATGCGCACGCCGACGTCATAACCGAGCTTGTTTGATTCCAGCGCCGACTGTGAGGATACCAGCGCGGCTTTCAGCGCCTTGATCTGCGCCAGGCCGTTGGCGACGCCGAGGTATTGCTGGCGCGCCGATAAGGCGGCGCCGCGGCGGGCGGCTTCCAGCGTCGATAAGGCGGCCGAGCGATTGGCCGCGGCCTCGCGCTGGCGGGAAACGACCTGGCCGCCCAGGTAGAGCGGGATGTTCAACTGGACGCCGACATTCTGGTAGTCGTTTTCGATCAGGCCGGCGCCCTGGGCACTGGATTTTGCGTAGCCGTAATTGGCCACCAGATCGATCGTCGGGTAATGGCCGGCCCGCTGCCGATCGACTTCGCGCGCCGCGATGTCGGCCAGCGCCTGCTGGATCTGCACGGTGATGCTGTCCTTTTCGGCGGCGCTGACCCACTGATTCATGTCCGTCGGCATCGGCTGCTTCGGTTCGGCTTCCAAGTGCAGGCGGGCCAGGGCGCCCGGGGCCTGGCCGATGATGGCCTGCAGGGCGCTCTTCCTTACCTCGAAATCGCTCTCGGCGGCAATTTCCTGGGCCTGGGCCAGGTCGTAGCGCGCCTGGGCCTCGTGCGTGTCGGTGATGGTCGCCGTGCCGACCTCGAAGTTCTTTTTGGCCGATTCCAGTTGCTGGCTGATGGCTGCCTTGTTGGCGCGCACGGCCGACAGGTTCTCGTAGGCGAACAGGGTGTCGAAATAGGCCTGGGCAACGCGCAGGATCAGATCCTGGCGCGCCTCGGCGAAGCTGGCTTCGGCCTGCATGACCTGCAGTTTGGACTGATCATAGAGCACCCAGTTCTGCCAGCGGAACAGCGGCTGGGACAGGGTCAGCTGATAGCCGTTGGAGTTGAAGCGTTGCTTGCTGCTCGGCACGTTGCGGGCCGAAAGGTCGTTCTCGTTCCACACCGTATTGCCCGACAGCGTCAGGCTGGGCAACAGCCCGGCCCGGCCCTGCGGCACCCGTTCGCGACCGGCATCAAGCGTGGCTCGGGCGGCGGCGAAGGTCGGATCGTTATCCTGGGCGGCGCGATAGACCTGCATCAGGTCGGCAGCATTGGCTGCCGTGGTGAACAGTGTTGTGGCCAGCAGGCAGGCGAAGGATTTCATGAAGTCCTCAGTAGCGACGCATCGCCGGATCGACGTCCATGGCCCAGGCATTCACCCCGCCGGCCAGGTTGTGAACGGCGGCAAAGCCCCGGTTCTCGAGGAACAGCGCGACCTGCATGCTGCGCGCGCCGTGGTGGCAGATGACGACGATATCCTGCTCGGGGTCGAGTTCCTGGCAGCGGACCGGCACCAGCTGCATCGGCATGAGTTGAGCACCTTCGAGATGGCACAACTCGAACTCCCAGGGCTCGCGGACATCGAGCAGGAGCGGCCGCGGCCGGCCGGGATCGGTCAGCCAGGCGGCCAGTTGCGGTGGGAGCAGCTGCTGCATCAGAGGCTGAAGGCAGCCTTGGCGGCGACGCCGTCGAGCGGGGGGACGACCGTCTCGAACAGGTTGACGGTGTTGTAGATGCCTTCGCCGGTGCAGGTCACCAGCACGGCTTCCATGACCGGTGCCGCGCCGACGATGGCCGCCAGGCGGCCACCGACGCGCAGTTGCTTGAGCAGAGCTTCGGGTAGTTCCGGCAGCGAGCCGGAAACGACGATGGCGTCGTAGGGGCCGCGGGCGGGCCAGCCGCCGGTGCCGTTGCCGGTCTCGACGGTGACGTTGTTGACACCGGCATCGGCGAGGTTGCGGCGGGCCTGCTCGGCGAGGGCCGGGCGGCTCTCGACGCTGACCACATGTTCCGCCCGGGCGGCCAGCAGGGCGGCCATGTAGCCGCTGCCGGTGCCGATTTCCAGCACCTTGTCGGTGTTGCGCAAGCCCAGTTCTTGCAGCAGCTTGGCCTCAATCTTCGGCGCCAGCATGCTCTGGCCGTCACCAAGCGGAATTTCCATGTCGGCAAAGGCCAGGTTGCGATAGGCCGGCGGCGTGAAGTTCTCGCGCTTGACGACGAAGAGCAGGTCGAGAACCTGCGGGTCGAGCACATCCCAGGGGCGGATCTGCTGTTCGATCATGTTGAAGCGCGCTTGCTCGATATTCATTTAGGGGGTCTCCGCAGGCATAAATATTAGCATAAGCTAATATATTGGTTCCGACAAAACGAAATTATAACTGAGACCAGTCGTGCTTCTGCGCGCCGCGGGCGCAGGCGGCACGCCATCAGGAAGGATCGGCCGGCCTGCGCCGGCCGGATTCAGCGGCCTTCCTTGATCAGGCGGCCGGCGACCGCTTGGGTCGGGCGGGCGTTGTGGCGATACAGGCGGCTGAAGATGTCGATCTGCGCCGGCGAAACCTGCACCGGTTGTTTCAGCACCAGCCACAGCACGCCTTCACTGCACGGCGGCGTGGTCAGTGAACCCATGTAGGCGTAATAGTTGCGCGAGGCCGGCAGGAAGGCATCGAGGTCGATCGAGGTCGTCGGTGGCTCTACCGACAGGTGCTTTTCCAGCGGCAGGTTGTTCCACAGCGTCTGGATGAAGGGGTTTTCCGTGCCCTGTTCGAGCAGGACGGCAATGATTGCCAGCTGGCCATCGTCGGCGCGGTGCACGAGGTGGGCCGACATGTCGAAGCGGCGGCCGTCAATCCGCTCTTCCGACGGGCGGTGGAAGTTGATCTGCTGCAGCGTATACGCCTTGCCGGTCAGGTTGAACGAGTTGTCGCCGAGAAAGACTTCGACGGTGCGGCCGCTATCGACAATGCGGAAGCGAGATGGGCGGTAGTTGAAGCGGATCGGCTCGACGTCGACCTTGATGCCGTCGCGGATGTCAATCGGCGACTGGCGCTGGCCGGTGGCGCACAGCGAGTTCCGCGGATCCAGACGGGCCCAGTTTTCCGGGCCGCCGGCACCTTCATAGCTCCAATCGCTGGGTAGTTTCGGGCGCATCGGCTCGCTGCGCACCAGTTCGAGCATGTAGCCTTCTTCCTTGGCCGGAGCGGCCTTGCGCGGCGGAAGTACGGGCTTCGGGCGCGGCGCGGGGTTGCTGCTGGCGATGCTGAGCGGCAGCTTGGGTTCGGCAACGACAGCTTTTTCCGCGGCTGTCGGGGTGGTTTTCGCGGTCTCGGCGGCCAGTTTCAGGCTCGGGCGAATAGAGGGAATGGCAGCCTTCGGCGGTTCTTCCGTGGCATTGGCTACGGCAGCGCCAGCGTTTTCGGCGGTCTTGATCGGTGTCGGCTTCGCTGCCTTGGCCAATTCCTTCTTCAGCAGCGCCTCGTTGGCCTGGCGCAACTGGGTCGCCGCTTCGTTGGCCTTGGTCGCCAGTTCGGCCTGGCTATCCTTGGGCGGCCGGCAGACCTCGCGCAGCACCTTGTCGTCGAGCGTGCCGCTGCGTACCGGCAAGTCGCTGCCCTTGATATCTTCGGCGCGCACAACGGCGTTCTCGTCCTTCTTGAAGGTGCGCCTGATGGTGTTGGCGTTGCGCGCGGCGCAGTCATAGCGGGTAATGACCTCGATGATCAGATAGGGCGAACCGGAGCGGATGTCGATCAGTTCCTTGTCGAGGATCATGCGGCTCAGGGCCTCGACTGTCGTACCCTCGCGCTTGATGCTGGTGCGGTCGAGTTCGATGCGCTTGCCCGGTTCGGACGAAACGTTCTGCCAAGTCGGTGCAGCGGCCGCCGTCAGGGGCAGGGCAATGGCCAGGGCGACCATGATCGATGGATGCATTCGAAACCTCTTTATTATTTGAATACCGCAGCTTGCCAACATGATTTCGACCAAATTCGAGAAATCTTGAGCGCGGCCTTCGCTTCCTTGCATTTTGCCTGTGTTTCCAGTAACTTGCAGACCTCTCGTTAGGGGTGTCGGCCAGCGTTTTTCGCATTCGACCGACTGAGATATACCCTCCGAACCTGACCGGGTCATGCCGTCGTAGGGAAACGAACTCTGCCGTTGGAACCAGATCGCTCCCTGCCCGTCTTACCCCTCGAATTCACGCATGGAGCTTCAATGAACGCCACCGAACAATTCCTCGCCGCCAATGCACACGTCGACGAGGCCGCGGTCCAGCCGCTACCCAATTCCCGCAAAATCTACGTCGAGGGCTCGCGGCCGGATATCCGGGTGCCGATGCGCGAAATCTCGCAGGCGGACACGCCGACCGGCATGGGTGGCGAGCAGAATCCGCCGATCTATGTTTACGACTGCTCCGGCGTTTATTCCGATCCGGCGGTCAAGGTCGACATCCGCTCCGGTCTGCCGGCGCTGCGGGCAAAATGGATCGAAGAACGCAACGATATCGAGGAACTGCCGGACCTGAGTTCCGAATTCGGCCGTCAGCGCGCCGCCGACCAGAGGCTCGACGAATTGCGTTTCCCCGGCCTGCACCGTAAACCGCGCCGCGCCAAGGCCGGCGCCAATGTCAGCCAGATGCACTACGCGCGGAAAGGCATCATCACGCCGGAAATGGAATACGTGGCGATCCGCGAAAACCTCAACCGCGCCGCCTATATCGAATCGCTACGTGCCACCGGCCCGCTGGGAGAAAAGATGGCCAAGCTGCTTGGTCGCCAGCATCCTGGGCAGAACTTCGGTGCCAGTATTCCCGAGGAAATCACCCCGGAATTCGTCCGTAGCGAAATCGCCCGCGGCCGCGCCATCATCCCGAACAACATCAACCATCCGGAAAGCGAGCCGATGATCATCGGCCGCAACTTCCTGACCAAGATCAACGCCAACATCGGCAATTCCGCGCTCGGCTCCTCGATCCAGGAAGAAGTCGAGAAGATGACCTGGTCGATCCGCTGGGGCGGCGACACGGTGATGGACCTGTCCACCGGCAAGAACATCCACGAAACACGCGAGTGGATCATCCGCAACAGCCCGGTGCCGATCGGCACGGTGCCGATCTACCAGGCGCTGGAAAAGGTCAACGGCAAGGCTGAGGACCTGACCTGGGAAATCTTCCGTGACACGCTGATCGAGCAGGCCGAGCAGGGCGTCGATTACTTCACCATCCACGCTGGCGTGCTGCTGCGCTACATCCCGATGACCGCCAACCGGATGACAGGCATCGTCAGCCGCGGCGGTTCGATCATGGCCAAGTGGTGCCTGGCGCACCACAAGGAAAGCTTCCTCTACACGCATTTCGAGGAAATCTGCGAAATCATGAAGGCCTACGACGTCGCCTTCAGCCTGGGTGACGGTCTGCGTCCTGGCTCGATCTACGATGCCAACGACGAAGCGCAGCTGGGCGAACTCAAAACCCTCGGCGAACTCACCGACATAGCCTGGCAGCACGACGTGCAGACCATCATCGAAGGGCCGGGGCATGTGCCGATGCACCTGATCAAGGAGAACATGGACCTGCAGCTCGAATACTGCAAGGAAGCCCCGTTCTACACCCTGGGGCCCTTGACTACCGACATCGCGCCGGGTTACGACCACATCACCAGCGGCATCGGCGCCGCGATGATCGGTTGGTACGGTACGGCCATGCTCTGCTACGTGACGCCGAAGGAACATCTGGGTCTGCCCGACAAGGACGACGTCAAGACCGGCATCATCACCTACAAGCTCGCCGCCCACGCCGCCGACCTAGCCAAGGGTCACCCAGGCGCGCAGATCCGCGACAACGCCTTGAGCAAGGCACGCTACGAGTTCCGCTGGGAAGACCAGTTCAATCTCGGCCTCGACCCTGACAAGGCGCGCGAATTCCACGACGAGACGCTGCCCAAGGAATCGGCCAAGGTTGCCCACTTCTGCTCGATGTGCGGCCCGCACTTCTGTTCGATGAAGATTACCCAGGACGTGCGCGATTTCGCCGCCGCTCAGGGCATCGCCGAAGCGGAAGCGCTGAACAAGGGCATGGAAACCAAGGCGGTCGAATTCGTGAAAACCGGAGCCGAGATCTATCACAAGGTGTGAGGCTGGATAGAGATCGATCGAAACGGGGCTCCAGTAGCCCCGTTTTTATTGTCCGGTTACTGCATTTACGTTCATTTACAGGCTAGTAACCCCTATTTACGACTCTTGGCGAGATCATTCTTCCATCGCCGGCCCACCTCGGGCGGGCCAGTCTGGAAAAAGGAAACAATCATGAAAACGATCTCCCATCTGCCACTCAAGCGTTTCGCCGCCATTGCCGCCGTCGCCCTGGCGCTTCCCCTGGCTTCGTCGGCCTTTGCCGAGCCGAAAGGCATGATGCGCGGCGGTTGCGACGGCATGGGCATGAAGGCCGGTTATGGCCATCACGGCATGGGTGGCGACGTGCTGCCGCGCTACCTGAAGCGTCTCGACCTGAGCGAAACCCAGCGCGACCGAATTTTCGACATCATGCATGCCCAGGCGCCGACCCAGCGCAACACCGCCAAGGCCATGCACAAGGCGCAGAGCGACCTGCGTACGCTGACCGCGGCACCCGACTTCAGCGAGGCCAAGGCCAAGGAACTGGCCGATGCAGCCGCCGCCGCCATGGGCGAAATGGCTTTGAGCCGGGCCAAGACCGAACGCCAGGTGTTCGAGGTGCTGACGCCCGAACAACGCAAGCAACTGGCTGAGCTCAAGGCCGACCGTCCGCGCCAGCGTGGCGATGGTCCGCGCGGTCCGGCCGGCGATGGTCCGCGCGGTCCGGCTGGCGATGGTCAGCGACCGATGCGCGGCGCCTGATGCCATCCTGCTTCGCCGCAGTTTTTCGGCTTGCCGCCGCCCCGCCCCGGGCGGCGGTTTGCATTCGGCCGGCTGTTCTCTGCTGAAGCTTCTGCGACAATCGCGGCATGCCTGAATCCATTTCCCCACCGGCCTGCCGACCCGGCTGCGGTGCCTGCTGCATCGCCCCGTCCATTTCCTCGCTGGCCAAGCCGGCCGGGGTGCCCTGCAGGCATCTCGACGCGGAATGGCGCTGCCGCATCTTCGGCCAGCCGGAACGCCCGGCCTGCTGTTCCGGCCTGCAACCGGCAGCCGACATGTGCGGCGAGTCGCGCGAGCAGGCGCTGCGCTGGCTGAGCACGCTGGAGGCGGCGACCTGTCCGGGAGGGTAGAATGCGCGCTCTTGCCCTAGAGCCCCCTGCATGGACCCGATTCTTCTCCTGAAAGCCCTGATCCTCGGCATCGTCGAAGGGCTGACCGAATTCCTGCCGGTGTCGTCCACCGGCCACCTGATCATCGTCGGCAGCCTGCTCGGCTACACCGACGAGCAGAGCAAGGTGTTCAAGATTGTCATCCAGCTCGGTGCCATCCTCGCCGTCTGCTGGGATTTCCGCGAACGCATCGGCAAGGCCCTCGGCGGTCTGACTTCCGACCCGGTGCAGCAGCGCTTCGCCAGCCTGCTGGTGGTCGGGTTCCTGCCGGCTGCGGTGCTTGGCCTGCTGTTCCACAGCACCATCAAGACCTACCTGTTCAACCCGCTGACCGTCGCTGGCGCGTTGATCGGCGGCGGCCTGCTGATCCTCTACATCGAGCGCAAGGCTTACCATCCGCGCGTCGCCAGCATCGACGAAATGCGCTGGCCGGATGCGCTGAAGGTCGGCTTCGCCCAAGCCGTGGCGATGTTCCCCGGCGTCTCGCGTTCCGGCGCGACGATCATGGGCGGCCTGGTGTTCGGCCTGTCGCGCAAGACGGCGACCGAGTTCTCATTCTTCCTGGCCATCCCGACCATGTTCGCGGCGACGCTCTACGACGTTTACAAGAACTGGCAGCTGCTGCACGCCGCCGACCTGCCGGTGTTCGCCGTCGGCTTCGTCGCCTCCTTCATTGCTGCGATGCTGACCGTCAAGGCCCTGCTGCGCTACGTGTCGAACCACGACTTCACGCTGTTCGCCTGGTATCGCATCGTCTTCGGCATCGTTGTGCTGCTGACCGCGCAGTTCGGCTGGGTCGAGTGGGCGGCGTGATCCTCTATCTGCACGGCTTTTGTTCCTCGCCGGCCTCGTGGAAGGCGCGGCTGCTGGCCGAGGCGATGGCCCGGCGTGGGCTGGTCGACCGTTTCCTCTGCCCACAGCTGTCGTCGGTGCCGGACGCGGCGATGGCTGCGGTGTCGCAATTGATCGAAGCGTGCAAGGAGCCCGTGACGCTGGTCGGTTCCTCGCTCGGCGGCCATTACGCCAATCACCTGGCCGAGAAATACGCCTTGCCAGCGGTGCTGATCAACCCGGCGGCGATCGCCCGCATCGATACCGGCAAGTTCATCGGCGAGCATGCCAATTTCCACAGCGGCGACCGTTTCTTGTTCACCGCCGAGCATGCCCGGCAGTTGCAGGGGCAGGTCGCGACACCGACACCGGCGCGCTACTGGCTGCTGCTCGAGACCGGCGACGAGGTGCTCGACTACCACGCCGCGCAGGACTTCTATTTCGGTTGCCGGCAGAGCATCTTCGAGGGCGGCGACCACAGCTTCACGCGTTTCCCCGAATTCGTCCCGCAACTCATTGAATTTGCCGGGCTATAATCCGCCGATGAATGTATTGTTTGAAGAAGACGGCGGCTTCAAGGCCGGTACCGTCATGGCCGACAACGACAGCTCCTTGCAGGTCGAAATGCCCTCCGGCAAGCGCAGCAAGATCAAAGCGGTGACGGTGCTGTTGCGTTTCGAAAAGCCCTCGGCGGCGAACTTGCTGGAGCAGGCGACGCCGCTGGCTGAAGAGATCGAGGCCGATTTCCTTTGGGAGTGTGTCAGCGATGGCGAATTTTCGTTTCTGGATTTTGCCCGTGATTACTACGGACACGAGCCCGCCCCGGTCGAAGCGGCGGCGGTGCTGCTCGCCGTGCATGCCGCGCCCGTCTATTTCCACCGCAAAGGCAAGGGCCGCTTCCGCAAGGCGCCTGCCGACATTCTCGCAGCTGCTCTGGCAAGTCTTGAAAAAAAGCGTCAGCAAGCGCTCACGATGGAAGGCTGGCTCGCCGAGCTGAAAGAATTCCGCCTGCCGCCGGAAATCGGCGTGCTGACCGATGCCCTGCTCTACGCGCCGGACCGCAACAAGCCGGAGACCAAGGCCTTCGAGACGGCCTGCGGCGAAAGCGGGCTGTCCGCGGCGCAACTGCTGTTCAAGTGCGGCGCCATCAAGTCGGCCTATCACCTGCATTACCGCCGTTTCCTGCATGAACAGTTCCCCAAGGGCACCGGCTTCCCGGCCCTCGAGGCGCCGCGCCTGCCGACCGACCTGCCGCGCGCCGACGTGCGCGCCTTTTCGATCGACGATGCGCACACCACCGAAATCGACGATGCGCTGTCGGTCGTCAAGTTGCCCGGCATCGGCTCGCGCATCGGCATCCACATCGCCGCGCCGGGACTGGCCATCGAACACGGCTCGCCGCTCGACGGCGTCGCCCGCGCCCGCTTGTCCACGGTCTATATGCCGGGCAACAAGATCACCATGCTGCCCGATGCCGTGGTCCAGAACTACACGCTGGCCGGCGGCGTCGACTGCCCGGCAGTGTCG
>PHCU01000276.1 GCA_002842345.1 Betaproteobacteria bacterium HGW-Betaproteobacteria-12 | reverse complement strand
GCGTCACACCGCGGCGGCGCCGCTGACGATTTCCGAGAGTTCCTTGGTAATCGCAGCCTGACGGGCCTTGTTGTAAACCAGCTTCAAGTCACCGATGACAGTCTTGGCGTTGTCGGAAGCGGACTTCATGGCAACCATCCGGGCGGATTGCTCGGATGCCATGTTTTCGGCCACAGCCTGATAGATCAATGCTTCGACATAACGTAGCAGCAACTCGTCGATCACTGCCTTGGCATCCGGCTCGTAGACGTAGTCCCACTTGGCGCGTGACGAGCCGACTGCGTCGCCGGGCAACGGGAGCAGTTGTTCGAACACCGGTTCCTGCTTCATCGTGTTGATGAAGCGGTTGTAGCCGATATACAGCGCGTCGATTTCGCCGCGCATGTAGGCATCGAGCTGGACCTTGACCGGACCGATCAACTTTTCCAGGTGCGGTGTATCGCCCAGAGCCGTCACGTGCGAGACGACCTTGGCGCCGGCACGCTGCATGAAGCCGAGACCTTTGTTACCGATGCAGGTTGCCTGGAACTTCTTGCCCTGAGCCTCGAACTCCTTCATCTTGCTGACGGCAAGACGCAGAATATTCGAGTTCAGGCCGCCACAAAGACCCTTGTCCGAGGTGATGAGGACGAGACCGATGGTCTTGACTTCGCGATTCACCAGGAACGGGTGCTTGTATTCGGTCAGGGCATGAGACAGGTGAGCTGCAACGCGCCGGATCTTCTCGCCATAGGGACGGGCAGCCCGCATCCGGTCTTGCGCCTTGCGCATTTTGGATGCAGCCACCATCTCCATGGCCTTGGTGATCTTGCGCGTGTTCTCGACGCTCTTGATCTTGTTACGAATTTCCTTGCCGCTAGGCATGGCGTTCTCCTAGATCAGGCCCAGCTGCTCTTGAAAGCCTGGATACCGGCAGCGAGTTGCTTCTCGGATTCAGCGTCCAGATCGGCGGTCGACTCCATCTTGTTCATGAGGTCGGCACAGCTGGTCTTCAGATAGCCAATCATCGCCTTTTCGCATTCCAGGGCACGCTTGACTTCAACATCGTCAAAGTAGCCCTTGTCCGCTGCGTACAGCGTGACGGCCATTTCGGAGATGCTCATCGGCGAGTACTGGGGCTGCTTCATCAGCTCGGTGACCAGACGGCCGCGTTCCAGCTGCTTGCGCGTCGCTTCGTCGAGGTCGGAAGCAAACTGGGCAAACGCTGCGAGTTCGCGGTACTGGGCCAGGGCCAGACGGACACCGCCGCCGAGCTTCTTGATCAGCTTGGTTTGAGCGGCGCCACCGACACGGGACACCGAGATACCGGCGTTGATCGCGGGACGGATACCGGCGTTGAACAGGTCGGTTTCCAGGAAGATCTGGCCGTCGGTAATCGAGATGACGTTGGTCGGAACGAAGGCGGACACGTCGCCGGCTTGCGTTTCGATCACCGGCAGCGCGGTCAGCGAACCGGTCTTGCCCTTGATGGCGCCATTGCTGAGCTTCTCGACCCAGGCGGCGGAAACGCGAGCGGCGCGTTCGAGCAGACGGGAGTGGAGATAGAAGACGTCGCCCGGGTAGGCTTCACGGCCCGGCGGACGGCGCAGCAGCAGGGAAACCTGACGGTAGCCCCAAGCTTGCTTGGTCAAGTCGTCGTAAATGATCAGGGCGTCTTCACCGGTGTCGCGGAAGTACTCGCCCATTGTGCAGCCGGCGTAAGGAGCCAGGTACTGCAGCGCGGCGGATTCCGAAGCCGGAGCGGCGACAACGATGGTGTATTCCATCGCGCCATGCTCTTCGAGCTTGCGTACGACGTTGGCGATGGTCGAAGCCTTCTGGCCGATAGCGACATAAACGCAGAACAGGCCCTTGCCCTTCTGGTTGATGATGGCATCGACGGCGACGGCGGTCTTGCCGGTCTGGCGGTCGCCAATGATCAGCTCGCGCTGGCCACGACCGACCGGAACCATGGAGTCTACACACTTCAGACCGGTCTGCACCGGCTGGGAAACGGACTGACGCCAAATAACGCCCGGCGCGACCTTTTCGATCTTGTCGGTCAGCTTGGCGTTGATCGGGCCCTTGCCGTCGATCGGCTGACCGAGGGAATTGACCACGCGGCCGAGCAGTTCCGGGCCGACGGGGACTTCCAGAATGCGACCGGTCGTCTTGACGACGTCGCCTTCGGAAATGTGTTCGTATTCACCAAGAACCACCGCGCCGACGGAGTCACGCTCGAGGTTGAGCGCCATGCCGAAGGTGTTGCCGGGGAATTCCAGCATTTCGCCCTGCATGACATCCTG
>PHCU01000106.1 GCA_002842345.1 Betaproteobacteria bacterium HGW-Betaproteobacteria-12 | reverse complement strand
GACGTCGCAGGGCACGTAGATGTCGGGCAGGAAGTGCATCTCGACCTTGATCATGCCGTCGCCCTGGCAGGCCTCGCAGCGCCCGCCCTTGACGTTGAACGAGAAACGCCCCGGCCCGTAGCCGCGCACGCGGGCTTCCGGCACCTGGGCGAACAGTTCGCGGATCGGCGTCAGCAGGCCGGTGTAGGTGGCCGGGTTGGAGCGCGGCGTGCGGCCGATCGGCGCCTGGTCGACGGCGATCACCTTGTCGAACAGGTCGAGGCCGATGATTTCCTTGTGCGGTGCCGGTTCCGCCGTCGAGCCGTAGAGGTGCTTGGCTGCCGCGGCGTACAGCGTGTCGTTGATCAGCGTCGACTTGCCCGAGCCGGAAACGCCGGTGATGCAGGTGAACAGCCCGCCGGGAATTTCCAGCGTGACGTCGCGCAGGTTGTTGCCGTAAGCGCCGACCACCTTCAATTGCTTGTCCGGGTTGGGCGGCCGGCGCTTGGCCGGAGCGGCGATGGAGCGGCGCCCGGACAGGTAATCGCCGGTCATCGAGGCCGGGTTGGCGGCGACTTCGGCCGGCGTGCCGGCAGCGACGACATAGCCGCCATGGACGCCGGCGCCGGGGCCGATGTCGACGACGTAGTCGGCGCTGCGGATGGCATCCTCGTCATGCTCGACGACGAGCACGGTGTTGCCCATGTCGCGTAGGTTGCGCAGCGTCTGCAGCAGGCGGTCGTTGTCGCGCTGATGGAGGCCGATCGACGGTTCATCCAACACATACATGACGCCGGTCAGGCCCGAGCCGATCTGCGAAGCCAGGCGGATGCGCTGCGCCTCGCCGCCGGATAGCGTCTCGGCCGAGCGTTCCAGGCACAGGTAGTCGAGGCCGACGTTGATCAGGAAACTCAGCCGGGCGGTGATCTCCTTCAGTATCTTGTCGGCGACCTGCGCCTTGGCGCCGTGCAGCGTCAGGCAGTTGAAGTAATTGCGCGCCTCGCCCAGCGGCAGGCGGCTGATCTCGTGCAGGGTGTGCGTGCCGACGCGCACGTGGCGGGCCTCGACGCGCAGGCGGGTGCCGTTACAGGTCGGGCAGCTGGAGTTGCTGATGTACTTTGACAACTCCTCGCGCACGGCGTTGGAATCGCTGCCGCGGTAGCGCCGTTCGAGGTTGGGGATGATGCCCTCGAAGGTATGGCTGCGGTCGAAGCGCGTGCCCTTCTCGTTGGCGTAGCGGAAATTGATCGCCGTATTGCCGGAGCCGTACAGGATCAGCTGGCGGATGGCTTCCGGCAACTCGTGCCACGGCGTATCGACCGAAAATGCGTAATGCTCGGCCAGCGATTCGATGATCTGGAAGTAGAACTGGTTCTTCTTGTCCCAACCGCGGATGGCGCCGGCGGCCAGCGAGGCGGTCGGCGCGGTGACGACGCGCTTCGGGTCGAAGAACTGGATCACGCCGAGACCGTCGCATTTCGGGCAGGCGCCCATCGGGTTGTTGAAGGAAAACAGCCGCGGCTCCAGTTCCTGCAGCGCGTAGGAGCAGACCGGGCAGGCGAACTTGGCCGAGAACAGGTGCTCGACGTTGCTCTCCATCTCCAACGCGACGGCCCGGCCGTCGGCATGGCGCAGCGCCGTCTCGAACGACTCGGCCAGGCGCTGGCGCATGTCGTCGCGCACCTTCAGGCGGTCGACGACGACATCGACATTGTGCTTCTGCGACTTGGCCAGTTTCGGCACGGCATCGAGCTCGTAGACCGTGCCATCGACGCGGACGCGGGCGAAGCCCTGGGCGCGCAGTTCGGTGAACAGGTCGAGCTGCTCGCCCTTGCGGTTGGCCACCACCGGCGCCAGGATCATCAGCTTGGTCTCGGCCGGCAGCGCCAGCACGGTATCGACCATTTGCGACACCGTCTGCGCCGCCAGCGGCTGGTCGTGGTCGGGGCAGTAGGGCGTGCCGGCGCGGGCGTACAACAGGCGAAGGTAGTCGTGGATCTCGGTGACGGTGCCGACCGTCGAGCGCGGGTTGTGCGAAGTCGCCTTCTGCTCGATGGAAATCGCCGGGCTCAAACCCTCGATCAGGTCGACGTCGGGCTTTTCCATCAGCTGCAGAAATTGCCGGGCATAGGCCGACAGCGACTCGACATAGCGGCGCTGGCCTTCGGCATACAGCGTGTCGAAGGCCAGCGAGGACTTGCCGGAACCGGACAGGCCGGTAATCACGATCAACTGGTCGCGCGGCAGGTCGAGGTTGATGTTCTTCAGGTTGTGGGTGCGCGCGCCGCGGATGCGGAGGGTTTCCATCGCTGTTCTATTCTGGTTGGGGGTGGAAGAAGCAAAAAGCCGGGTCGCCCCGGCTTTGGTCGGGAGGCGTGGCGGTCAGGCGGCTTGTTTGAATGAGCTATTGTCGTGCTTGCTGGCACTCAGGATTTCGATGCCGGCCACGTTGCCGGCATCGTCGTAGTCGAGCACGATGCCCGGCTTGATCTGCTCGGACTCGATGATGGGGCGATCGCTCAGGCGAACGTAAAGGGCGTCGGAGGCCGGGTCGTACTCCAGTTTCATAGCTTTCCTTTCATCCCGCGATCGAAAAATGCCGTGACAACATATGGCGGCTGCCGGGATCGATTGTAGATCACGCGCAGCACGCGGTCGCCATATTCCGGTATGACGCGCAAGGCGTGGGTGAGCGTTGGATCGTTCGGATCGGATTCGGTTGCAGCCGGTGCCGAAAGGGTTGCCGCAATCCACTCGGCGCGAATGTTTCGTTCGCGGATGGTCGTCGTGGCGTGGCTGCTGAGGGTGAATTCCATGTGGGGATTCTGGATAACCGGGACGTCAGGCGGCAGCACGTTCCAAATTCAGCGCCAGCAGGCGTCGGAGGATTTCGTCGTCGGGCATCTCGGGCGTGTAGTCGGTCCAGCCGTAGGCGGCGGCGACGGCTTTGTCGAGTTGCTGGTGGGCAAGGTCGAGCCAGGCCGGGCGGGCGTTGTAGAGGTTGGTCAGGGTGCGTTTCTTGAGGTCGGCTTCATGGCCGGGCTTGGCCACCGGGCGCTTGGGGAAGCCGGCTTTTTCCTCTTCCGGGGTGATGACCCAATCGACCCACTCGGCCGGGTTCAGCCAGTTGTCGCGCAAGGTGTTCAGGTGACGGGCGGCGGCGGCGATGTTCTCGGCGCCGATCTGTCCGGCTAGGCACGGCGGCGAGGCCTGGCCGGCGACCGGGGCGGTGTCGCGCGGGGTCAGGCCGGTTGGGAAGGGGAAGGTTTCGAAGGTGGTGGTTGGGGTGTAGCGCGGCCGGTCTTCGAGCGAAGTGCCGAGGCGTAGCGACCAGAGTTCGTGGAAGCGGGAATGCAGGATGCCGAAGGTGGCGTCGTCGGCGCGGGCGATGACGACAACCTGACAGTCCGGCAACACCTTTGTATCCAGCCAAACGAAAAGACGGTGTTTGGCTACTCTTGGCGTGGCAACAAAGCGTGCTTTATTTCGCAAAGCTTCGCGCATTCCTGAGCGAGATTCACCATGGCGCCACCAATATTTTCGATGCCCTTCACGATTCACTGCGTCGCGCGCTGGTTTTACAACTTCGAGTATGTGAGCGAACGGTGTTTCGAATAGAGCGGCATTTTCCAGCGAAATGTCAGTGCCGAAGTCGACGATCCAAGTGTCCGTAGGTCTTCGAGTGATATCAAGTCCGTTGGCCCATGGCTTTACAACATCGCTGTTTGGACGGCAGTTTGGGTTTGGGTGTTTGAGCCAATTTCGCCCCGAGTCACCCGGGACATCGAAAGTTCCGGATTTTTGCGTGCCAATAAATGCGACGCTCGCATTTTCTGGAAGTTGCCTTGCTGATGTTAGGTTTAGTCCGTCGCCCGAGGTTAGATCAGCATGAATCGCCTCTACTTCTTCACCATCTAACCGATTGCTACGGTCAACCGGAAAAAGTGGTCCAAAACCAAGGAGCGAAACACGCACAGCGGCACCATTATTGACCCATTCTTCATCGCTCCAAGCTTCGAAAATACGCGTCGTTTCGACGATCCGCTCCAAAACCTTGCGGTTGGCGCCGCCGCGGATCGAGTTCGTTGAAACCAGACCGGCGGCTTGCAGTTTTCCGGCGGCGATCTGGGCGCGGGCCTTCTCGAACCAGTAAGTGACCAAGTCGGCACCACCGGGGACGCGGCCGTCGTAGGTCTGGCGCAGCGTTTCGACGTAATCCGCGCCGAGTTCGCTGCGCATGACCTTGTCGCCGAGGAAGGGCGGGTTGCCGACGATGGCGTCGGCGGTGGGCCACTCGGCTTCGCTGCCGTCCGGGTTGAGCAGCGCGTCGCGGTGTTCGATGCCGTCGAGCGGCTTCAAGATCGGGTTGATGGCGTGCGGGTAGCCGTTGCGGCGGCACCACTGGATGTCGCCGATCCACACAGTGACGCGGGCGAGTTCGGCGGCGAATTCGTTGATCTCCAGCCCGAGAATGTTGTGCGGCCCGGTCTGCATCGAGAGTTCGGCACCGAGGCCGAGTTCCTGGGCGTCGACGTGGGCGCGCTTTTCGCTGTCGCGCAGGGCCTTCAGCGCCAGGTAGAGAAAGTTGCCCGAGCCGCAGGCCGGGTCGAGCACGCGGTAGTGGTTGAGGCGCAGCAGAAAGCTCTGGTAGGCGGCGCGGGCCGCCTTGCCTTCCTTGCTCTTGGGGCCTTTGCCCTGGCCGGCGGCGAGTTGCGGGCGGATCTTGTCCCATTCGGCGGCCAGCGGTTCGCGGACCAGCGGGTCGATCAGCTTGGCGATGGTGCCGGTGTCGGTGTAGTGGGCACCGAGCGGGGCGCGGGCAGACGGATCGAGGCCGCGTTCGAAGAGGGTGCCGAAGATGGTCGGGTCGATGGCGCGCCAGTCCATGTCGGAGGCGGCGCGGTGCAGCGCCTGCAGGTCGGCGGCTGTCAGCGGCGGGATGTCGATGTGCTTGAACAGGCCGCCGTTGAACCAGGCGATGTCGTGGTCGCCGTAGTCGCCGCCTTTCTTCTGCATGGCAGCGAACAGTTTTTCGATGCGGCGGCCGGCCTTGTCGGCGTCGCTGCCGGCATTCTTCAGCAGGTCGGTGAAGATGCCGGCCGGGAGCAGTTGTTCGTCTTCGGCGAACATGCAGAACAGGCACTGGACCAGGAAGTGGGCGACTTTCTGGCCATCGTCGCCGCGTGAGCGCATGGCGGCGGCCAGCTGGGCGAACTGGCCGGCGGCTTCGGCGGTGATGGCGGCGGTGGATTTTTCCGGACGCAGCTTTTCCGGATCGGTGAAGACCCATTTGAGGATTTGCCGGGCTTCCGGCTCGGCCAGTTGCGCGATGCGGATTTCGCGTGGCTCGTCCGGGTAGCCGGTGAAGGCGGTGTGGATGACGATGCGTTCGCGGTCGCAGACAACCAGCAGCGGCGGGTTTTCCAGTTGCAGGGCGTAGTCGGTGAGCTGCTTCAGGGCGGCGTCGAGGTCGCGGCCGGGCTTCTTGTTTTCCCAGCCGAAGTGGCCGCGCTTCCAGACGTCGGCCCAGCCGTCGCCGCCGCCAGCCTTTTTGGCGCCGCGTTCGAAACAGTAGTTGTCGGGGTCGCGTGGCTTGGCGACGCCGAGCAGGTCGCAGAGATCGTCGAAGTGCGCCTGGGCGCCACCGCGTTCGGTCAGTTTGTTGTCTTTCCACAGGGCGATGAAGGCTTCGGGCGTCATGACGGCAGCAGGCAGGGAAAGGGGCGAGTATAGGGATGCCGCTGGAATTGGGGAATGGCGAGGAGGTCGGCGAACGATTGTTCACTATTGATTGATGATGATCTGCTATTTCATTGGCATTTTATGAGGGGGCTTGTTCTCGGGATTAGGCAGTTGCCGCCGGCAAGCGACATCGCCATTTCGACATTCGCCTGGTTGAGCGCCCTGGTCGTGGTCCGGATAGCCCTGTATGACGTTCGCCTGATTGACGTCGAGTATTGTCGCTGCCATCCTTTTGTCATGACTGGCGCCCGGCGGCGTCGGCCGCTAGTCTTCCCCGGCCGCAATGGCCAGTCAGCTGAAAGGACTTCGACATGCGCGCGCTACTCCCGGCATTTCTCATCGCTCTCGTCTCGCTGCCGGTCCAGGCTTCGCCCGCCGGCTACGAGCTCTATCTGCTCGCCTGCGACAGCACCCGCGACTGCCGGCGCGTCGCCACCGTCACCCTGGGCAGCGATGGCCTGGTCGAAGCCCCGGCGACACCCGGGATCGCCGTGCGTATCGTGCCCCTGACGACGCCGCGCGACGCGGCAAGCTATCGGCTGCACGTCAATCTGGAGCCGGAGCGCTTGCTCGCCAACGGCGGCGGGCCGATCTCGGGACCGGTCAGCCTGCAGTTCGAATCGAACGGCTTGCGGCAAAACTATTTCGCGCCGATCGCCACCTTCACCAGCGACAGCACCATCTACCAGCTGTGGGGCAAGCTGATCGCCCCACCCCTAGCCGAGAAGAATCTAGCCTCGCGCTAAGGACGGGTGGGCGTGACCGGCGCAGGCGTCTAGCGAACCGGCGCGAAGCGCTTCCTGGCCGCTGCGGCGTCCGGAGTCAAGGCTGGCGTCCCACTGCGGGGGCGGCATTGGGCGATAGGCAAACCTGTTAAGATTCAGGCCCATCGCTGCAACGCAACAAGACCATAAAAATGTCCCCCCCAACCGATCGCATGAGTCCGCAGGAGCGCCGCGTCGGCGCTTCGCTGGCTTCCATCTTTGGCCTGCGCATGCTCGGGCTGTTCCTGATCCTGCCGGTCTTCGCCGTCTATGCGCCGACCCTGCCGGGCGGTGCCGATCTGGCGCTGGTCGGTCTGGCGCTGGGGGCCTACGGGCTGACCCAGGCGCTGTTCCAGATTCCTTTCGGCATCGCTTCCGATCTCTGGGGGCGCAAGCCGGTGATCGTCTTTGGCCTGTTGCTGTTCATCATCGGCAGCTTTGTTGCCGCCGGGGCGCCGGACATGCACTGGATGATCGTCGGTCGCGTGCTGCAGGGGGCCGGCGCCATCTCGGCAGCAGTCACGGCGCTGGCCGCCGACCTGACGCGTGAGGAGCATCGGACCAAGGTGATGGCGATGATCGGTTCGTCGATCGGCCTGGTCTTCGCGCTGTCGCTGGTCGGCGCGCCGCTGCTCTACGGCTGGATCGGCATGGGCGGCCTGTTTTCGCTGACCGGCGTGCTGGCCCTGCTGGCCATCGTCGTGCTGCTCAAGGTGGTACCGGCGGCGCCGCGACCGGCCGGCCATGTGCGTCTGCCGCTGCGCCAGGTGCTGAGCGATCCCGATCTGCTCAAGTTGAACCTCGGCATTGGCACGCTGCACGTCATCCAGATGGCGATGTTCGTCGTGCTGCCGCATGCGCTGATCGAGCATGGCGGCCTGGCCGCCGCCGAGCACTGGAAGGTCTATCTGCCGGCGGTGCTGGCTTCGTTCGTCATCATGGTGCCGGCGATTATCGCCGCCGAGAAGAAGGACAAGATGCGGCCGGTGTTCCGCGCCGCCATCGCCCTCGTCGCGCTGGTGCAGCTCGGCCTGTTCTTCTTCGGCCAGGGTCTGGTCGGGCTGGCGTTGTGCCTGATGTTCTTCTTCGTCGCCTTCAATATTCTCGAAGCGACGCTGCCGTCGCTGGTTTCGCGCACCGCGCCGCCGCTGGCCAAGGGCGCCGCCCTGGGGGTTTACAACACGACGCAGGCGATCGGCCTGTTCATCGGCGGGGCGGTGGGCGGATTGATCGCCCAGCGCTTCCTGGTCGCCGGGACGATGAATTTTCCCAAGCGGCGGGTCGCCGCCGCCTGACCCGTCAGCGCCGGCGCAGGGCCTGTGCCGACTGGGCCAGCGCTGCGTCGAGATAGCTTTGGTAGAAATCAGCGAGGCGGGCGCCGACGATCGGCGGCGCCAGTTGTTCGCCGTCCGGGCCGTAGAAGGCCACCACCGGTACCAGTTTGATCTTGGCGCCGCCGGCGATGCCGGCATGCGTTGCCGCCTGGCCGCGGAAGTCGCGTAGCGGGCGGGCGCTGTCCTGGTTGATCTGGCGGATGACGATGCCGCGATGAGCGGCGCTTTCCTGCAGGGGTTGCAGATAGTCCTGGCGCACGCTGTCGCAGTAGCGGCAGTCGCTGCGGCTGTAGAGAATCACCAGCGGCTGACCATGGCGCGCCGCCGCTGCGGCTTCGCTACGCAGGTTCGCGGCGGCCGGCAGGTCGGCGGCCTGGACGCTGGCCGCCAGCAGGCTGGCGACCAGCATGAGGTTGCGGCGCGGCGTCCTCATTCCTTGAAGTGGTAGTACTTGTCGTTGAGCCAGGCGGCGACGCTGCCTTCGTCTTCCGGGAACCAGCCGGCGCTGACCTGGGCATTGCAGGCGGCGACCCGCTGCAACAGCTCCAGCTTGGTGGACAGCATGCGGCCGTCGCGGGTGTACATCTTGCTGCCGTCGCCGCCGTACATGCGCGTGTGGCAGCTGATGCAGGCCTTGTCGTGCAGTGCCGGGGCGGCGTTGCGGTCGACCTTGCCCCAGGGCTCTTCGGCCAGGGCGAGGGTCGGCAGCAGGAGCAGGGAGAGGAGGGTGAGCGGACGCATGGGAGCTCCTTCGGGGGCGGGGATGTCGGGATTCGACCGGTGGCCGGGGCGGGCGTTCAGAAGGCGGCGGCCTCGGCCTCCAGGTAGGCAAGGCTGACATACTTGCCGATGTTCGTGTCGAAGCCCTTGGTTTCGCGTGCCCGGCTGGCGACGCGGTCATCCTTGAGCACCAGGCTCTTGGCTTCCTCCATCGGCAGGCCGTCCTTGACGGCCTGTTCGCAGCTCCGGTAGATGCCTTCGAACAGGCCGCGATTCCACGCCAGGACGCCGGCCGAGGGCTGGCCATGGCCAGGCAGCCAGAGCTTGCTGGCGGCGTTTTTCTCCAGGCTGTCGTAGGCGGCCAACGAGCCGGCGTAGGAGCCATCGTCCATGTTGGCGATGCGCCGGTCCATGGCCACGTCGCCGATGCAGGTCAGGCGGTCCTCGACGACTTCGACGCAGATGTCGTAAGGAGTGTGCGCCTTGCCGTAGTGGTGCAGGCGCAGCGTCACGTCGCCGAAGGCGAGTTCCTGGCCGTGCGCCAGCGGCAGCGTCGGCGGCACAATGCGCGTGCCCAGGGTCGCCTGGTTGGTCCATTGTTCCATCAGCGTCTGCCACATCTTGCCCTGCATGCCCTGGATCTCGGCCATGGTGCCGGGGTGGGCATGGATCGCCACGTCCTTGTAGGCGGCGGCGAAGGCATCGTTGCCGAGCCAGTGGTCGCCGTGATAATGGGTGTTGATGATGGCGACGACCGGCTTGGCGAACTGTTTTTTGATCTGCCGGATGGCCATTTCACCAATCTGCACCGAGGCGCCGGAGTCGACGACGACGAGGCCCTTGGCGGTATCGACGAAGGTGATGTTGCACATCATCCCCTGGTTCTCCGGCGTGGGAAATCCGTCGGGCGAGTAGATCATCCAGACATGCTTGGCGACCTGGCGCAGCGGGTGATCCTTGACCGTCGGGCCGCGGACGAAGTCGTCCAGTTCCCGGGCGAAGGCGCCGACGCGGTGCCAGGGGGTGAATTCGGCCGCCAGCAGGGCGGCCAGGGCGGTACCGGTGTGGAAAAAGCGGCGACGATCCATGGCGTGTCTCCCGAGGGGTGGATGGTGATGGCGGATATTTCCTGGCACGCTGGCGGGCGCGGTGGAAATCCTTTGATTGAAAGCCTAGTGTAAGCGAATTACTATTTAATGATGAACTGCTGTTCTCGATCGCGAAGGGGTATCCAATTGAATTGCAAATCCATCCTGACTCTCGGCCTGGTCGCCACGCTCAGCCTGCCGGTTCTCGCCGCGACGCCGGAAGAAATGGCCCGCGCCGAGGAAATCGTTGGCGGTCGCTGCTTCCTCTGCCACGGCCTGCAGGGCGAATCGGCCAGTCCGGTGTTTCCGCGCCTGGCCGGCCAGCATTCCGAATACATCGCCCGGCAGCTGGCCGACTTCAAGTCCGGCAAGCGCAAGAGCGACACCATGAAGCCGCAGGCCGAGGAGTTGACGCCAGTGGAAATGAAGGCGCTCGGCCTGTTCTTCGAGACCAAGCAGGTTGGCTCACGCCCGGGCCGGGATGCTGAACTGCTCGCCGTCGGCCGCTACGTTTTCAAGCGCGGCAACCAGTTCTCCGGCCTGCCCAGCTGCGCCAGCTGCCATGGCGAAAAGGGCCTCGGCACGCCGCAGCTGCCACGCCTGGCCGGCCAGCATCCGCGCTACATCGAGGATCAGCTGAAGCAGTTCAACAAGCGTGAGCGGACCAACGACAACGCGGTCATGCACACCATCGCCAGCAAGCTGTCGGAACTGGAGACGCATGCCGTCGCCGAGTACATCGCGACGCTGGACTAGGCTCCGCACCGCCGTTTGACCGGGCCGCCGCGAGCGGCCCTTTTTCTTGCCGGCTCACTCCTTGTCCTGGCGACGCTCACTGAGGTAGCGCCGGCAGGCCTGGCGCAGGAAATCCATCTGGCTACGGAAATTGCGGCAGCCCTGGCACATGGCCAGATGCATCTGCAGTTGCATCTTCTCGCTCAGACCGAGCTGGCGGTCCTGCGCTTCGGACAGCAGGTGGGTCACGTCCTTGCAGCTCAACATGGTCTTTCTCCCGCGGCAAACCAGTTCTTTTCCAGGCACCGACGCAGGCCGTTGCGCGCCCGGTGCAGGATGACGTTGCAGTTGCTGGTGCTGATGCTCAGTTCGCGGCAGACCTCGGGCGTTTCGAATTCGAGGAACTCGCGCATCATGAAGACGCGGGCGGTGTTTTCCGGCAGATGCTTGAGACAGGCATCGAAAACCTCCCAGAACCGTTGCTCGCGCAGGCTTTCCTCCGGATTGCCCCAATCGCGCGGACGCGCCGCCGGGCTCCAGTGGGCATTGGCCTTGAACAGCGACTCGAAGGTCTGATCCAGGCTCTCCTCGTCGGTGGCGAGCGCCGAGACATTGGTAGTGCGCGCCTGCTGGCGGATCAGATCGACGATCTTGTTTTTCAGGATGGCGAAGATCCAGGTCTTCAACGCCGAGCGGCCGGCAAAACCGCGGGCGTTGTCGAGGGCGGCGACCAGCGCTTCCTGGACCACGTCCTCGGCCTGGGCTGCGTCGCGTAGCTGCAGATGGGCGAACTTGATCATGTCGCGCCGGGTGGCAGCGAGAAAACGCTCGTCGATCAGCACATTGTTTTCAATATTCATGCTCTTTCCTCTTGCGGATGGCCCGGGGGTGAATCGTACTGGCTCATGAAGCGGCGGTCGATCCAGTCTTTCCAGCGCCAGGCCCAGGCGCCGCCGGCAGCCAGCCCACCCCAGGAAACGATGGCCTGGCGTGGGCCGGTGGCCAGCAGGTAGAGGCTGCGCTGCTGCGGTTGATAGGCGAGTGGCGGCAGCCCCTGCAGTTGGCGCTGCAGGTTGCCGGCGAGCACCGGGCCGGCGCGGACGGCATAGACGCCGGACTTGGCGTGCGGGGCATCGACCCGGCTGGCGACGTCGCCGCCGGCGAACACCTCGTCATGCGACTGGCTCTGCTGGCCGCTGCCGACCGCCAGGAAGCCGTCGTCAGCCAGGGCCAGGCCGGAGGTGGCCAGCCACGCTGCCGGCCGGACGCCGGTGGCGGCAATCACGCAATCGGCGGCGATCGTCCGGCCGTTGTCCAGCAGCAGGCCGGTCGGGGTGCCGGCGGCGTAGCCGGCGAGCAAGTCGACGGCGTGCTCGGCCAGGGTCGCCGAGGCCCGGTCGACGATGCGCTGGCCGTGGCCGGGCAGCAGGCCGCCGCCGGCGACCAGGCTGACCTGGACATGAGCCGCCCCGAGCTCGCCGGCCAGCCGGTAGCGGGCGGCCAGGGCCAGCTCGACGCCGGCGGCACCACCCCCGACCACGGCGACGGCGGCCGTGCCGCGGGCGCGGGCCGCGGCGATCAGGCGCTCCCAGCCGACGACGAAATGTTCGAGCGGGCGGATCGACAACAGGCGTGCGCCGCTGGCCGCCAGGCAGGAGCAGTCGACCTCGGCGCCGATGTCGAGCGACAGCGTGTCGTAGGCAAGGTCGCCGGAATTCGCCGTGCGCACGACGCGGCGCCAGGCATCGAGGCCGCTGACGGCATCCTGGACGAAGCGCACGCCGGCCGCCCGGGCCAGGGGGGCGAGCGCGGCCGCACATTGTTCCAGGCGGTAGTGGCCAGCCATCCAGCCGGGCACCATGCCGGAGTAAATCTGCCGCCGCCAGGGCGAGACCAGCACCACCTCGACTCCCGGCCAGGGTTGGCGGGCCAGGGATTTCAGCACGTGCAGGTGGGCGTGGCCGCCGCCGGCGAGGATCAGGCGTTTCATCGCAGCGCCTCCACCTGTGCCAAGGGGCTGGCTGCTTCCGGCAGCGTGGCCAGCAGGCGGTCGACGTCGGCCGGCCGGTCGACGTCCCACAACTGCGGCAGTTCCTGCCAGCGCCAGCCGAGTTGCTGCAGCCGCTGGCGGGTTTGTTCCATGACCTGGGCGGTGCTCCAGTCCACGCCGGCGAACAGCTGCGGCGCCGGTTGGCGCAGGCCGAGCAGCACGTAACCGCCATCCTCGGCCGGAATCACCACGGCATCGTGCGATGCCAGGCCGGCCGCGGCCTGGCGCAGCAGTTCGGGGCTGAGCAGCGGGCAGTCGGTGCCGATCAGCAGCGTGCCGCTACCGGCCGGTGCGGCGGCGACGGCAGCCAGCATGCGGGTGCCGAGATCGCCATCCGGCTGGCGGTGCAGCGTCACCGAGCCGCCGGCGGCGCAGTCGGCGAAGGCCGCGTGGCCGGTATCCGGGGCGCCCCACAGGGCGACCGGGCCGATCCCGGCGGCGACGCCGGTGGCGACGGCGCGGCGCAGCAGCCAGTCCTGCAGTGCCGCCGCGCCGGCGGCGCCGAGGCGCGGAATCAGCCGGGTCTTGGCCAGGCCGGGCAGCGGCGCCTTGGCCAGGATGGCGATGGCGACGGAGTCAGTTTTCATCGGGGGCATAGCCGTAGTCGCGGGCCAGGTCGGCGGGCCGGGCGCCGCAGAAATAACGCAGGCGCAGCCACCACATGGCGAAGATGGTGCGCCACAGGCCGCGCTGCTCCCAGCGCCGGCCGGAGGTCGTCACGCGCTGGCGCAGGCAGGTCGGCCAGCTCAGGGCGCGCAGGGTGCGCGACAGGGCGATGTCTTCCATCAACGGCTGCTCCGGGAAGCCGCCGATCCGTTCGAAAACCTCGCGGCTGACGAACAGCGCCTGGTCGCCGGTGGCGATGCCGGTCAGCCGCGAGCGCCAGTTCATCAGCGTGGCGACCATGGCCAGGCCGGGCAGACGGCCGTCGATGCGGACATCGAAGCGGCCCCAGCAGGCGCCGTCGTCGATGGCGGTGGTGATGTGGGCCAGGGCGTCGGGCGGCAGCCGGGTGTCGGCATGCAGGAAGATGAGGATTTCATTCTGCGCCTGGGCGGCGCCGGCGTTCATCTGCCGGGACCGGCCGCGGCGGGCGGCGAAGGCGGCGGTGGCCAGCGGCTTGGCCAGAGCCAGGCTGGCATCACGGCTGCCGCCATCGACGACGATGATTTCGCAGCCGGCGGCGCGCCAGGCCTGCAGTCCGGCCAGCAGGGTGGCGATGTCGGCGCCTTCGTCGAGCATCGGGATGACGATGGCGCAGCGCCGGGCGATCGCCGCGGCGGCTTGGCGGGCGGGCAGCGAACGCGGCGTCATGGGGCGCTGCCGCTCTGGCATGGCTGGTCGCGGCCGACCAGGTGGAAGTCGGCAAAGCCCGCCTGCGCCTCGCCGCCGGTGTTGTCGGTGTCGGTGGCGATGGCCAGGCCGTTCGGTCGTCCGGCGAGGTCGCCGAAGGCGCGGCGGAAATCTTCGGCGAGATCGCGCCGCTCGCTGACCCAGCGCCCGGCCTCGGCGGCGCCGCTGCGCAGCACCAGCATGCGGGCACGGTCGGTATAGGCGTTGTCCTGCAGCGTGCCGACCGGGTGGCGGTTGTCCCAGACGTAATTGATCGCGGCGTCCGGCACCTGCGCGCCGTAGATCGCCCGGGCCAGGCGCAGCTTGACCCGGGTGGCCAAGCCGAGCTGTTCGGGTGGTACGGCGAAGCTCAGGTAGACGCGGGCGGCGTAATCGTCGCCCGACTTCTTCGTCATGTCGGCGGCGGCCACCGGGGCGTCGATGCGCCAGCGCCAGCACAGGATTGGTGTCTGCTGCAGGTCGGCGCTCAGCGGCCGGGCGAGTAGGGCCATGCTCTGCTTGGCCTGCGCTTCGATGGCCATGACACCGTCCCACTGGCGCAGGCGGTAACGGGTCGGGGCGACCCGCTGGTCGAGATGCTCGATCTGCCACGGCGCCGGGATGCTCGCCTGGGTGGCGTCGAAACGCCCGAGCCATAGCGCTTCGGCGGCGCTGGCGTCGGCCGCGGCGAGCAGCAGGGGGAGCAGGACGGCCGTCTTCATGGGCGCAGCCCCGGCCCGTCGTTCGTCAGTAGCTGTGCCCGCTTGGGAAATGGCATTGGATCGTCTCAGGAAATGGCGGCAGCGCGCTGTCACGCCGCGCTATCCATTGGTCGGTCGACTGCCCGGTTTTCTTACAGCGCCGTTACGTTATGCAGTGTGGCGCGATCTGCCCGATTGTGCCAGCCGCACGACCGCTGAGAGGCGTATGCTCATGGATTGAACCTATGCCTTCATCACCTGTCGGATGCCGTTCTTGATGTATGCAAGGGTTCTGGCACGAGCTTCATGTAAACTTCGAATTAACAAAAATGCTATACGGGCCTGTCGCCCGAGGGAGGTAATGATGCGAACTTTATTCCGACCGGCCACCGCGCTGATGAATCGCCTGCGCTATACCAGCAAGTTCTCGCTGCTGGGCGCCGCCGTGGCACTGGTCATGCTCGTTCTCCTGGCGACGGTGTACATCAATCTCAAGCGTGACATCGATACCGCCGAACAGGAACTGGCCGGCCTGCAGATGCTCAAGCCGCTCAACCGCATGGTCCAGTTCATGCAGCAGCATCGCGGCCTGTCGTCGGGCGTGCTCAACGGCAACGAGGCGATGAAGGAGCGCCGCGCCGGCAAGGAGAAGGAAGTCGAGGCTGCCGTCGTCGAAGTGTCGGCCGCGCTGTCGCCGCAACTGCGTGAGATGCCGGCCTGGAAGCTGCTGAGTCAGGACTGGCAGGCGATCCGCCGTGACGGCTTGGGCTGGACGGCGCCGGAAAACCTCAAGCGTCACTCGGCGATGATCGAGCAGGCGCTGATATTCATGGTCGATGTCGCCGACGAGACGCAGCTGACCCTCGACCCGGTCATGGATACTTACTATTTCATGGATACCGTGGTCACCAAGATGCCGGCCATGCTCGAGCCGCTCGGCATTACTCGGGCGCGTGGCACCGGCGTGCTGACGCGCAAGGAGTTGTCGCCGCAACTGCGCATCGACATCTCGGCGCTGATCGCCCAGATGTCCGGCACCCTGCGGGCGCAGAACGACAACCTGAATAAGGTCATGCGCTTTGCCCCGCACCTGCAGGCGTCGCTGTCGGCGCCGACCCAGGAGTTCTCCGCCGGCGCCGAGAAGATCTTTGCCCTGGTGCGCGAGGATGTTCTCGGCGAAAAGTTCGCGACGCCGCCGCAGGAGTATTTCGCGCTGACCACCCAGGTCATCGACCTTGGTTACAAGATGATGTTCGAGACGCTGATCCCGCAGTTCGAACAGCAACTAGCGGCGCGCAAGGCGGCAGCCGAGCGCAGCCTGGCCTTCAATCTCGGCGTCTCGGTGCTGATCATGGGCCTGGTCGGCTATCTCGGCATCGGTACCTACTACTCGGTGGTCGAGAGCGTCGATGTCTTCTCGCGCGGTGCTCATCGGCTGGCCGAGGGCGACCTGACCGTCGAATTCAACACCGAGGGGCACGACGAGCTGCATGCCGCCGGCCGGGCCTTTAACGAAATGGCGGCGGCCTTGCGGCAGATGCTCGGACGTATCCAGAACGATGTTCTGACCTTGCGCTCGGCGGCCGAGCAACTGGCCACGTCGAGCCAGCAGATCTCGGTCAGCACCAGCGCCCAGAGCGATTCGGCCTCGAGCATGGCGGCCGCGGTCGAGCAGATGACGGTCGGCGTCGATCACATCTCGCGCAATGCCCAGGATGCCCAGGACTGCTCGCGCCAATCCGACTCAGTGGCGGCCGAGGGTGGGCGCATCGTCGACTGCGTCGTTGGCGACATCCGCGAGATTGCTGAGACGGTCAACCAGACGGCCGATGCCGTCGAGGCGCTCGGCCGGCAGTCCGAGCAGATTTCGGCCATCGTCGGCACGATCAAGGACATCGCCGACCAGACCAACCTGCTGGCGCTCAATGCCGCCATTGAGGCGGCGCGCGCCGGCGAGGCCGGGCGCGGCTTCGCCGTGGTTGCCGACGAGGTGCGCAAGCTGGCCGAGCGCACCGCCAAATCGACGCAGGAAATCGCCGGCATGATCAGCGCCATCCAGAGCGGCACGGAAACCGCGGTCAACAGCATGAAGCGTGGTGTCGACCGGGTGGCGACCGGCGTCGATCAGGCGCAGCACGCCGGCAGCGCGATTGCCCAGGTGCAGGTGCAGTCGCAGCGGGTGGTCGAGGCCGTTTCGGAAATTTCCGTGGCCTTGCGCGAGCAGGCGGCGGCGAGTACCGAGATCGCCCAGAACGTCGAGCGCATCGCCCAGATGGCCGAAGAGAACAACGCCGCCGCCGACAGCCTGCGCCGCCTGGCGGAAACCATCGGCCAGGAAGTCGCCCGCTTCCGCGCCTGAACGCCCGGCGCCCGCCTCACCGCTGGCGCCGGCGTTGCACAACCTCGCCTTATGTCGGTTTGGCCGGTTTTTGCTGGCGCAGTTTCTCGGACATTTCCCGGATGGGTAAGGCCAGAATTGCGCTGATCACGCGTTGCTGGCCTGCGGTGGTAAAAGTCTTGAAGCCTTCCACGAGCGCTGCCAGGCCATGGTTGAGGCGGGAAACCATCTGCGCCAGGAGATTTGCGGCGACCCGCTCTTTAAGTCCGAGTTGGACGCCGAATGCGATGACGTCTTCTGCTGTCAGGTCGGCAAAGAACTTGGCGTTCCCGATTGGCATCGTCAGTTGGACATCCGGCCAGAATGGCGGCCGGGGATCGTGCTCCCGTGTTGTGTAGATCACGGTGCTGACCAGGTCGTAGAAAGGTGCGAGGGTGATGCCGTTGGCGCCGACCAGAAAAGAGATATTTTTCATGTGCGCATCGTGATTGCCGATCAGTATGTTGAATACGGTCCACCGATAAAGGTTGATGCGGGCTTGGGCTGCCGTCCGGCAAAGGGCGATGCAGTCGTTGAGGGTGTCGGCGGAGGCCTTGGCATATTTGAGGCGGCGATCGAGCGAGAGTAACTGCAGAGCATCGAGCGTGTGGATGCGCGCGACGACATCATCCTTGAGTCGCCGGTCAAAGCGCTCGATCAGATAGATCGGCGAGAGGGTTTGGCGGAAGCTGACGTTCGGCACCGGCAAGCCGACATGGCCGGCGAGGGTCATGCAGAAGTATTCGTTGATCGCGGTATGCGGATATCCCTCGACCTTGCTGTCGGGTTTCAGGATATGGGTCGAACACTCGCTGCCCATCGGCTCGAAAATCGTCAAATTTTTGACGACCACCGCTAACTTGGCCTGGACGCCGGCAAGCGACATACGTTTGGGTGAATCTGCCGATAGCGAGCGGCGAGGCAATAAATCGATCCGCTGCTGCAGTTTTTCCTCGGACAATGGGCGCAGCCCGGCGGCAAGCGGTGGATGATTCGGCGGCAGCAAGGTGATGGCGCCGGCTGATTCAGCGCCGAAGTAACTCAGCAAGCCCCAGGCGTCGTCGACATCTAGCGCGGCATCCCTGGCCAGCAATTCGCGCGCCGTTTCTTCTGGCAGGAGGTTGTCGCAGAACCACTGGACCGGACGCAACGAGCCACTATCGACGATTTTTTCGCTCTGTAGCGGCAGCTTGGGCGAAATGGCGTAGCGCGCCGGATTGGCCAGCCAGTCGGCTGCGTACTGGAAGGTCCAGAAGCCCCCCTCGTCGCACAGGGTGCCGACGGCCTGACCATTGATGCTGGCGATCAGTTGGCGGTTGTCGGCGGTCATCGCGAAATCCGGCGCCGCGGCGGTTGTTGATCGAAATTGTCGGGAAGCTCAACGCCGGGTGGTAGTTCGAGAATGACCTCGATGCCGAGGTCGGCAAGGACCGACAACACTTTGCCGATTTGAGCGGTTTCCTTGCCATGTTCCAGATCGCTCACGAAAACATGGGAGGCTGTCAGTTCGGTCGCCCGGAGCCCTTGGGCGATGCGCGTGCCGGCGACGATACGGCCTAGTTCGACAACATCATGGATGCGTCGTTGGTTTGTTGGCATTATTGGCTCATCCTAAACGAAGGCATGCCTTAGCTTAGGTGCTTGTTTGCCTGGGTGTCAAGCCAAACGAAATATTCGTTTATTTTATGTTGTTTGTTGGTAATGAAATGCAACAAACGAAATCAGCGTTTATTTTGATTAGGTTGCGACCTCCGAAAGCGGGCTTGATTGGCCACGTTGTCAGCATAGTGATTGAGCCAGTTCAATTTCGTCGAGCTAGCTAGCGGGCCGGGTTGCCCCAGAGGTCCGCCAGGCGGGCGTCTCGGCCGCAACCGCTACGGTAGATCTTGTAGCGCAGCGGATTTTTCTTGTAATAGTCCTGGTGGTATTCCTCGGCCGGCCAGAACTTCGTCGCCGCGGCGATCTCGGTGTACACCTGTTTCACCCGGCCGCTGGCCAGCAGCGCGTCACGGCTGGCTTCGGCGGCCCGGCGCTCGGCCTCGTTCTGCCAGTAGATGCCGCTGCGGTACTGGCTGCCGACGTCGCAGAACTGCCGGTCGCGTACGGTCGGATCAACATTGCGCCAGAAATGATCGAGCAGCTTGCCGTAACTGACCTTGGCCGGGTCGTAGACGATGCGCACCGCCTCGGTGTGGCCGGTGTAGCCGGCACTGACTTCCTGATAGCTGGGATTCGGCTTCTGGCCGGCGGTGTAGCCGGACTCGGCGGCAATGACCCCGGGCAGTTCCTCGAAATCCTTCTCGACGCACCAGAAGCAGCCGGCGGCGAAGATCGCCGTGGCGGTGGCTGGCGCCGCATCGGCGGCATGGCTCGGCTGGCCGGTAAGCAACAGCGCGGCGGCGAGGAGGCTGGTGGCGGTCTTCATGTCCGCAGCTCCGGCAGCTTCTCGCCCTGGACGACGAAGCGCAGGGCGACACCGTTGTTGCAGTAGCGCTTGCCGGTCGGTCTCGGCCCGTCGTTGAAGACGTGGCCTTGATGGCCACCGCAGCGGGCGCAGTGGTATTCGGTGCGCGGATAGATCAGCTTGAAGTCGGTCGAGGTGCCGATGGCGCCGGCCAGCGGCTGCCAGAAACTCGGCCAGCCGGTGCCGCTGTCGTACTTGTGGGCGCTGTCGAACAGCGGCTGGAAGCAGGCGGCGCAAATGAAGGTGCCGCTGCGCTTCTCGCGGTCGAGCGGGCTGCTGCCGGCCGGTTCGGTGCCTTCCTCGAAAAGCACGGTGTAGGCCTCCGGCGGCAGCAGCTGGCGCCATTCCTGGCGCGTCTTGCTCAGCGGGAACTTAGCGCTGGCCGCGATCGCGCCGAAGGGCAGGGCGCTGGCGGCGAGCAGGCCGGAGATGCGGAAAATCCAGTTGCGACGGGTCATCATGTTTTCTCCTCGGGGTTTGCCTGGGCTGGCACCGGGGCACCGAACGCTCGGCGCCTGCAATTGTTGGTCGGAGCAGGTGGCCATTTCCTTACAGGCGATCGTCCCTGCTGTTATGGAGCGGCCGCGCCGGCCAAGAGTTGCAAGTTTCTCCGCTCAGGTGAGGAGGTGGGCCAGGCTGTCGAACAGCAGGCAGTACAGGGCGATCGGCAGCGGCAGGCCGAGCAGGGTGCCGGCCAGGTAGTGGCGGAAACGCAGGCCGGACAGTGCCAGCGCCGCGTTGAGCGCCGGCAGGGTCTGGAATAGCAGGCGCAGCAGCGCGACGCTGCCGACCGGGTGCGCATCGAGTTGGCGGAAGATGCGGGCAGCCAGCGCGCCGGGCAACTGGCGCAGGGCGTCGCCGCCGAGCAGGCGGAGCAGCAGGAAGCTGGCGACGCAGGCGAGGCTGGCCGCGACGTAGGTGGCCAGGCCGCCCCAGAACTGGCCGAGGGTCAGCACCGCCGCCGCCAGGAACAGCCAGCCGGGAATCTGGATCAGGTTGCCGACGGCGAAGAGCAGTACGAAGGCCAGCAGGCCGCCGGCCGGGTGGGCCAGGATCTGCTGTTGCAGGAAGGCCAGGCTGAAGTTCTCGCGCAGCCCGGCCAGTTCGCTGACGGCCAGCAGCAGGGCGATGAACAGGCCGACGGCGAGCAGGCGCCGGCCGGGATGGCGGGTGGCGTTCACCGTGGTGGGGGAGCCCCGGCTCAGGACAGGGCGCCGACTGCCGCCACCGGCGCGACGGCACCGCCGCAACTGCTGCCCTGGCCGGCGGTGCAGCCGTAGCAGTGGTCGCCGACGTGGATCGGCCGGCCGGCCAGCTCGGCCGCGAGGAGGTCGGCCAGGTGCAAGGGCGTCGCCGTCGGGTGCAGACCGAGCATCTGGTTGAAGTCGCAGTCGTAGACATGGCCCTGCCAGCTGACCGAGAGCAGCGTTCGGCACATCACGCCGTCGAGGTTGGCCGGCAGGTAGGCGTCCTTCAGCAGCTGCATGTAGGCGGCGAACTCGTGGTGCGCCAAGAGCTGGCTGCCGAAGCGCTTGATCGGCATGTTGGTCAGCGCGAACAGCTGGTTGAAGACGATGCCGTAGCGCGTCGCCAACTGTTCCTTGTAGGCCGCCTCGAGCTTGCCCTGGTCGGGCGGCAGGCTCGGGCCGAGCGGGTTGTACACCAGATTGAGCACCAGGCCGCTGGCGGGCAGGCCGTAGCCGTGCGCGTTGAGCTGGCGCAGGCCGTCCAGGCTGCGCTGGAAGACGCCGTCGCCGCGTTGCTGGTCGACGTTCTCCTCGAGATAGCAGGGCAGCGAGGCGGTGACCTCGACCTGCTGCTCGGCGAGAAAGGCGGCCAGGTTGTCCTGGCCCGGTTCGTTGAGGATGGTCAGGTTGCAGCGGTCGATGACGCGCAACCCCTGGGCGCGGGCGGCGACAACCAGGCGACGGAAATGCCGATTAAGCTCCGGCGCGCCGCCGGTCAGGTCGAGGGTGTGCACCTGATGGCGGGCGGCGAATTCGAGCAGCAGTTCCATGGTTGCCCAAGGCATTTCCTCGGTCCGTTTGGGACTGGCGGCAACGTGACAGTGGAGGCAGGCCTGGTTGCAGCGATAGCCGAGATTGGCCTGCAGGGTTTCCAGTCGGCGGCGGCGGATGGCCGGGAAATCGGTGTTGACCAGCAGGGGAAAGGTGTCGCGCATTGTCGTTCTCCGCAAGGTGCGTGCACTTTAGTCGGCGGGATCGGCGATTTGTTACAGGCGCCGCACAAAAATACCCGGGCGAGAAAGACGAAAGGCCGCGGATGCGGCCTTTCGTTACCCGGCGGGTGCTGCGATCAGGCCAGCATGTCGGCCCAGATGTTCTTCGCCCAGCCCATTGCCACCTTGCCTTCCAGCTCGTTGCGCGCCGCCGAAATGCCGCCGGCGCCCTTGACCGGCTGCACGACCTTGGTCGCCGCATCGTACTGGTGCACCGAGGCGACGTGGATGACGTTCTTCTCATCGACGAAGCTGTAGCAGGTGTTCATCACCACCGGCGTCGGGTTCAGTTCCTGGCCGGCCAGCAGGTTGATGATCGCGGCGGCGGCCAGCTTGCCGTGCTGGTTGGCCATGTGCCCGGACTTGGGCATGGTCGGCGCCGGGAAGATGGCGTCGCCGAGCACGTGGATGCCCGGCGTGTTGGTCGATTCCATCGACAGCCAGTTGATGTCCACCCAGCGGTTGTTGACCAGCTTGAGGCCGGACTTGGCAGCGATGTCGCCGGCGCGGTGCGGCGGCACGATGTTGAGCACGTCGGCCTTGAACTTGTCGAATTCGAGGATGGCCGTGTTGCTGGCGACCTCGACATCCTTCACTTCGCTGTTCGGCCGGTATTCGATGATGCCCTTGTAGAGATCGGACCAGGCCTTCATGAACAGGCCTTTCTTCGACTGTACGTCCTCGTTGGCATCGAGGATGACGACCTTCGACTTCGGCTTGGCCTGCTTGAAGTAATTGGCCACCAGGCAGGCGCGCTCGTAGGGTCCGGGCGGGCAGCGGTAGGGGGCCTTGGGGATGGCGATGGCGTAGGTGCCGCCGTCCTTCATGGCGACCAGTTGCTGGCGCAGGGCCACCGTCTGCGGGCCGGCCTTCCAGGCGTGCAGAATCTTGCCCTGGGCAGCGGCGTTGTTGAGGCCGGGGATCTGGTCGAACATGAAATCGACGCCCGGCGACAGCACCAGGCGGTCGTAGCTCAGGTCGCCGCCCTTGGCCAGCTTGACCGTGCGCTTGGCCGAGTCGACGCCGAGCACGTCGTCCTGGATGACGCGCACGCCCCACTTGCTCTTCAGGTTGTCGTAGCTGACCGTGATGTCTTCCATGGTCTTGCTGCCGCCGATGACCAGGTTGGAGATCGGGCAGGAGATGAAGGTCGGGTTGCGCTCGATCAGCGTCACCTGGATGCCGCCTTCGCTCCACATGCGCAGGTACTTGGCCACCGTGGCGCCGCCGTAGCCGCCGCCGACCACGACCACATGGCCGCTGGATTTGCCGCCGCCGGCGCAGCCGTAAAGGGAAGCCATGGCACTGGCTGCGGCGCCGACCTTGAGGAAATCGCGTCTTTTCATCAGCATCATTTTGTTGTCTCCCTTATTTTTGCGCGGCGAAATAGGTGGCGATCAGGTCGAGCTGGGCATCGGTATAGCC